>CP145873.1:0-438919 GCA_041941865.1 Candidatus Dasytiphilus stammeri
AAGTAATTTTACTATATTATTTACGGACTATCAATAAAATCAAGAAAAATTTTTATTAAGAATAATTTATTACAACTATTTTGGAAAAATAGTTAATAAACTTAAAAAGAAGTTATCCTAACAAAAATATAAAAAATATATATTTTTTATGTCTAATTAATAAAATTATCATGCTTTTCACTAAGGAATCTTTCATAAGCGTTCATAATTTCTTGCTTAGCCGCTTGAGCATTATCCCATCCTATTATGTTAGACCATTTGTTTTTTTCAAGATCTTTGTAATGTTCAAAAAAATGAGATATTTTTGCACACATCAATTTAGGTAAATCATTTAAATCTTTTATATAATCATACTGTGCAGTTAATTTGGTATGTGGAACAGCAATAATTTTAGAATCATAACCAGATTCATCGCTCATGGTTAAAAGACTAATCGGACGACACCGAATAACAGAGCCCGGGTATAAAGGATAACTAGTCACTACCAAAGTATCAAGAGGATCTCCATCTAAAGATAATGTTTTATTTATATATCCATAATTATATGGATAAAACATAGCGATGGTTAAAAATCTATCTACATAAAGAACACCACTCTTTTTATCTATTTCATATTTCAGATAATTATTATTCGCGGAAATTTCGATTATTACATAAATATCGTCAGGCAAATTATAACCTGCAGGAATACTATTCAACCCCATAGAATTTTCCTTCTTGAAGAAAGAATGAAGTGAAAATCAATCTTATTTTAATAATTTTATTTTAAATAAAAAAGTAATTAGAGTATAATATATACTCCATATTTATTTAATATTAAAGTATTATCTTTTATTTAGATAAAACTTAATACAAAAGATAGAAATGAATAAAACTACAGGTATACTTTTTATAATTTCTGCACCTAGTGGCACTGGAAAAACTAGTTTAATTCAGGAGGTATTAAAACAACAACTAATTGTTTCCGCGCAACTATCTATTTCGCATACTACTAGAAAGAAACGTTCTCAAGAACTCAATGGAGTACACTATTATTTTATTTCTAATGAAAAATTCTGTAATATGATTCAAAATGAAGAATTTGTAGAGTATGCAAAAATATTTGGAAACTTTTATGGAACCTCACGAGCATCCATTCAAACTATCTTATCTACTGGTATCAATGTTGTCTTAGATATTGATTGGCAAGGTGCACAACAAATACGTAAGAAAATATCTACATTTACATCAAGTATTTTTATTTTACCTCCTTCTAAAGAAGAATTAGTTAGACGTTTATATTATCGTGGACAAGAAAGTCAACAATCTATTACTCAACGTATAGCACAAGCGGTATCTGAAATGAAACACTATTATGAATATGATTATTTAATTATTAATGATATTTATGAACAAGCAGTCTTAGATTTAAAGTATATTATAAATGCAGAATCTTTAAAAAAAAATCAGCAAGTACAACGTCATAGTAATCTAATTACTACATTATTAAAAAATTAATAATAAATAAGTATAGCGAAAATCATAGTGCAAAATGCACTAGCAAACATTATTAAACGTTTTTATTTCATAATTATAATTGCGGAAATAATTCGATAGATACAAATTTATTATTATGAACCCTTAGTTACAAAAGTTACTAATAAATGGAATCACATTTAAGTAAATTTCATTAAGATTAATTTCTAAAAAAAATTTTTTTCATATGTATGAAGAAATTTGTGTAATTAAACATCTTTCGAGCAGTCAAAATAATCAAAACAAACCATTATTCAATAGATAAGACAGTTACCGAAAAAAGAAGTTATTATTCAATATTTTGAATTTGTTCTCTCATTTGTTCAATTAAAACTTTAATTTCAATGGCCGAAGAAGTTAAATCATAATTTATAGACTTAGATGATAAAGTATTAGATTCTCGGTTTAATTCTTGCATTATGAAATCTAATCGTCGTCCAATTGGTTCATTTTTATTTATTATATGATAAATATGGTTAATATGTGTCTGCAGACGATCTAATTCTTCCGCTACATCACACCGTTGTACAATTAACATAATTTCCTGAAAAACCATATTATCTTCTAGCTTAATTTTAGTTTCGTTAAATTTTTTAACCAAACGTTCATGCTGCAACTTAATTATAGTTGGTAATAGTAGTCGTACTTTAGCTAATTCATTGCTTACATTAAGTAAGCGTTGTTCAATAAAATATTTTAAACTAGAACCTTCTATTTCACGAATATTAATTAAATCATCAATAGTAATGTCTAATTCAGTTAATAATTCAGTGCCAATACTATTGAAATCTAGTTCTTCCGTGACTATTACTCCGGGCCACCGCAAAATATCAAAAATATTAATTACTCCTTTCCCAGAAATTTTTGATTGAAGAAAATTGCCAATTTTTAGTAATTGTTGGACAAGTAACCTATTAATATTAAGTAAAAATTGAGAATTATTATCAAATCGCAAAAAACATTCAATTTTACCACGAGTTAATTTTTTAGTTATCAGCTGGCGAATTTGTGGTTCAAGAGATCGAAATAATTCTGGAATACGAAGATAAATTTCTAGATAACGTTGATTTACAGATCTAATTTCCCAAACTGCATGTCCCCAATCTCTTTTTATTTCATTTCTGGTGAAAGCGGTCATGCTACGAATCATAGAAAAATTTTCCTCCATGAAAAGATTTTTAAAAATAAAATACTAACTATTCACTAAAGTGAATTAGTATTAATAGGAACAAATAATTAAATTATCTTTTTCCCATTTCATAAAGAAATATTTCACTAATGCTTAATGTTATTAGGAAAATATTCATAGATTAGATAATTAATATCAGTAATTTTTTATCTTGAATACAAATTTCAGAATAATATTATATATTTCCTGTATGCCCAAAATTACCTTTACCCCGTTTGCTAGGACAAAAATGTTCAACAATATTAAGTGACACTTGTACTATAGGAATAAATACTAATTGAGCAATACGTTCATTTGGATGAATTATAAATTTTTTTTGTCCTCGATTCCAAACTGAAATAAGTATTTCACCTTGATAATCTGAATCAATTAGTCCAATTAAATTTCCTAAAACAATTCCATGGTGATGACCTAAACCAGATCTTGGTAAAATTATTCCTGCTATAGTAGGATCTGTAATATTAATAGCTAAACCTGTTGAAATAAGTATAGTTTTTCCAGGAGATAAGTAGATAATTTTATCCAGACATGCTCTGAGATCTAATCCTGCAGATCCTGGAGTAGTATAACGAGGTAATTGAAAAATTTTTTCTACTCTGTTATCAATAATTTTTACTTCTATTTTTTTTTTCATAAATAAATGAAATAATTTTTCCGATCGAATAAAAATAATATATAATATATTATATATTATACTAAAATGAGTAGAGAATCATTATGTCAAAATTATGTCAAGTGACTGGTAAACGTCCAATAGTTGGAAATAATCGTTCTCATTCTATGAATGCTTCAAAACGTCGTTTTGTCCCTAACTTACACTTCCATAAATTTTGGATAGAAGAAGAAAATAGATTTGTCAAACTTCGGCTGACCCGTAAAGGAATTCGCACAATTGATAAAAAAGGTATTAAGAAAATTTTAATAGATATAAAAAATAATAAAAATTAATTGAAAAAAAAAGGATGATAAAATATGGCGAAAAAAGTATCAAGAGTAACTATTAAACTTATTTCTTCAGCACACACTGGACATTTTTATACTACTACTAGAAATAAAAAAAATAATTCAGCTAAAATTCAGCTAAGAAAATTTGATCCTAAAATACGTCAACATGTTCTTTATAAAGAAGGAAAAATTTAGCTACATTATATGAATTACTAATCATTAATATATTAATAATATAATAATATGCCAGAACTTCCTGAAGTTGAAAATATTTGTCGTAGTCTAGAAAAATATTTTGTAGGAAAAACTATTATTTTTGCAAAAGTTCGCAATAATAATCTTAAATTTCCGATTTCCAAAGAAATATTCAATATTAGGAATCAAAAAATATTAAGTATTAATCGAAGATCAAAATATCTCATAATGAAATTAAATCAAGGATCTATTATCATTCATCTAGGAATGTCTGGAACATTGCGTATCGTTTCATTAAAAACATCATATTATAAACATGATCACATAGATCTGGTAATGAATAATAAAACCATTTTACGTTATACTGATCCTCGTAAGTTTGGATCGTGGAGATGGAGTGATAATCCGGATATGTGTGAGTATATCAAAAAATTAGGACCAGAACCATTAAGTACTAATTTTTCGGTAGATTATTTATTTCAAAAAACTCGGTCCTCCAACTTAGGAGTAAAACCATTTTTAATGAATACTAAATTTGTAGCAGGAATTGGTAATATTTACGCTAATGAATCTTTATTTTTAGCCGGAATCTTACCTTTTCGAAAAATTTTAACATTAAATTGGACTGAAACACAGAAGTTAGTAGAATCGATTGTAATAGTATTACAATGTTCTATAAATAATGGAGGAACTTCACTGCAAGATTTTTGTCATTTAGATGGAAAGAAGGGAAATTTTAGTAAATTACTTAATGTATATGGACGCACAGGCAAGTCCTGTAATCAATGTGGTAGGTTCATTGAACGAATAATACTCCAGCAAAGAAGTACTTTTTTTTGCAGAAATTGTCAAATTTAATTTGACATTAAGGAAAGACTATATCAAGAGTTATTCTTTTGACGCGGAAGTTATGAAGATTGAGAAAAAACATAATACTCTAGATTGAATAGTGAAGATATAAATTATTAGAAAACATTATTGTCCAATTCGAGAATAGTTGATGAGTTTTCAATATATTAAATTTAGGGAATTTTATATTTGATAAATACTTAATTATTTGTAAAATATCAAATAAAAATTTTTATCCAACTAAATGTAGTTAAGTCGATAAAATTTTTATTGGAGTTATAAAGATTAATGTCAGAAATAATAAACTTTTATAGTGTACATTATATGATCTGTAATATTTGGTTAATATTATTGATATTATCAGTATTTTTTACTATGAAGTCGTCTTGGTTTACCAAAATAAAAATGATAAGTGGTCCTGAATTAACTTTTTTAATGACTAAAAAAGATGCAAAAGTTATTGATATTCGTACTCAGCAGGAGTATATGCAAGGACATATATTTAATTCTATAAATATATTAGCTAATGATATTAATCAAGGTTATTGGAAAGAATTAGAAAAATATAAATTAAATACTATTATTATAGTAGGATCTGATCTGACTAATATTGAAGAAAATAAGTTAGCTTTAAAAATTAAACGTTTAGGTTTTCCACATATCTATATTTTAGAAGATGGAATTAGAGGATGGAATAAACTAAATCTCCCATTAGTAATGGGAAAATAAATAACGTTTATCTTACTTTGAGTATAAGATGAATTATCTGAGTAATGAAACTATATAATTAACAGATTCAATAATCTCTCATTCTAAATATAAAACATCCGCGAAAATTTTTTTTTACAGTAAACATCATTTTTTTAGAAAAGTATTAGAATTATTTATTCGATAAATATTTTCCACAATTTTTGTAATTGTTGCAAATTTTTCTGGATCTAAAGAAAATTGTCCTACTAATACCCCATCAATATCAGGTTGATTAAAATAATCTGATGCATTCGAGGTAGTTACTGATCCGCCATATTGAATAACTAAAGTATCAGTTATAGCTTCACTATTTTGATTAATATATTTTCGAATAAATTTATGTATTAATTGTACATTTTTTGGTGAAGCATAGGATCCTGTTCCAATTGACCATAATGGTTCATATGCAATTACTACATTTTGAAATGCATTTCCTCCCTGATTTTTAATTATTAAGTTTAATTGTCGAATACATACTTCCATAGTTTTACCATTTTCATGGTCAAATTTAGTTTCTCCAATACATAATACTGGTATAAGTCCTAATTTTTTAACAATACTAAATTTTTTTTCAATTACTTTATCGTTTTCGTGATGGTAAATTCGTCGTTCAGAATGTCCAATAATAATATATTGTGCTCCAATATCTTTTATCATTTCAGCTGAAATATCTCCCGTATAAGAACCTCTTAAATGAATATCGATATTTTGCGCTCCGATTTCGATACAACTACCCCGAATTTCTTGAAACGCTTGTGCTACATACATTAGCGGAGGAGCAATTATTACCCTACAAAATTTAATATTTTGAAGATTATTTTTCAGGATAGAAATATTTTCTTGCACCATTTTTTTATTACCGTTTAGTTTCCAATTACCTATAACTAAAGGATATCGCATATCTATATTTCTCTTCTTAAATAAAAAATTTTCTTGAGTTTGGATAAAATTACCAATAATGTTCTGTACTTATATGTCCTGGTGATCCCCGACGTAAATGTTTTTTCATATTTCTAGTATTCTTGAGTATGTCTTGTGTTAAACGAACCATATTTGGATTTCCACACAACATTATATGACTATGGTCAGATTCAATTTTTAGACCTACCGCTTGTTCTAATGTTCCATTAGATATTAATGAAGGGATATGTCCTAATAAGGATCCTTTTTGTTTTTCTCTACTTATTATTGTTTGTATGTAAATTTTATTACTATATCGATGTTGAAGGTCTTGCATGAGTGAAAGATAACACATATCTTCCTGATAACGAACTGCATGAACCAGTATTATATTTTCAAATCTTTCAAGATCTTTTCCTTCTTGCAAAATGGATAAATAGGGTCCTATAGCAGTACCCGTAGCTAACATCCATAAATCACTACAATTTGGTATCTCATTGAGCACGAAAAATCCTGTTGATTCTTGAGAAATTAAAAGTTTGTCTCCTATAGCAAGATCATGTAAATAAGTACTTAGGTGTCCTTCTTTTACAGTTACTAAATAAAACTCTAAATTTTTATCACTAGGAGCATTAACAAAGGAATAGGCTCGTTGGATACATTTATTATCCAATTTCAGTGCAATTTTTGTAAATTGACCAGCAATAAAAGAAGATATGGGTGCTTCTACATTTAGAGTAAATAATGTTTTGGTCCAGTGTTTAATTCTAGTGACTTTTGCTACTATCCATTTATTCATGAGAACCTATCCTTTTTATTGTATCAAAACTCAATGAGTGATCATCGTCTAAGACATTCTGATATATATATTTATTACTATCATAATTTATGTGATAAAACTTACTTTGTAAGATAATGAAAACAAATTTTTTTTTGAAAAAATTATTTTTTTTGGATTATTCGTAAATTTACATATTCCACCTCTGTGTTAGAGATACAGCTTTTCTCCAGTTAGCATAATTATTATTTCGTTCGAACAAATTAGTATGAGGAATAAAACAATGTTCAATAATTAATTTTTGATTAATTTCTTCTAAAGATACCCAAAAACCAACAGCAATGCCTGCTAAAAATGATGCTCCTAAGGCCGTAACTTCACTCAGTTTTGGTCTTTCAACATAAATACCAAGGATATCAGCCTGAAATTGCATAAGAAAATTATTAGTTACTGCTCCTCCATCGACGCGAAGTCTATTGAGAGCTAATCCTGTATCCGCTTGCATTGCTTCTATAACATCACGAGTTTGAAAAGCAATAGCTTCTAGAGTGGCACGAATAAAATGACTAGAATTAGAATTTCTAGTAATACCTAAAATAGCTCCTCGTGCATACGGATTCCAATAAGGTGATCCCAATCCAGTAAATGCAGGTACTACATATATACCATTAGTATTATTAACTTCAGTAGCATAGTGTTCTGAATCGGAAGCATGAGTAATCATTTTCATTTCATCACGAAGCCATTGTATAGATGCTCCTCCAATAAAAACTGTTCCTTCTAGAGCATAATTTACTTCTCCAGTTGGTCCACATACAATAGTAGTTAATAATCCATGAGTAGAATTAATTACTGAATGATTAGTATTCATTAACATAAAACATCCAGTACCATAAGTATTTTTAGTCATACCAAATTTTACACATAATTGACCATAAAGTGATGCTTGTTGATCACCTGCTATTCCGGAAATATAAATATTTTTTCCATTCCATCCTTCTAGATTCACATTTCCATAAATTTCTGATGAAGAACGTACTTCGGGTAAGATTATTTTAGGTATATCAAAAATATCTAATAAATTTTGATCCCATTTTAAAGTATGTATATTAAACAACATTGTGCGGGAAGCATTAGTATAATCTGTAACATGCACACGTCCCTTAGTTAACTGCCACACTAGCCAGGTATCAATAGTACCAAATAATAATTGTCCTCGTTGAGCTTTAATACGTGCTCCTGCAATATTATCTAATATCCATTTTGCTTTAGTAGCAGAAAAATAAGGATTTAATAGTAATCCAGTAGTTTGATGAATATAATTATCTAATCCATCTTGTTTTAATTTTTCACATAACTGAGCAGTACGAGAACATTGCCATAAAATAGCATTATAAACAGGTTTACCTGTGTATTTATCCCAAATTAAAGTTGTTTCACGTTGATTAGTTATTCCAATTCCAGCTATTTGGTCGTATTTAATATCGGCAAAATCTAATGCTTTTACAAGAGCAGAACATTGAGACTGCCAGATATCAAAAGGATTATGCTCTACCCATCCAGATCTTGGATAAATTTGTTTTAATTCATGTTGTGAACTGGCTACAATATTTACATTATGATCTACTACCAGAGCGCGAGAACTAGTGGTACCTTGATCAAGAGCCACTATATATTGTTTAAACATAGGAACAATTCCTGTTATCAAACTACTTAACATGATTAGTAATTAGATAACTATAAAAGTGCGGAAAATATTCTTTGGTTATAATTTTCCGTTCAGATAACGTATCTAATTACTAGTAATATAGATAACAGTACTGTTTGTTTAACTTAAGATATCTAATATTATTTGAAAATAAATATTATTATTCTATCTAGTAATTTGAATTAATCAGTCACTAATAATTTTATTATTTTCAAGTTATCAATTATTATTCATAACTTACATAATAATATTTTTATAAAATAAAACGACTTAAATCTTCATCTGCTACTAATTTATCAAGATGATCTCCTACGTATTTTTCATTAATCGTAAATATTTCTCCTGTACGATCACTCGCTTCATAAGATATTTCTTCCATTAAACGCTCTAATACTGTGTGTAACCGTCTAGCTCCGATATTTTCAGTTCTTTCATTTACTTGCCATGCTGCTTCAGCAATTCGGCGAATACCATCTTTAGTAAATTCAATAGTAACTCCTTCTGTATCCATTAATGCCTTATACTGTCTAGTAATAGAAGCACTTGGTTCAATTAAAATTCGTTCAAAATCCTTACTCGTTAGTGCTTGTAATTCTACCCGTATAGGCAGTCGTCCTTGTAGTTCGGGAATTAAATCAGAAGGAATAGCTACTTGAAAAGCTCCAGAAGCAATAAATAAAATGTGATTAGTTTTTACCATTCCATGTTTAGTAGAAACATTACAGCCTTCTACTAATGGTAATAGATCACGTTGAACTCCTTCTCTTGAGATATCCGGTCCCGAAGTTTCTCCACGTCTACAAATTTTGTCAATTTCATCAATAAATACAATTCCATGTTGTTCTACTGCTTCAATAGCTTCTTGTTTTAAATCTTCTGGATTAACTAATTTAGCGGATTCTTCTTCTATCAAAATTTTCATAGCATCAATAATTTTTATTTTATGTTTTTTTTGTTTTTGACCACTTAAATTTTGAAACATGGATTGTAACTGACTTGTCATATCTTCCATGCCAGGAGGAGCCATAATTTCTACACCCATAGGACTAGAAGTAAGATTAATTTCTATTTCTTTTTCATCTATTAATCCTTCACGGAGCTTCTGTCTCCAATCTTGGCGTGTACACTCATAATCTTCTGGAGACTCTTCATTTTTTTCCCATTTATTCTTAGGAGGAGGTATTAATACATCAAGTATACGTTCTTCAGCAATTTCTTCTGCTCGATTACGATTTTGTTCTAAAGAACGAAGACGTACCATTTTAATAGCTGAATCTGTCAGATCACGTATGATAGAATCAACCTCTTTACCTACATATCCGACTTCGGTAAATTTAGTAGCTTCTACCTTAATAAAAGGAGCATTGGCTAATTTGGCTAAACGACGAGCTATTTCTGTTTTGCCTACTCCAGTAGGACCAATCATAAGAATATTTTTAGGGGTTATCTCATGACGAAGATCTTCATGTAGTTGAATCCGTCTCCATCGGTTACGTAAAGCAATAGCTACTGCTCTTTTAGCATTATTCTGACCAATAATAAATTTATCTAGTTCACTGACTATTTCACGTGGAGTCATTTCAGACATAATACAAATCCTTACATTTGAGAAGTTAATTCTTCAATAGTAAAATTTTTGTTTGTGTAGATACAAATCTCTCCTGCAATAATTAAAGCTTTTTCTGTTATTTTTCGTGCATTCATTTGAGTAGTTTCTAACATAGCTCTAGCAGCAGCTTGAGCATAAGGTCCACCAGATCCTATAGCTATTAGATCATTTTCAGGTTGAATGACATCTCCATTTCCAGTAAGAATTAAAGATGAATTTTCATCTGCTACTGCTAATATTGCTTCTAGTCTTCGTAATATACGATCTGTTCTCCAGTCTTTGGCTAATTCAACAGCTGCTTTTACTAAATGTCCCTGATAAATTACTAATTTACGTTCAAAACGTTCAAATAATGTAAAAGCATCTGCCGTTCCTCCTGCAAAACCTGCTAAAACTCGATCATTATAAAGTCGTCGGACTTTTTTTGCATTTCCTTTCATTATAGTACAACCTAGTGTTACTTGACCATCTCCACCAATAACTACTTGGGCATGGCGTCGTACACTAACTATAGTGGTCATGAACAAATAAGCTCCTATTGCAAATGAGAGGATTTGATCTCACAAATCAAATTTATAATATCTTTTATATGGGGGAAAATAAATAGTATTCAACCCTTTATAAAAATAGATAAGATTTTCTATCGAAAAAATTTTATATAATTATAAGCTATTAATTTAATTTTGAAAATTATATTATTTAAAATTGAAATATTTTTTCATATTTTAATATAAAGAGTGTAATAAAATACGAAAAGTATTACTCATATCTGTAGAATATTTATTTTTTTTGTTAAATATTTTTATTGAACATTTATAACATATTTTTTTGAAGTAAAAAAGTAATGAATAATTGAACCTCAATAAAAATTTTAAACGGGTATTACTTATCACCAAAAGATTCAATGAATTTAATATGACATTTTTAATAAACAGAAATAATTCTTCCATAAAAATTAATTTTTTCAATTTTCTTGAATTATTTTTTATATATCTTTTTACTTTCACATTAAGTCAGATAGTAAAAATAATAATATAAAAAATTTTTATTTATCCTAATTGAAAAACTATTATTAGAATTTTTCTTAAACTAATTATATTAATTACAATTATTCAGATAATTTTCCTGCTCTTTTTCTAATGATCAACATAGAATAACAATATAATGAAATTTACAGCCATTTTTTATATTTAAAATAAGCGTAAGGTGCTGCACCAGTCAGAAACATTAATAAAATAGCAATAGGATACCCCCAACTCCATTGAAGCTCAGGTATGTATTTAAAATTCATGCCATAACTTGAAGCTACTAGTGTAGGAGGTAAAAATATTACCGAAACTACTGAAAATATTTTTATTATTTTATTTTGTTCAATATTAATAAATCCCATTGCTGCTTGAAGTAAAAAATTTACTTTTTGGAGTACAGATTCATTATGAGGTAATAGAGATTCAATATCTCGCAAAATTTCTCGGCTCTGTTCATTTTGGGTGAGAGGTAATCTATTTTTACGAGCTAAAAAATTTAGTGCCCGCTGAGTATCCATTAAACAAAGACGAATCTTCCAAACCATATCTTCCAAACCAGCTAAAAAAGATACCGCTTCATCACTTTCCTCATCACAATTTCCTTTCATAATAATATGACTTAATTGTTCTAATTCACTATAAATAGTCTCTATTTCGTCAGCTAATTGTTCTATTTTAATTTCAAATAAATCTAACATTACCTCAAAAGCAGTTCCTTCCACCAATAACTTATTTCTGGAACGTAGTCGATACAGTCGAAAAGTTGGTAATTCTCTTTCTCTTAACGTATATAATCTTCCTTCCCGGATAGTAAATGCTACTGTTACATTTCTTGCATGGGAACCATCTTCATAAAAAAAGAATGAGTGGACATGTAACCCATCAGAATCTTCAAAAAAACGTGCAGAAGCTTCTATCTCTTTTAAATCAGGAGTATGAGCTAAACTCTGTCCTAGAATTTTTTGAATACGTTTTCTTTCATTGACTTCTGGTGCAATTAAATCTAACCAAATAATATCTTTCCAATCAATATGAGAAGTATTGAAATCTAGGTTTAGACGTCTTAACCGTTTATTAATTACTGTATATGCGGTTATCATAGTCATTACTCTCACTATTAAAATACCAGTGGTAGAAATAACATCATTTCTTATCAATCATGATAATTAATAATATTATTTCATCATATAACGTAAAAAATATAATTATTTTTTTATTACGTTATTTATTATTTCAATATTTATTTGTAATATTTAATAAATAAATTTATTGAAAACTAAACTAATTTTATTAGATGAAAATATAATCAACAGTGATTAATTAATCATTGAAAAAATCAGATTATTATTATTTTATAATATTCAAGAAGATTTTTCAATAAAAATTTGGTCATTTCTTGAAAAATAAAATTAAATTTTAAACAAAAAGTTTTCTTAAAAAAAAAATGCGGACTTTTTGTCCGCATTTTGATTAAAAAGAACAATTTTTTATCACAACTATAATTGAAATATTATTTACAACCACTATTCTTTATTACATTTATCATTATGTTGAACTTCTATTTCTTGTTTGCGTAAAGTATCATAAATTTTTTCTACTCGATCTTTTCCTTCCTTTCGCACTATTACCTCTTCAACAATATTAGCTTTTTTATTTATCACTGGTTCTTCGTTAGTCTCTGTTATTTCTACTACAGTTTCAGACCAATCAATATTATCAGATGGTAAATTATTACTACATTGCCGAGCACGTCTCAAAATAGAAGCATGTTCTTCATGAAGAGGAACTTCTATTTCTACATCTTTTTTAGTTACAAATCTTCTGACTCTTGTAGAACCTTCAGAAACAATTTTTTTACCAATTTCTAATTTTTCTTCAGCGAGCTCTAAAACCTCTTCTTGAGTTTTGGTATTAGCTAGTGTTCTTTGGTTCTCTTCTAAAATAATATCATCACATTTATCAAGTTTTTCAGCTATGTCTACTAGTGGATGAGTATTTAAAATAGTAATGGCTCTATCCGTATCTTCTTCTTGAGTACGTAAAGTTAAAACTACTCCTCCCGTTTTGACGGCTTGTGCATATACTTTAGCTTCTTGTTTAGTTAAAGTTTGACCAAATAACCGTCTCCAAATATCATGCCGATGGGCTAAGAAATTAACTTCTCCTTGAAGCTGCTCATTATCAATCAAACTTATATCATTTTCTTGAAAACCTGCTTGTAAAAGATTTATCTTAGCATTTTGTGCATGTTGAAAATTATCAAATAAAGTTACTATTTTTTCATATCTCATTATTAACACCTCTCAATTTCAGAGTTAGAATAGTATTAAAGTATTACTTTTGTATAACATTTATTGAAACTCCACTATTTTGTGTTTTTCCTTGAGTTGTGTTGTGCGAAGCTATAGGATTTTGTTCAGTATAAGATTCAGCTATCACACGGTCAGGGGATATCTTATAATCATTAATTAGTTCTTTTCTAAGACTTTGTGCTTTAGCTTGGGATAAATTAATATTTTTTTCACTTGGTATGCTACTAGAATATCCTCCAATTTTTATTTTAACATTTGGATAGGCATTTAATATAGCAGCAATATTTTTAATATGTGTTTTATCCTCAGTTGTAGTGTCATTTTTAGTACTATCAAAAATTAGATCATCCAAATGGAACCAATGTTTATCGCTGATTTTTTGTGTAGGATCTTGTATAAATTTTAATAATTTTTCTTCTATACTATTATTTGGCATACTGAGAATAACCCCATTGGGTAATGTAATATTACCTAACTTAATAGGGGTCAATTTCTGTAATGTAGTTGTAGATATTAGTTTTGCTTCTTTCTTATGAAAAGGTCGAAAATACCAATATAGAAAGAGTAACGAGATAACTAATACAGGTAATAACCAAATTAGTACATTAGAACGTTTTTTTATTATCTCTTGAGCGAGAATGGGATTATCGTTTTTTTTCTGTCTATGAGATAGCATTTTATTACCTTTTTTATAGAAAATTGCATATTTATTAAATATAGTTTATTTTTTAAATTTCAATAAAAATATTTATAAAATTTAAAAAAAATTTCATTTTTTTAAAAAAATAATAATTATTATCTCACTCTATCATTAGTAGTTAATAATTTAACTATCTAAAATATGAATATTTATTATTCGGCGAGAGAGGATTTGAACCTCCGACCTACTGGTCCCAAACCAGTTGCGCTACCAAACTGCGCTACTCGCCGATAGCTTTTGAAAACTGCGAAGAGAGGGAGTTGAACCCTCATATCTAATTAAGACACTAGCTCCTGAAACTAGCGCGTCTACCTATTCCGCCATCTTCGCTTAATTTCTAAATGGGTGGCTAATGGGACTTGAACCCATGACAACTGGAATCACAATCCAGGACTCTACCAACTGAGCTATAGCCACCATAAATACTACATACAGAAATTATTAGGCGCACCCGACAGGATTTGAACCTGAGACCTCTGTCTCCGGAGGACAGCGCTCTATCCATCTGAGCTACGGGCGCTTGTATATCAATTTTTTTATTACCAATATTATTTTTACCTAAAATTTAGTAGAATATATTGAAATATTCTTATCTTTTAAATAAAAATTATTTTTTAGCACTAATATTGTATTTACTGTCGTTTCATCATATTAAAAAATTCTTGATTAGTTTTAGTCATAGCTAATTTATTAATAAGAAATTCCATTGCTTCAATTTCAGACATAGGATGTATAATTTTTCGTAAAATCCACATTTTTTGCAATTCTTCCATTGAAGTTAATAATTCTTCCTTACGGGTACCGGATCTATTAAAATCAATAGCTGGAAATACTCTTTTTTCGGCAATTTTTCTGGATAAATGTAATTCCATATTACCCGTTCCTTTAAATTCTTCATAAATAATCTCATCCATTTTAGAACCGGTATCAATAAGTGCAGTAGCTATAATAGTTAAACTTCCAGCTTCTTCTACATTACGAGCAGCTCCAAAAAATCTTTTTGGACGGTGAAGAGCATTAGCATCTACGCCTCCTGTTAATATTTTTCCAGATGCTGGTACTACTGTATTATAAGCTCTTGCCAGACGTGTAATAGAATCTAACAAAATAATTACATCTTTTTGATGTTCTACTAAACGTTTAGCTTTTGCCATAACCATTTCAGCTACTTGAACATGTCTAGTAGCTGGTTCATCAAATGTAGATGCTATTACATCTCCTTTTACTAGTCGATGCATTTCAGTTACTTCTTCAGGTCTTTCATCAATAAGTAAAACCATTAAAATACATTCCGGATAATTATAAGCTATACTTTGTGCTATATTTTGTAATAATATTGTTTTTCCTGCTTTTGGTGGTGCTACAATTAACCCTCGTTGTCCAGCTCCTATAGGTGCTGCCAAATCTAATATACGAGCAGTTAAATCTTCTGTAGAACCATTACCGCGTTCCATACGTAATCGTTTATTGACATGTAATGGAGTTAAATTTTCAAACAAGATTTTTCTCCGTAAATTTTCTGATTTTTCAGAATTAACTTCGTTAATTTTTAATAATGCAAAATAACGTTCTCCCTGTTTAGGAGGTCTAATTTTGCCCGCAATAGTATCGCCAGTACGAAGATTAAATTTTTTAATTTGACTAGGAGATACATAAATATCATCTGCTCCTGCAAGATAAAAACTTTCTGCATATCGTAAAAAACCAAAACTATCCTGTAATATTTCCAGAACCCCCTCGCCAAATATATCTTCTCCACTTTGAGCATGTTGTTTTAATATAGCAAAAATAATATCTTCTTTACGTATACGTGATATATTTTCTATTTCCATAGCATCACCTAAAGTGATGAGTTCTGAAATTGGTCTCTTTTTTAATTCGGTAAGATTCATAATGATGGTTCTTTAAATTGGAATATTTATTTCCACTAAGTTGTTTAGTTTTTAATTTTTCTAAGAAGATAGATATTTGAATCCAAAAATATTGACGAAAAAATATAAATTTCTAGATACTTGAATTTTATTACCGATGATCTAGGTATAATATACCTATTTTGGTAAGTTGTATTCGTAATAACAAGAAAATTTCAGAGGATAAATAATCCTAGTCAGGATCATTAATCAAAAATGGATTCAAAAATTCTTTTAGTTTTACTAAGGGTAAAATTCCAACTTTTGTATCTAGGACTTTTCCATTTTTAAAAACTACCAAAGTTGGTATACCACGAATTTCATATTTTTGTGTTATACGAGGATTTTTATCTACATTTAATTTTAAGACATTTAATTGTTCCTTATATTCTTCAGCTATTTCTTCTAAAATTGGGGTCATTCCTTTGCACGGACCACACCATTCGGCCCAAAACTCTACTAAATTAATTCTATTATCTATCTTTAATACATAGTTTTCAAAATTATTATCATTAACATAAATAATTTTATCGCTCATGTTCTTCTCCATAACTGGATCTTTTGTATCCAAAATATTGTTACCCTCACTATTTCACTTTTTATTAATTAGTTCAATTTTATTTCAATATTTATTGATATTTTATTTTTTAGATATTTAATTATCATACCATACTTCGTAGATAAACAACGAAAAACACTGACACAGTTAAACTAATTAACCGTTAGTATGAAGATACTAGTGGTACCTTGTCAAAAATTAATAAATTTTCTCTAACTATTTTTATATAGATCAGAATCTTTTTTCTTATTATAGATGAATAGTTCGGAATTTACCTTTTCTATTTGAGAATAATTATACTTTTTTTTTAGAAAATATATAATTATAAATTATTCGATGATAAGATGAATTATTATCAAATTTACAATTCACATATCATAATATCTTTTTTCTAATTGATACTGAAAGTAAAAAGGTTAATCATCGATATTTAAATTATTTTTTTCTAAAATTGACGTTGTTCCATATAGTGAATAAAATTTTTTTGGTTTTTTTATTATAGTATTATATTTTACCCAAATTTTTTCTGCATCAGTTTCGGGACAACGATGACCACGACATACTTCAATAAATTTGATTTCTTCATCATTAATAGGTTTTCTTTTAGATACATCTAACTCGTAGAATGCATAACCATATATTTCTAATATTTGAGCTTCTTTAATAGTAAAATCCCCATATCGGGAAAATCCACGCGGATAATTTTTTTTATCAAAAAACTGAATGTTTGTTAAAAAACTTTTTCTATTCATAATATGTCCTAATATTCCTAAATTTTATTTTTGCCAATTATTGATAATATCTGTTATTGACGATTTAATAGAATTAATCAATTATAAACTAAAAATTTTAATCAAAACAAAATTTTTATTAGATAACCTGGTTAATATCAAATTATTATTCAACTTTTTTTAGAGGTAAATAGAACTTAACATTTTTGGAAATCAGTGGAAATGTTTTAATTGACTAAATTAACTATTAATTTTCGTCTTTGTCATCTATAACATAAACTAGACATATTAATTACTCCTGATATTCCTAAAATGAGGAGGTTAATCAGTAATAAACTAAGAACTATTTTTCTACAAGAGTTTTGTACTAATCAAGAAGTATTAGTTTAGAATAATGATTTTTATTATATATAATAGTGGAGAGTTCATTATATAAACAATGATCTCCCGATAATTTACATGTAGTTATTTCCTATATAAATTACCTGTTTTGCACATTTGACACGTCAGTTATTAACTATCATACATAGTTATTCTTTTTACCTAATTTCTGAAAAACATTTCTCCAAAATTATAGAGTATATTCTAATAATTACACAGTTTTTATATGCAATTTGGATTTAAAATAGTATGTCTTATACATAAATTAATATATTTGAAAATTTTCCAAAAAAAAAATAATTTTTGATGGTCATTGGAAATTAAATTTTTTTTACTGAAAATAAATTGCAGGGGCGAAGGGAATTGAACCCCCAACCTCCGGTTTTGGAGACCGATGTTCTGCCTATTGAACTACGCCCCTAGATAATAATCCTATTATAATGTAAATTTTTGGTTAATATTATGTCAAATAATTTATTTAATTTTTTGGTCTTTCTTGCTGAAGAGTATTAATAACTGATGAAATATCAGGTAATACACCATACCATAGTAAAAAAGAATATGCTGCTTGTCCTACTAACATACCTATACCATCAGCATAATATTTTACCCCTACTTTTTGACACCAGTGTAAAAATGTAGTGAAATTTTTGTCATAAAATAAATCATAACAACAAGGTTGAGAATATATAATTTTTGTGGGTAAGTCAGGTACTATTCCTTTGACACTACAAGAAGTAGCATTAATTAGTAAGTTGAATTTGAATTGACTAACTATATTTCTAGTCACTGCTCTAATATTACCGTACTTTCTAAATCTTTTCGCCATTTGCTGCGCTCGTGTGAAAGTACGATTAATAACTACAATCGAACAATTATAATATAATAAAGGTAAAATTATACCATAAGCAGCTCCTCCGGCACCAATAATTAAGATATTATCTTGAGCATGCAGAAATTTTAGTCTTATAAGATCACTTACTAACCCAATGCCATCTGTATTATCTCCTAATAACTGATTATTTTCTAATTTTTTCAGAGTATTTACTGATCCAGCTAATAAAGCCCGTTCGGTCAAAATATTAGCTAAACTATAGGCTTGTTGCTTAAATGGCATGGTAATATTAGCACCTTTTACGGATGAAGAAAAAAAATCATTTAATTTATATGCAAAAAATTCTCTATTGGTTTCAATTTTTCCATAACTATGATATGAAATATTAAGTTGATTAGCTAATAATTGATGAATTCGCGGTGATTGACTATGTTTGATAGGATAGCCAAACAGTGCAAAATTATAATCATAATTCACCATTATCCACCACTCCGAATAATTTGACCCGATAATAAATCCCTAATTTCGGTACAATGCTTGAGTGATCCAATATTACCAGGATATACTGGTAATTCATATCCAAATTGATATCTTATTTCTTGTAAAGAACGACAAGCAGGAGTACCGGAAATATTAGCGCTGGTAGATACTAATGGTTTTTGAAAAATGTTGCATAATTCTACTATTGATGGATGATGACTAATACGTATAGCTAATGAATTAAATGATCCAGTTAGCCAAGAAGGAGTATTAATTTTAGCAGGAACTAACCATGTTATTGGGGTAGCATTATGTAAACATACTTTTTTTTTCAATTCATAAGATAATTTATTATTTGCAATATAAGGATTTAACTGTTTGTAATTAGCTGCCACTAATATAAAACCCTTTGATAAAGAACGTTTTTTTAAATTCTGGAGTTTTAGTACGGCTCTTTTGCTATCTGGATCACAACCTAAACCAAATACTCCTTCGGTCGGATAAGCTATAATTTCTTCTTGTTGTAGTTTTTTTAAAAAAAACTTAATATCATTATTAGTCATAATTTTTCTCTTTAACAATATTTCTATTTTGAAAAGATAATAATTAGATATGATATCATTTTTCATGATAAAATATTTTTTCTACTCTAATATTCATTTTTATGTTTACTATTATGCAGTTATTAATTTATCCTGATCAACGGTTACGCACCATTGCCAATCCAGTCATAAAAATGACTAAAAATATTGTGCAAATTTGTAAAAATATGTTACATCTTATGTACACTAACAATGGAATAGGTTTAGCTGCTACACAAGTAAATATTCATCAGCAACTTATTGTGATTGATATATCTGAAAATAAAAATAAACCTTTAGTACTTATTAACCCAGTTTTTTTATCAAAAGAAGGTTCAATTAGTATTGAAGAAGGATGTTTGTCTATTCCAGAACATAAAGCTTTTATTCCTCGTGCTCAAAAAATTACAATTAGAACTTTAACTATAACTGGACATGATTGTGTAATAGAAGCAACTAATTTATTAGCTATTTGTATTCAACATGAAATGGATCATCTTCAAGGAAAAATCTTAATTGACTACCTATCTCCAATTAATACTAATCAAATGAAGAAACTCTCGAAAAAATTTTTGGATCATTGAGATGAGTAATTTTTTAAAAATTATTTTTGCGGGCACTTCAGACTTTGCTGCTACTCAGGTAAAATTTCTTATCTCTCAGCATATTGTAGTAGGAATTTTAACTAAACCTGATAGAGCAGTTGGTCGAGGACAACAAGTTTCCTATAATCCAGTCAAAACTATTGCTCTTCAACATAAGATTGCTCTTTTTCAACCGGATAATTCTGATATAACTCAGGAAGTTTTACAAAAAAAATTATTAGAACTTCATGCTGATATTATGGTAGTAGTAGCTTATGGTGTTAAATTACCTAAAAAATTACTCACTATTCCACGTTTTGGTTCTATTAACGTGCATTGTTCTCTTCTACCACGATGGAGAGGCGCATCACCAATCCAGACATCTATTTTATCTGGAGATTTATATACGGGAGTAACTATTATTCAAATGAACGATAAACTTGATAGCGGAGATATTCTTTATCAAATTTCTTGTCCTATTTGCCATACAGATACTAGTGCTACACTTTTAAAAAAATTATCATTTTTAAGTACTAAAAGTCTATTATTCACCTTACATCAAGTGATGAATAATACTCTATCTCCAAAACCACAAAATCACTTATTATCAACTTATGCTAAAAAAATTAGTAAAGAAGAAGGATATATAGATTGGACACTATCTGCTTGTGAAATTGAACGTCGTATAAGAGCTTTTAATCCATGGCCAGGATGCTATTTTATTTTTCAAGACAAATATATCAAAGTATGGCAAGCATCAATAGATAACTCGTATTCTTGTCCTGATTTATCTCAATTTAAACCAGGTCAAATATTACATATTGGTAAAAAGAACATAAAAATTGCTACCAACCTAGGAATATTAAATATAGAAAAATTACAACTAGCTGGAAAAAAACCTATGATAGTCCATGAATTTCTGAAATCAAGAAAACAGTTATTCAGAACTGGATTAATTATAGAATAAAATCATTAAATAAACTGTAATTAATACAGTTATATATTTCATATATAATTTTTAATGCAGTGAATGTCAATACTATAACTCAATTGATACCTACTCTTAATTTATTCTAATAAAAAAAGTATAAGTTGAAGATATTTGAATAAAAATATTATGTATGAAATATATTTGAAATGAAAACTAGATTAATAATTGTGGTAATATCAGTACTTGTATTAATAATAAAAATTTTTCACTAACTGCAATTATCAGAATATTAAAATTATGATTAATAATATCCAAGTAGAATGTCCAAGATGTGGAAAAATATTTGGTTGGAAATACAATCAAATTTTTCGACCATTTTGTAGTAAATCATGTAAAAATCTTGATTTACAATACTGGTTAATAGATTGTAATAATATTACAAAATAAAATATTTATTTCGACAAATCAAATCTTTGTCCATGACATCTTTTATATTTTTTCTGTGAACCACAAGGACATAATTGATTCCGTCCTATTTTGAGGATAGAAGATATATTATTACTTTGTTCTGATGAAGAATATGATAAAAAATTTAAGGATGTATTTTCAGAAAAATTTTCTAAATTATTTAACTTCATTTTACAAAGAATACTAACTATTTCATAGTTCATTGTTTCTATCAAATTGGAAAACATCTCGAATGATTCTCGTTTATATTCTTGTTGTGGATCTTTTTGTGCATAACCACGTAAATGAATACCTTGACGGAGATAATCCATAGCAGCTAAATGTTCTTGCCAGAGTGCATCTAATGTTTTTAATATAATATTTTTTTCTAACTGACATATAGTTGCTAAACTAACTATTAATTTTTTATTATTATATATTTTTTTGGCGTAAAAAATAATTTTTTTACTAATTTGTGATGACATGATTTTTTCATTATATTTGCACCATTGACTTACAGGCAAATCTATCTGAAAATCTTTTTTCAACAGATATTCTAAAGTAGTAATATTCCAGTATTTATTATAATATTGCGAAGGAAGATATTTTTGAATAATTGATTGGAATATATCTTCAAATATATGGTCTATCATTAGATTTATTTTCGATGTTACCAATACCTCATTACGCTGACTATAAATTACTCTTCTTTGATCATTAGCTACATTATCGTATTCTAATAACTGTTTACGCAAATCAAAATTTCGACCTTCTACTTTACACTGAGCATGAGCAATAGCTTGAGTTACCCACGGATGTTCTATTGATTCGGTAGATTGAATGCCTAATTTTTTCATAATTTCGACCAAACGATCTGAAGCAAAAATTCGCATTAAATTATCTTCCATGGATAAATAAAATCTTGAAGAACCTGGATCTCCTTGCCTTCCGGATCGTCCTCTGAGCTGATTGTCAATTCTACGAGACTCATGCCGTTCCGTACCTATAATATGTAGTCCTCCTGATTTGACTACTTTCTTATGTCGTTCTTTCCAAGCTTGCTTAATACTATTTATTTTATTAGAATGAGGATATTTAAATTTTAAAATTTCAGATTGTAAATTACCTCCTAATACAATATCTG
This sequence comes from Candidatus Dasytiphilus stammeri, assembly GCA_041941865.1. Classification (GTDB taxonomy): domain Bacteria; phylum Pseudomonadota; class Gammaproteobacteria; order Enterobacterales; family Enterobacteriaceae; genus Dasytiphilus; species Dasytiphilus stammeri_H. The sequence goes on from CP145873.1 coordinate 23,062, forward strand.
TTCCACGTCCAGCCATATTAGTAGCTATAGTTACTGCTCCAGGTTGACCAGCTTGAGCAATTATTTCCGCTTCATGATCATGAAATTTAGCATTTAATATATTATGTATAATCCCTGCTTTCTTAAAAGCTTGAGAAAATTTCTCGGATTTTTCAATAGAAATAGTTCCTACTAATACTGGTTGACCTTGACTAATACGAGATTTGATATCGCTAATTATAGCGAAAATTTTTTCTTGTTCAGTGAAATATACCAAATCTGGTAAATCTTGACGAATCATTATTTTGTGAGTAGGAATAACAATGGTATCTAATTGATAGATAGAACTAAATTCGAATGATTCTGTCTCAGCAGTACCAGTCATTCCTGATAATTTATTATATAATAGAAAGTAATTCTGAAAAGTAATAGAAGCAAGAGTTTGATTTTCATTGGTAATTTTCACCCTTTCTTTTGCCTCTATTGCTTGATGTAATCCTTCTGACCACCGACGACCCGGCATAGTACGACCAGTATGTTCATCCACAATTACTATCTCTTCATTTTTGATAAGATAATCTCTATTACGAATAAATAATGTACGGGCACGGAGAGCAGCAGTAACATCTTGCATTAACATTATATTAGAGGGTGAATAAAGTGAATCTTCTTTTTTAATTAATCCCTCAGTTACTAAAAGTTCTTCTATTAAAATTAATCCTCGTTCTGTTAAATATACCTGTCTATTTTTTTCATCTACACAAAAATGACCTTGTCCTTGATAATAATCTGAATCTTCTTTATCTTGTTGAATAAAAGATGAAATAAAATTATTTACTTTAATATATATCTCCGAACGATTATTTTCTACCGAACCAGAAATAATTAAAGGTGTTCTAGCTTCATCAATGAGTATTGAATCTACTTCATCTACTAAAGCATAGTACAGTGGTCTCTGTACCTGATTTTGAGTACTAAAAGCCATATTATCCCGTAAGTAATCAAAACCATATTCATTATTAGTACCATAAGTAATATCAGCTAAATAAGCTGTCTTTTTTTCGGATATAGTCATTCCAGGTAAATTTAGTCCTATAGTCATTCCTAAAAATTCAAACAAAGGACGATTAATATTAGCATCTCTTTGTGCCAAATAATCATTTACAGTAACAATATGAACTCCTTTTTCAGGAAGAGCATTTAAATAAGCTGGAAGAGTTGCGGTTAATGTTTTTCCTTCCCCTGTCCTCATTTCTGCAATACATCGACTATTTAAAACTATTCCCCCTAATAACTGCACATCAAAATGACGCATATTAAATACCCGTTTACTAGCTTCTCTTACAGTAGCAAAAGCTTCAGGTAACAAATTATCAAGGTTTTCTCCTTGTTGAAGACGTTGTCGAAATAACCTAGTATTGTCTTTTAATGATTTATCTGAAAAGTGAGAGTATTGTTTTTCTAAGTTGTTAATAGATAACACTAATTTGTTCAGACGAAATATCATTCGATCATTTCTACTTCCAAAGATTTTTTTTAATATATGTAATAACATTCTAAATTCATTCTCTTTCTTAGATTGTCCTCATATTTTTTTAATATATTACTTTTATATAAATTTTATGATAAAATATGTGAATATTATATATTGATAATTATTATTAATCAGAAAATTCTTACTGAAGTGGAATAATATTTTTAAAAAATATTAATTAAATTATTAAGGAAATAACCTTTTATGAGAGCTAGTTATCCATGTACCCTCAAAAATATATTTGAGAATTCTTCAGAACATAGTACGCTGAAATACTTACACAAAAAATATAAATACTTAATTTATTTAGATCAACTAATAAAATCTGTACTTCCCTTTCATTTTCATTCTTGTTGTCGGGTTATTAAATTTCAGAAAGGAATATTATCACTGTCCATTTCGAATGCTACCGCGATGACACGATTACGTTATCAACGATCAATTTTATTGTCTATTTTACAATCTATGATTCCATCATTAATAGAGATTAATATTAGTATTAATCCTTCATTACAAATAACTAATGCTATAGTTTTAGTAAATTCATCAAAATTAAATAATCCAATATTTCATAGAACAATAAGTCATAAAAGTGCAGAACTATTGCGTAAAGTAGCTAGCAAATGTCCAGAAAAAATAAAATATACCTTGAAAAGGTTAGCATCATTAGCTCAACCAAACTAATAAATTGAGTTATTCACTATCTGTAATAATAAATATTAATAAAAATTATTTGATCTGATCAAAGCTCAAAAGATAGAAATGAAATTATCTATTCATAGATAAATATTAGAATAAATTGTTCTTTAAATCGGCTAAATTAAGAATTTCTATTACTAATTTGGAAAAAGTCCAACCTATTTGTTGGGCCGCAATAGGTACTAAACTAGTACTAGTCATCCCTGGACACGTATTAATTTCGAGTAAATAAAATTTATCATTTTGTTTAATAACATCAATCCTACCGCATCCGCTACATCCTATAACTTGCCATGCTTTCATTACCAGATTATTTAAATTCCATTGTTGTTGAATAGATAAACCACTAGGACAAAAATATTTAGTTTTAGATAACGTGAAATATTTCTCGTTATAGTCATAAATACCAGATGACTTAATTCTAATTTCTGGAAGAATTTGATCTCCTATAATAACTACTGTGTATTCAGGACCACTTATCCATTTTTCTACTAATATCGTATTATCATAATAAAATGCCTTTTTTAAGGCTAATGATATTTCGTTAAGATGATTAACTTTTGTAATACCTATACTTGAACCTTCAGTAATAGGTTTTACTATTACTGGCATAGATAAATTTACTATCTGTTGTTTTATACTGTTAGTTAAAGAACCATTAATTAATGATGATTTTGTGACTGTTATCCAAGGAGATACTGGTAATCCATAATTTTTCCATATTAATTTAGTGCTTAATTTATTTATACTAATAGCAGAAGCTTGAATACCACTTCCAGTATAAGGTATTTTTAAAAATTCTAATACACTTTGAATAATACCATCTTCTCCACCACGTCCATGAAGAGCTAAAAAGACTTTCTTAAATCCATCTTTTTTAAGATTTATTATGGGATAATATTTAATATCAATTGCATAAGCACTCATCCCGTATGCTTGAAGAGCAGTAACTATTGATTTACCAGAAAGTAATGACACTTGTCTTTCAGATGATTTTCCTCCTAATAATACTGCAATTTTATCCGACATAACTATTTCCTATGATAAAAAATTCAAAAATTATTGGAAAGTTTTCACTAAATTAGCAATAATCATCTCAGAAATTGTTTTTATATTTCCAGCTCCCTGAATTAAAATAACATCATTATCATTTAAGAAAAAATAAAGAAGATTAATCAGAGAATAATGTGTCTCAACAAAAATTACTTTTTTTCTTTTTTTATACCTATTATTAATAGTAGTACAAATATCATTACTATGAACTCCGGAAATGGGTTTTTCCCCCGCAGAATCTATTTCTAATAAAAATAGAATATCCACTTGGGAAAGTATAGAAATAAATTCATTGTATAGATTACGAGTTCTCGTGTAACGATGTGGTTGAAAGATCATTACTAGTCTTTTTTGAGGCCAGCTGACCCGAACAGTTTTAATAGTCACAGATAATTCCATTGGATGATGTCCATAATCATCTACTATTAATACACTACCTTTTTTACCATTAAAATTGTGTAGGGGAAATCTACCTAAAAAATCAAATCTGCGCACTGTTCCCTGATAATATTGGAGTGATTGTAAAATAACAGTATCATGAATTCCTTCTTCGGTAGCAACTGCAATCGCTCCAGTTGCATTAAGTGCATTGTGTTCTCCAGGTAAATTTAAACATATTGAGAGATTTATCTTATTTTTTCGTCTTAAAATAAAATAACTTTGGAGATTTTTTTGGTAATAATTAGTAATACATATATCAGCATCTCTACTAAATCCATATGTCGTAATTTTTCTTGTACCTTGAATAAGTGGCCAAATTTGTCTAATGAACATATTATCTAGGCATATAATTATATGTCCCCACTCAGGTAAATTATGTAAAAAATTGATAAAACTTAGTTGAAGATTAGTTATTTTTCCTTTATAAGTTTCCATATGTTCAGGATTAATATTGGTAATAACTGCTACTATGGGGTGTAAACATAAAAAAGAAGCATCACTTTCATCTGCTTCAAATATTAAATATTTACTTGTTCCAAGATGGGAACAAGTTCCGTAATCTTTTAATATTCCACCATTAATAAATGTAGGATCTAAACCTGCTTTCATGTATATCGTTGATATTAAAGCAGTAGTTGTAGTTTTTCCATGTGTACCAGAAACAGCAATACTATAACGATCCTTTATTAATTCTGACAACATTTCTGCTCTACTTATGACTGGTATATGTGCTTCATAAGCGCCCCTTATTTCTGGATTATTATGATCAATAGCTGTAGAAATAACCACTACATATGCTTGTTGTATATGAGAAGAATGATGAGTAAAATAAATAGTGACACCTAGTGATATTAAGTATTCTGTAATAACATTTGGGTTAATATCTGAACCAGTAATTAGATATCCTTGTTGTGCTAATATTATCGCTATTGGTCCCATGCCTGAACCGCCGATACCCACAAAATGGATATATTTTTTTGATGATATTTGCAAATTATTGAAATACCTAAATTTTAGCATTCATTTCTAAGTTAGTTAATTTTTATTGATTTTTGTTATTTCTGCAAAAATAGTTATTTTTCTTTACTTATTAGAACAAGCTATGCTTGCTAATAAAGACGAGATTTTTTCGGTAGCATTAATAATACTTATTGATTTTCCTAATGAAGCCATTCGTAATAGTTTTTTTCTATCAAAAGTTAATAACAAATCTGCTACTCTAGAAGGGGTAAAAGATGATTGCTCCATAATTTTTGCCGAACCAATAGATTCCATGCATACTGCATTCCAATATTGATGTTTATCTTTATGAGGATAAGGAACAAAAATTGCCGGTAAACCTACTGCAGCTATTTCAGTTACAGTTAATGCACCAGATCTACAAATTACTATATCAGCCCAACTATAAGCTTCCGCTATATCATAAATAAATTCAGTAAGTCGATATTGACTATTATTACATGTATCTTGATACAATTTTAGTGTTTTATTGAAAAAACAGGTTCCTACCTGATGCCATAAAGTAATTTTATTGCCTAAAATCATTGCTACTTGTGGAATAACATTATTTATTATTTCTGATCCCTGACTTCCGCCCATTACTAATACTCTAAGGGGATAATTTTTTCGTCCTACAAATCTTACTTCAGGTTCAGGAATTATTAAAATTTCTTGTCGAATAGGATTACCTACTACTAAAGCATGAGTTAAATTTCCTGGAAAAGCTTGTAATACGTAATTCGAGATTTTTGATAACCACCTATTTGTTAATCCTGCAATGCGATTTTGTTCATAGATAACTATTGGAACAGAATATAACCAAGCTGCTAAAATACCTGGAGCAGAAATATAACCTCCCAGACCTAACACTACATCAGGTTTCCATTTTTGAATTATATTAAATGATTTAGTAATTGTATTTGCTAATTGAAGTAAAATAGGTAAGTAATACCTACATCCTTTCTTATTAAGAAAATTCATTTTCATAATTTTAATATTAATATTATGTTCAGGAACTATAATGGATTCCATACGATCAGTAGATCCTATCCATAGAATTTTCCAATGACGATTCATAAGATAATGAGCTATTGTTATTCCGGGAAATATATGTCCTCCTGTTCCACCACCTATTATTAATAATCGATAATCAACTTCACTCATAAAATTTTCTGTAATTTAAATAAAATCTATTGTAGATAAATTATATAAAATTTCATTTTTTTGAAATTTGGAGTTTTTATAATAAAATTTTATTGAAAATATATATTAATTAACCTAATTTTTTAGCTAATGCGGAAAATAGATTTCCACGTTGACTAAAATTTAAATATTGATCTTGACTAGAGCAAGCAGGAGATAAAAGAACTGTATCACCCGGGGTTAATTTTTTTACTAGTAAGTACATAGCTTCTTCCATAGTTTCGGTTTTTTTTGTTATTTGGGGATGTAATGTTGATAATATATCTTTATCTTTCCCAAAACAATACACTTGGATTCGATATTGTAAATATTCTCTAAGAGGTTGAAAATTAGAACATTTTCCATCCCCTCCTAAAAGTAAATGAATTATTCCATTTCTGTTTTTTTTAGTCAACTTAATTGCTGCTATTGTACTACCTATATTAGTTGACTTTGAATCATTTATCCACTGAATATTATTTCGGTTTAAAATTAACTGGTAACGATGCGGCAAACTATTAAAATTAGAAATAATTTGTAAAGTCACCGTACGGGGTATTCCTAAAACATCGGATATTGCTAATGATGCTAAAATATTCATGTAATTATGTTGTCCTAGTAATTTAATATTTTTTGTATTTAATATTTTTTTACCCTTTACATATAACCAAATATTACCTGGAGAGGAATGATCTAAATAATAATCACCTTTACTAATCCCAAAACTCAAATAGTTTTGGATATTTCTTCGTTTTGGATATGTATTGTTATCTTCCGCATTATAAATACAAACGGAAGATTTTTCATAAATACGTAATTTAGTATTACGGTAATCAGAAAATCCAAAAGGATAACGATCTAAATGATCTTCAGTAATATTAAGAATTATTGATACAATACTCTGTATACTCTGTACTGTTTCTAGTTGAAAACTAGAAATTTCTAATACATAAAGTTGATAAGGTTTTAATAAAAGTTTAAGAGCTGGAATACCAATATTTCCTCCTATTCCAGTATAATAACCATAAGAATTAGCGATTTTTCCAATTAAAGTAGCAACAGTAGTTTTACCATTAGTACCAGTAATTGCTACAATAGGTGCTCTAGCCTCTCGACAAAATAATTCAATATCGCTGATAATTTCTATACCATTAGCTAACGCTTCTTGAAGAAATGGATGCATTATACTTATTCCTGGACTTACTACTATCATGTCCGTATACTTGAACAATTTTTTAGTAAAATTTCCAGAAATGTATTCTACTTCTTTGGGTAACTTATTAAGTTGTGGGTGATTAGGTCTGGTATCTATCACGCGTGGGTATATATTACGCTCTAAAAAAAAATCAATACACGATAGACCGCTGATACCTAGTCCCATTATGACAATATTTTTTTTTTATAATTATTCATTTATGGTACCTTTGCAATAATTGATATTCCTATAATAATCATTATTAAAGTTATAATCCAAAATCTTACGATAATCCGTGGTTCCGGACATCCTTGTAATTCATAATGATGATGTAGTGGAGCCATAAGAAATAATCGTTTTCCGGTTAATTTAAACCAACTAACTTGAATAATAACTGAAATAGTTTCTATAATAAAAACTCCCGACATAATAAACAGTAATAATTTTTTTCGTAAAAAAATTGATATTATTCCTAATATTCCTCCCAATGGCAGCGATCCAACATCCCCCATAAATATTTTAGCAGGATATGTATTAAACCACAAAAAACCTAATCCTGCACCCATAATTGCAGTACAAACTATTACTAGTTCACTAGAATAGTATAAGTAAGAAAGATGTAGGTAACGCGCTAAAGTGACATTACTAGTAGCCCATGCAACTAAAGCAAATACTGAAAAGACTAATACTAGAGGCATAATAGCTAATCCATCTAATCCATCAGTTAAATTAACTGCATTACTACTACCAATGAGAACAAAATATATCAGAAAAAAATATATAATTTTTTCCACTGTAGAATAAAAATGACTTAAATTATGAAACATTATTTTTTCTCTGAAAAATTGATGATGATCAATCCAAAAAATTATACCAATTATTATAACTGTTATTATAGATTGCCAAAAATATTTCCAAGTGGCAATTAACCCTTGTGAATTACGTCGTACTATTTTTAGATAATCATCAATAAATCCGATGAGACCATATCCTATTAATAATAATAATATACACCAAATATAACAAATGGATAAATGTGCCCAAAATAATACTGTAATAACAATTACACTTAAAATTATCGTACCTCCCATAGTAGGGGTACCATCTTTATTAAAATGACTCTTTGGACCATCCTGACGTATAATTTGACTAAAATGTAATTGTTTGAATATTTTTATAAAACAGGGAAACATCATAATAGAAAGAAAAAATGATGTCATAAAACTTAATAGTCCTCTCAAATTAAGAAAGGTTATATTTTGTTCATGGAATATTTTTTTTATAATCCAAAATACCATAATAAGTATTTTTCCTAATTATTTTAAGGTCTGTATAAGATAATCTAGAATAGGATTACGAGAACCTTTAATTAATATCGTTATCTTCTTATAGGTTTTAATTAATATTTTAAGTCGTTTACTTAATTTTTCTGGATCATGAAAATGTTCACCATTCGAATGAAAACTACTAATATTTTTACTAAATATTCCTATGCTAATAACTTTATTAATTTTTGCTAGACGACGTATTGTAGATCCTACTATCTGATGATATTTAATACTATGAATACCTAATTCAGCCATATCTCCCACTACCATTACTAAATATCCGGGCATGTTAGCTAAAGTACAAGCAGCTGCGTTCATAGATGCAACATTAGCATTATAGCTATCATCTAATAATAATTTATTTTTTTCTTTATCTAAAAATAAAGGATACATCCGTCCCGGAAAGGCTTGTACCATAGATAATCCCTGTTTAATTTTTGTTAATGGTACTTCTACTGCAGTAGCTAAAGCTGTAGCTGCTATAGCATTACAAATATTATGCATACCTAATAATGACATATCTACATCAAATACTCCTATCGGAGTATGTATGGTAAAATAAGTTCTTAGATAATTTATAATAATATTAGAAGAAAAAAAATTACTAGTAGGTTTTTTATGCAGAGAAAACTTCCATACTAATTTAGTAGTAAGCATTTTTTTCCAAAAATTATAATAATTATTTTCGTTATGAATAATAGCTATTCCATTACTTTTTAATCCCGTAAATATTTCTCCTTTACACTTCGCTACTCCTGTTAAAGATCTAAAATATTCTATATGTGACAACTCTATATTATTAATTAATACCACCTCTGGATTTGTTAACTTTACTGTATATGAAATTTCATCGGGTTGATTAGCACCTAATTCAATAACTGCAAAATCATATTTGTTATTTAATTTTAATAATGTTAATGAAACTCCTATTTTATTATTCATATTATTAAAAGTAGATAGAGTATGTCCACATTGACTTAATATAACATGTAACATCTCTTTAACTGTAGTTTTTCCACAAGATCCGGTTAATGCTAATATTTTCGTTTTAGTAACCTGTTTTCGTATCCATGCTGCTAGTTTTCCTAAAGCTACGATAGTATCATCCACGATAATTTGAGGAAAAGGAATAGTTACAAATCTACTTACTACTACCGCCTTAACACCATTGTTTATTATACTTTCTGTAATAAACTGATGTCCATCATAATGGTGTCCTTTTAACGCAAAAAAAAGAGCACATGATGCATATTGTCGTGTATCAGTTAAAATTGAATGAATATAATCACTGTTATTAACAGTGGTACCCATAATTTTTCCATGAATAATATTAGCTATTTTCCATAATGTTAGAGGTATCATTATTTTATTTTTCGAGAAATTTTTTTACTACGTCAATATCTGAATAATTAATACGTCTATTTTCCACTAATTGATAATTTTCATGACCTTTACCACTGATAAAAATAATATCATCTTTATGTGCTAATTGCAGTGCTTGTATTACTGCACTTTTACGATTTTGGATAACATTAATATGTGAGTCAAAACGTAATTCTTTTAATATATCATTTATAATAATTATAGGATCCTCATAACGAGGATTATCATTAGTTATGATAATTTTATCAGCTAAATTTTTAGCAATTGTTCCCATAAGAGAACGTTTACCTTTATCTCTTTCTCCTCCACAACCAAAAATACACCATAAGTTTTTACATTTTTGCATTCGTGCAGAGATAAGTGCATTTTTTAAAGCATCCGGTGTATGTGCATAATCTATAATTACTTTTGGTTTTCCTAATACATGAAACATGTTCATTCGTCCTATCACTGGTTTTAAAGAAGAACATGTGTTGATTAACTGTTCTACTGAGTAACCTAATGTTAATAAAGTAGTCATTGCTAATAATAGATTACTAATATTAAAATATCCAATTAAATGACTTTTTATTTCACCTTTTCCCCAATAAGATTGAAATTGAATTTTCGTTTTGTTCTCATGAACAGATATAATTTTTGTTACCTTAAGCCATCGTCTTTTCTTTGTACTATTGTTAGTAATAGAAACTATTACTGCATCTGGTAATATAGATAACCACGATTGTCCTACTTCATCATCTCCATTAATAATAATATTTTCAGTATGATGTTGGGAGAATAATAACCATTTTGCATTTTTATAACATTGCATAGTTCCATGATAATCTAGATGGTCACGAGTTAAATTACTAAATACTACTGCTGAAAAAGGTACTGATATTACGCGATATTGATCTAAACCATGAGACGAAATTTCTATTGCAGCTAATTTAGTTCTTTTTTCTACTAAAAATTTTAATATTTTTTGAATTTCTATTGCTGAAGATGTAGTATTTTTCGTATTTATAGTACTTCCATATAAACCGTTACCTAAGGTTCCCATAATAGCACTTTTATGACCCAATAATTGTACCCATTGTGCCACTAAGTTTGTAATAGTAGTTTTACCATTAGTACCTGTAACACCAACTATACATAATTGTTGTCCTGGATTATTATAATAACGAGCCGCAATTTCTGAAAGATGAAAAGATAAATTTTTTAAATATATTATTGGAATGTTATTATCTCCGTAGCAAATTTTATTTTTATCACTACTATTCATATTTTGATAGGTAATGACTGCTTGTGCTCCTTGTGCGATCGCTTGCGCAATAAAATTTTTACCATCTAGTAAATATCCTAATTTTGCAATAAATAAGTCTCCTGGTTTTACTAATCTACTATCTAATTTAATTTCACGTATATAAATCTTAGGAACTGAACTTATCCATGGTTCTAATAAAAAATCTAAATATTTATTATTTTTCATTTTTTATTACCATTTCAGTATGATAATTTTTATTAAGATGAAATTATCATTAATTATTATTTATTATGGATCGATAGATTATCATCTTAATAGTTGAGATAACAATAAAATATTTTGTTCTTAATATTGGTTCATAAAAATAAAAAAATATTTTCGCAAAATAATAATTAAACAATTATCTAATATTAATTATTTAACTGGTCTATGATTTATTCACTCATTAGTTTTTTCTGCACAGCGTAATATTGCACTCCGTGATCGATTATTTAACTCTATTTCTAGTCTGCTTGGCTGAATTTTACCCATTGATTTTAATAACCCCCACGGACCAAGAAACGTACCTAAAAAATATTTTTTCATGAAATTTATGTAAATTGTTTCTGAAAATAAATCACAACAACTTTGTTTCTGAATAAAATATTTTACCAAACGATCTTCTAAAGAATGAAAACTAATAACGGCTAACCGTCCGGTAGGACGAAGACATCGTAAAGATTCTTCTAAACCTTGACGTAGTTCTGTAAGTTCGTTATTAATAAAGATTCTAATAGCTTGAAAAGTTCGTCGAGCGGGATGTTTTTTCAGAAAATTATTAGGAATAATAGATGTTATCACTTCTACCAATTCTTTGGTTCGTGTAAGAGGATAATTCTTCCGACGTTTTATAATTTCCCGAGCAATACGTCTAGCACAGTATTCTTCTCCGTAATTTTTTAATACTAAACTAATATCATATTCACTGGCATGTAATAACCAGGCGGCAGCTGATAATCCTTGGGTAGGATTCATTCTCATATCAAGTGGACCATCATTCCAAAAAGAAAATCCCCGGGAAGAATTATTGAGTTGTACTGAAGACATTCCCAAATCTAATAGTATTCCATCAATACGTCCTATTAATTGTTTTTTATCCATATATGTTGAAAGTTGTGAAAAACAACCATGAATAACAGTTAAACGAGGATCATTAATACACTTGGCCGCTTCTATAGCTACCGGATCTCGATCTATAGCATATAATTGTCCTTTCGAAGACAAATGATTTAATATTATTTTAGCATGTCCTCCACTACCAAAAGTACCATCTATATATATTCCATTCTGTTTAACATTAAGAGCATTTACTGTTTCAGTTAAAAGAACAGGATTATGTTTTATCAAGTTTTGCATGAATTTTATCTCTAGTTTACATACTACTTTATAAGTATCCTTTCTCTCTTTTCTAACAAAATATAATTAATGAGTAATTGTGCAGAAACAATTTTTCCATATTATACTTTTCAAAAGTATTTTTAAGGATTATATTTGTCTCTTATATAATTAGAATTTATTTTCAACACTAAATGATTAGTGTAAGAATGACATATTATGAATATAATAATAAAATCAAAAATATTAATTTGTTTGATATTACTAGGATTAACAGCTTCGTCTATTAATATTAAAGTTGCATTTTCTCCGGGAATAAACGCCTCAAACCTTATTTTACAGACAATTTATCATGCTCACCATAACATAGATATTGCTGCTTATTCTTTTACTAGTAAACCTATCAGCTTAGCATTACTTAAAGTACAGCAAAAGGGAATAATAATACGTATTGTAGCAGATCATAAAGCTAATAATAAGTATACGGCTCTTACTTTTTTAGCTAACCATGGAATATCAATAAGATTAAATAAGAATTATGCTATTATGCATAATAAATTTATGATTATAGATAATAAAATTATCCAAACTGGATCATATAATTATACAAAAGCAGCGGCTAAAAACAATGCAGAAAATATTATTATTATATATAATGTTATTCATACTACTTTACAATATGAAAAAGAATTTCAGCGATTATGGGAACAATCATCAGTTTTACAACCACAATTTTAAGCAAACATTTTTAAATGATTATCAAAAGATAAAGAAATACAATTAAATTTTTTAAAAAATTATATTTCAAAAATTCTATCTAATAATAATAGATATTTATTTGAAAGAAAAATATTTTTAGATAATGGTATTAAGATCATTTATTTATCTATTGTTAATAATTTCTGAAAATTATTTAAAAAAATTATTCTAATGATGTATACTATAAAAATATTGATTTTCGTATTTACTGTTTTGTGGTTTCAAAAAATTGCTGCTCATCCAATATTAATGGATAAAATTTCCGTCATTGTAAATAATCAAGTAATTTTACAAAGTGATATTGACTATTTTCTTCATTTTGTAAAACCTTGGTCTTACATAACACAACATCAAATAATCAAAGAACTGATACTACATACAGTATTATTTCCTCTAATAAAACAATATAATCCTCAAGTTAGTGCTAGGGAAATTAAAAATAATATTATTAGTAATATTAATCTTTATGCTATTGATCTCCATGTTCCCGCCAATAATTTATTATTTATTTTATTAGTTCATAAAAAAATCAATTATCCTGATATTTCTCAGGAAATTGGTTATGAACTAAAATTTCATCAGATTTTCAATTATCTTCTACCATCGAAAATATTAGTAACACCATCACAAGTCAATGAATTGGTAACAAAAAATTTTTATTTTTCCCCAAAATTCAATTCTCATTTAAAATATCAAACACAACGTAAAAATTATTACTTCTTTTTAACTGAACTATATGTCAGACACATCATTATAAATAACCCTGAACTTACTAATAAACAATTATTCGAAATATTTAAAATTATTGCACGAGATCTAAAAAAATTTCCGGAAGGTTTTTCTGGTAATGGAAAAAAATATACTTCTCAAAGTATCAATAGTAGAATAATTTCCAGTAATAAATTAGAATGGATATTACCACAGAGATATCTAAAGTCTTTAAGACTTCCTCTATTAAAATTAACACTAAATGAAATTACTCCCCCCATTTTTAATGAAAATGGATGGAACTTACTGCAGTTACTTGCAACTCGAACAATACAAAAACAGAATACCAGTCTTTTTCAAGAAAAATTATTTAAAATTTTAGAAAATTGTAAAATAACTATAGAAATATCTTCGTTGATAAAATCACAATGTAATCATTCTTATGTTAAAATTTTATCTCAATAAAAATATTATTTATAGGTATCTTTTTACTCATAAATATTAAGAAAAATTATTTTTCTTACATTTTTATTTATGGTAAATGACTAAATTATATACTTTTTACTAAACATCCATGATGTTAGAAATAATTATATTTAACTATAAAAAAATAATAAAAAATAATTTATCTACTATATTAAAATTAATCATCATAATTTCATTACAGATAAATATTAGTTTTGTATAAAAATATCTCATTCACGATGTACTTCTTTTTTATATGAACTACGACTAATTATACCTCAATGAAAATCTATTTTTACTTATTATAAAGTATAATATTTTGAGAAGATTATTATCTTTATATATAAATTAACTTGTTTAATAAAATTAACTCATTCAAAAATGAAAGGAAATAAATTCAAATTTATTGAACATCGAAAATGGGGGCAATATTATCTTCAAGATAAGATAATTATTAATAATATTATTTGTGCTATTAATCCAAATTTGAATCAGTTTTTTGTAGAAATTGGTCCGGGAAAAGGAGCTTTAACTAATCCCATAAGTCAATATGTAGATAATATAACAGTCATAGAAATAGATAAAAAATTAGTGAATTTATTAAAAAATACAAATTGTTTGAAAAATAAGTTAACTATTTATTGTCAAGATGTTTTAACTTTTAATTTTAATAAACTGGTACATAAAAATGATCAATTAATACGTGTCTTTGGTAATATTCCGTACAATATTTCCACTCCGATATTATTTAAATTATTTCATTTTCGAAATATTATAAAAGATATGCATTTAATGTTGCAAAAAGAAGTAGTCAATAGGATAATAGCTGTACCGGGAAGTAAAGAGTATGGTCGTTTAAGTGTTATGACTCAATATTATTGTCAAGCTAATTATCTTTTTGAAATTAATCCAAAATCATTTAGACCAATACCTAAAGTGAATTCAGCATTATTAAATCTTGTTCCTTATAAGGTTCTTCCCCATGAAGTAAAAAATTTTCAAATTTTATCTTTTATTACACAGAGAGCTTTTAGTCAACGAAGAAAAATTTTACGAAACAGTTTGAGAGATTTAGTGACGATAGAAATTCTGCATAAATTAGAAATTAATTCTCAATGGCGCGCAGAAAATGTGTCTGTTGCTCTTTATTGTCGCCTAGCTAATTGGCTATCGGAGCATAGGTTTAATAAAATATCAAGTAAAATATGGTAATTCAAATAAAGAAAAAAGTGTCTTGTTTTTGATGAACAAAATAATTTTCTATCATTTTTTTTAAAAATAAAAATTATGCAAATATTTTGGAATAAAAATTAATGTCTACCTATTTCATTGGAGATATTCATGGATGTTATTATGAATTAAGTAATCTTCTCAAAAAAGTATCTTTTTCTTCTGTCACAGACACTTTGTGGCTGACAGGAGATTTAGTTACCAGAGGACCAAACTCATTACAAGTACTTAGATATATAAAATCTTTAGGACCACGAGTAAAATTAGTTCTTGGTAATCAAGATATAAAATTTATTTCTATATATAATGGAATTATTCAGCCTAAGTTATCCGATAATTTAACCGAACTGATAGAAGCTCCAGACGCATCAGTTCTGATGGAATGGTTACGTCTTCAACCATTACTACAAATAGATGAGAATAAACAAATTGTTATGTCTCATGCAGGTATTTTTCCACATTGGAATTTAGATATGACTCAAAAATATGCGAAAGAAGTAAAATTAATCTTATCCAGTAGTAATTACTTACATTTTCTTCAGGACTTATATAATGGTAGTCAGGATTGTTCGGAAAAAAACATTATTAAATTACGATTTATTACTAATGTTTTAACACGTATGCGTTACTGTTTTCCTAATGGACAATTAGATTTTTCATGCAAATTACCACCACCTTTAGCTCCAAAACCATTAATTCCTTGGTTTTCTATTCCACGTACTAAAAAATTTAGTAATATTAATTATACCATGGTATTTGGTCATTGGTCTTCTTTAAAAGGTAAATATACTCCTTCTAACATTATATCCTTAGATACAGGATGTTGCTGGGGGGGCAATCTCACTATGTTCTGTTGGGAAGATAATTATTATTTAAGTTATTCTTCTAGGAAAAATCAATTTTTTACCTACATAAAATAATATATTAATAATTATTTTGTTCGGCATAATTATCAAAACGTGACCATTGACCATTAAATTTTAATTTAATAGAACCAATTGGACCATTACGATGTTTTCCAAGAATAATTTCTGCTATTCCTTTATTATCAATATTTTCACTGTACACTTCATCTCTATAAATAAACATAATTAAATCAGCATCTTGCTCAATAGAACCTGATTCTCGTAAATCAGAGTTCACAGGACGTTTATTAGTTCTTTGTTCTAATAAACGATTAAGCTGCGATAACGCTACTACTGGAACTTGTAACTCTTTTGCCAAAGCTTTTAAAGATCTAGATATTTCAGAAATTTCTAGAGTACGATTATCATATAATGCCGGTACCCTCATAAGTTGTAAGTAATCAATCATTATTAGACTGAGACCTTTTTGTTCTCGAAAAATTCGTCGAGCTCTAGAACGAATTTCTGTAGGAGTAAGACTAGAAGAATCATCTATATACATATTACGTTTTTCCAGAAGAATATTAATAGCTCCAGAAATACGAAGCCATTCATCATTATTAAGTTGTCCTGTCCGCAGTCTGGAATGATCTATTCTAGATACTGATGCTAGCATTCGCATCATAATTTGATTTTGGGGCATTTCGAGACTAAATATTAACACTGGTTTATCTTGTATGAAAGCTGCATTTTCACATATATTCATTGCAAAAGTAGTTTTTCCCATTGAAGGACGCGCAGCAATAATGATTAAATCTGATTTTTGTAATCCAGAAGTTTTCTGATCAAGATCATGATAACCTGTAGAAATACCAGTCACCATTTTATATGGTTGACGGTAAATAGATTCAATTCCTGTTAAAGTAGATTCTAAAATTTGTTCTATTCCTTTAGGTCCAGCTTCTCTCCCTCGTTTATCAGCTATCTGAAAAACACGAGATTCTGCTAGATCTAGTAAATCTTCAGTACTACGTCCTTGGGGATCATAACACGTATCGGATATTTCATGTGCAACTGAAATCATATCTCGTACTAGTGCACGATCGCGTACAATATCAGCATAAGCATTAATATTAGCGGTACTAGGAGTATTTTTAGATAGTTCAGCTAAATAAGCAAAACCTCCTACCGGCTCTAACTGTCCTTTTTGATTTAAAGCTTCAGATAAAGTTATTAAGTCAATAGGTTCATTATGTTCAATAAGACGTTGCATTTCATTAAAAATAATTCGATGGGGACGGATAAAAAAATCACTAGTTACTAATTTATCTATTACTTTTTCCCATCGATTATTTTCTAACATTAATCCTCCCAATACAGACTGTTCTGCTTCTATAGAGTGAGGAGGAATCTTCAAATTTTTAGTTTGACGATCAACTACATATTTGTAATTATTTTTTTCTGCCATAAATTTCTTCCGAAATAAATATTTTATTTTGTGATGATGCATATCATAACTAGAAAAATTTTTCTTATCCAAGTATTTTCTCTTGAGATATGTATATATTTTTTATTTGTAGTATTAAAATAATTTCTCAAACTCCAGAGTAAATCTACATTACTCAAAATAAATAATTTAATATATATGATTAAATTTAATTTTAAAATTTTAGATTTTTAATAATTATTATGAATTATCTGCATACCAAATTTTGTGGTTTCATTGTTCACTATTGAAATTTCTAATATCCACTCAAAATTATACATAAAAATAATATTTTTACATATCATTGATATAATTATGTTTGATGCTTAAATACTAACATAAATATTGTATTTCTAATACCAGTGAAAATATTGACAAAAATTTTTTATTTTTCAATTAACTAAAATAGATAAAAATAATATAATTATTTTTAACTGAGTTAACTTACCAAAAATTTTTAAAAAATAATTGTCTTTTCATTAAATTAACTGATTTTATTAAAATTTTTACAGTAAAAAATAATAAATACCTTTACATTTCAAGTATACATAAAATATACTAAAAAACTTATATCTAATTTTTTAAAAATTATGATTTTTCTTTCTTGAAAAATATTTTAAATATTAGAAAATAAATTCATTATATTATTTGATATGGAAGATCACAATATGGCTAGTAAAGGTATTAATAAAGTTATTTTAATAGGATATTTAGGTCAAAATCCGGAAATAAGGTATATGCCTAATGGTAATGCAGTTACTAATTTAAATTTAGCTACTTCGGAAAGCTGGCGAGATAAACAAACTGGAGAAAATAAAGAAAAAACTGAATGGCATCGAGTAGTTTTATTTGGTAAATTAGCCGAAGTAGCAGGAGAATTTTTGCACAAAGGATCACAAGTTTATATTGAAGGAACTTTACAAACTAGAAAATGGAAAGATAGTCATGGTCAAGAAAGATATACTACAGAAATAATTGTTAATGTTAGTGGCACTATGCAGATGTTAGGAATACGTTCAAATAATAAAATATCTGTAAGTAAAGAAAACAATAATCCTTGGCAAATACAATCTTCTTCCAAATCATCTATAAATAAAAATAAATTAAATAATACAACATTATTGAAAAATAAAACTACCAATAATTCCAAAATTTCAATAGAAGATACTGAATTACAATTTGATGATGATATTCCATTTTAAATAACTAACTCAACTTATTTAATCTATATTTTCTCTTTTGCTTGGTACTAAAAAAATAGAATAATTATATTGTTCATAAACAATTAATTTTATCTTTTCGACACCAGTAGAAGTGTTAACTTATTTCATAATTACCATTTTTCTCTTCCGAGAAACTTAGAGTAAATATTTTTATGATTTTAATCATCCTGGTATTTTTAGGTATAGGTTAATTATTTATCAATTAGCTAAATGATATTGGTAATAATTACATATTAATAATATTATTAATATTTTTGATTTTTCTATTTGCTATATATTTTATCAACTTTTTGACTGCTATTGCTCGATGTGAATAAGTATTTTTATAAAAAAGATCTAATTTTTCTACTGTTGTATTACATCCGGCAGGAATAAACATTGGATCATAACCAAAACCTCCATGTACTGATTTTTTAATACAGATTCTTCCATTCCATTTTCCTTCAAATTTTTGATATTTATTAATCTGAAATTGATAAACTAAAACACAACTATATCTAGCTGCAGTAAAATTTAATTGTTTTTTTAATAAAAAGTGTTGTAATTTATTATAATTATCTTGATCATTAGCATTATATCCAGCGTATCGATTAGAATAAATTCCTGGAAAATTGCTAAAATCAGTTAATTCTATACCTGAATCATCTGACAACACAGGTAATTGATAATATTGATACACAATATTAGCTTTAATTAAAGCGTTATCTAAATAACTATTTCCTGTTTCTGGAATTATCCCAATATCTTTCACAATATTCCGCATTATTAATTTTACATTATAACTATTTTGTTTCATTAGTTGCATAAACTCCTTTTTCTTATCTTTCGAAGAAGAAGCTAATAGTATTTGATACATATTATTTCTATAATTATTAATCAAATTAACTACCGAATAATTAATATTCATTAATATCAATAACTTATTTTGAAAAAATTTTGCAAAAATATTTATCTATAAAAAATTATTATCTTGAAAAAATTAATAAAAATATTTTTATCTATATTACATAAATTAAAGTTTAATTATAGAAATTAATTCTAGTAATTTTGTATCAACATTTACTTCTAATAAATATTTTTCACTTGTGATAGGTTATTTTATATTTAAGTAAATAATTAAAATTTTTTATCTTTTTCATAAAGTTAAAATTATTTAATAATTCTTCAAAGGTAACTAATTTAGTAGTTATTATTAAGAAATATACTAGTTATTATAGTAATAAAATTTTTTCTAAATTTTTTCCTTGTTTAATCAAACATCTAAAAAATAAATATTTTTGATATCAACAAATCAAATATTTTTATCTGATATAGATAACTAACTCTTAAGAACAAATAAACATGCTATAATAATTTTTAAATGAAATTTTATCTAATGATATATGATAAGAAATAAATATTAATAAATTAGCTAATATCGAAATGTAAAAATTAATTTTTTTGACTATTAACTAGATGAAAATATAAAGAATTCGTAGGATTTATTTACATCCAATTTTGGATCAAAAATGAGGTCTCCAATGAAAAGAAAAATAGGTATTACAGTAGCAGCACTAGCAATATCTACTAGCATAGCTAGTGCGTCTGTTCAACAACACACTTGGTATACCGGAACTAAAGTAGGATGGTCTCAATATTACGATACAGGTTACCTTGGAAATGGTTATATCAATAACGATGGTTTGACATCTCAACATCATAGTGCCATCAGCACTATCTTTGGTTATCAGGTAAATCCTCATGTAGGATTTGAATTAGGTTATGATTGGCTAGGTCGTATGCAAACAAAAGGTAAGGTCACTGGAAATTTTAAATCTTATGGCATTCAACTAACCAGTAAAATTAATTACCAAATTACTGATAAATTTGATATATATACTCGTTTAGGAGGTATGCTGTTGAAATCGGAGGCTATTCAAAATAATCCGATATTTGGACAGATTAAAGATTTTAAAAATGGTTTGTCTCCTGTAGGAGCAATAGGAATTGAGTATGCTTTGTCTAATAAAATAGCTACTCGATTAGAGTATCAGTGGATCAATGAAATAGGTGATTCCCATGTATTAGGTCTTCATCCTAATAATAATCTTTTTAGTTTAGGTTTTACTTACTCTGTAATGCATAAAATGCTAAAGCCTGAAGAAACATCCCTATTATCTATACCTTCTTCATCACAACCTATAGTAAAAAATAATAATTTTGGAATAAAAAATGAAGTGTTATTTAACTTTGATAAATATGATCTAACCCTTTTATCTAAAAAAAATCTAGATCAATTATATTCTACAATACAATCTGTAGGTTCTAATAATATTAGTTCTGTGATAATAGTCGGTTATGCTGACCAAATCGGAAATACGATACATAATAAAATTTTATCTTATAAACGTGCTTTATCTGTAGCCAAATATCTCATGAGCAAAGGACTTGATAGTAACAAAATATCTGTCTGGGGAGAAGGATCAAAATCTTCTGTGACTAAAAATAATTGTAAGTTCCTGAACTCTCGTTCTATTTTAATTCATTGTTTGGGTCCAGATCGACGAGTAGAAATACAAGTAAAAGGTATTAATTACTAAAATAGTAACATATTATAATTTATGAAATGATCTTAAATTTCAGAAAATGGCCCCCTATTTTGGGGGCTATTTTTTTTATAAAAAGAATTTTTTAACTTTTTATATCAATTAGAATATATGTAATTATATTATTTTTTAATCAAATTTTCTTGAAATATAAATTATTTAGTTACTATATTACAAATAGTAATATTTAATAAAAAATATATTTTTCATAAAAATATTATTTTTAAATATATTAATTAATATTAATTTAATTATATCTATTTCTTTTTGATTATTATAGGAAAAATGCTTGATTATTAATTATATATAACTAAGATAGTATATTTATTTTACTAAATTTCAATTATTTTAAATGAGTCATAGTTCTTTAACAGTTTTTACTGTTACCGATTTTACTAAAAAAATTCAATCTATTTTAAAAGAAAAAATCGGAACAATTTGGTTAAATGCTGAAATTTCTAATTTTTCTCAACCTACATCTGGTCATTGGTATTTTACTGTTAAGGATGATACTGCACAAATACGTTGCGTAATGTTTCGTAGTTATAATCGCAGTATGTCATTTTGTCCTCAAAGAGGACAGCAAATATTAATACATGCAACTATTACAATCTATAAATCGAGAGGTGATTTACAATTAATCGCCGAAAGTATTTACGAAATTGGAGATGGATTATTACATCAACAGTATGAAACACTTCGAACTATATTATCATCAGAAGGATTATTTGACCAACATTTTAAAAAAAAATTACCTATTCCCGCTCATCAGGTAGGAATTATTACTTCTACTACTGGTGCTGCTCTTTATGACATGTTACGAATACTAAAAAGACGAGATCCCTTATTACCTGTAATTATTTATCCCGCAATAGTACAAGGTACTACTGCGGTTGATAGTGTAATAAGTGCTATTACATTAGCTAATTTTCGTAAAGAATGTGATGTCTTAATATTAGGACGGGGAGGAGGATCAGTAGAAGATTTATTGTGTTTTAATGATGAAAATATTGCAAGAGCAATATTTTCAAGTTCTATCCCTATAGTCAGTGGTATAGGACATGAAACTGATATTACTATTGCAGACTTAGTATCAGATGTACGGGCTCCTACTCCATCTGCTGCAGCAGAAATAGTGAGTCGAAATAATATTGAATTATTTCGACAAATACAAGTTTATCAAAAAGGTCTTGAAACAGCTATTGAACATTTTTTAGAAAAGAAAAAATCTTATTTGAGTGATATGAATTATCAACTTCAGCGATACCATCCACGGTTATATTTTTTACGTAAGTTTACGTATGTAAATATAATTTTTCAAAAAATATGTGAGTTAATTGGAAAACAAATTAATTCTTCTGTGAAGAAAATAACATATACTAAACAACGGCTATTTCATTATAAAATTAATAGTATTATTGATAATAATCAATATAAATTACAACACTTACAATATAAATTGTCCAAAATTATTAATGTCATATTAAATAACCTTCATAAAAAATTATTATCCAAAGTAGCTCAACTTAATGTATTAAGTCCTATGAATACATTAACTAGAGGTTATAGTATGACTATAAAAGATAATGTAATTATTACTAATATTTCGCAACTTAAGAAGAATGATACTGTAAAAGTGATATTTTTAGACGGTTATGCAATATGTAAAATTACTAGTTCTTATTTTTATAAATAACTGTTTTTTTTGATAATCATTTTTTATTAAAGATTATGTCAAGTAAGAGAATAAAATTCAATAATATTTTTATTTTTATTTTTGATAATTATTTTTTTTCAAAAAAGGATTCTGACTTTCTTTAAAGAAAAGTTTGATAGGCATTCCAATCATTTTTAATGAACTGGAAAAATAATTTATTAAGTAATTTTTATAAGTATCTGGAATTTTATGTAACCTATTTCCATGAATTACTATAATAAATGGATTATGACCTCCAAGATGAGCATATTTCATCTTTACGGAATAACCTCTGATTGTAGGAGGTTTATGTTGTTGAATAGCATTTTGCAAAATTTTCGATAAAACTGAACTACTTATGTGTTGTACAGTACAATAATATACTTTTTTTATGGAATCTAAAATAAGATTAATTTCTTTATCTAGAGAAGATAGACAAGAAATAAAATGAATTCGGAAAATTTTCATAAATTCCCGCCGAGATAATAATTTTTCTTTAAATTTATGTTTTTCTGTTGAAGATAACAAATCCCATTTATTCACTACTAAAATTATTCCTCTTCCACTTTTAGTAATAAAATTTACTAATAAACTATCTTGAAGATTTATTCCCAAATAAGCATCTAAAACCATAACTACTACATTTGTTTTTTGAATAGTATGTTTCGTTTTGATTAAAAAAATTTTTTCAATATAATTATTACTTTTATAAATTTTTTTTATTCCTGCAGTATCAATTAATGTATATTTGATACCTTTCCATTCTATGGGTATAAAGATACTATCTCTCGTAGTGCCAGGTTGATTAAATACTATAACTCTTCGTTCACCTAGAAGACGATTAGTTAAAGTAGATTTACCTACATTAGGACGTCCTACAATAGCAAATTTAATTATAGATTCATTAATATTGACTGATTTATCCGAGTCATGATTTATTTGATTACCATAATATTGATTGAAAATATTTTGATGATTTTTGTACCATAAAAAAATTTTTTTGGTTAATTGATTAATTCCTATTCCCTGAGAGGATGAAATTAAATGTAGTTCTAATCCTAAAGTATAAAATTCATGTCCTATATAATTTTGATAAGTAAAACTATCTATTTTGTTAACTACTATAAACAAATTTTTTTTTTTTGATTTAATTATTTGAGAAAGATAAATATCTCCAGGCATTATTCCATGAGCATCTACTATTAGTAATACTAGATGGGATTCTTCAATAGCCTGAATTAATTGTTCAAAAATTTTTGGATAAAGCTGATCTTCGGGAAATCGTTTATTAATCTTATCTATTCCACCCGTATCTACAAGAACAAACATTTGACCTTGAATTCTTATATTACTATAATGACGATCACGTGTCAGATTAGGTATATCTGCTACTACATTTGTCATTCCTGTAAGTCTATTAAATAAAGTAGATTTACCCACATTAGGACGTCCTACTAGTGTTATTATAGGAATCATATCTAATTTTCCATTTTGATTTTCAAAAATAACAGGTGAGCTGGGTAATAAACAAAATTACAAATATTTTTAACAATTATAATTGTTACATAAACTGAACTAATCAGTAAAATATTTAATTTTTATTTGAAGAAGATATTTCATTAGCAAAGGAGCTTTTTTCATTGATTTCTTCCACAAACAAACTGCTTGATTAATATCCCCTTTTTCTATCATAGCATTACCTTGTAAATCTAATTTTAGACCTGACCATGATAAATTGTGATTTATCAAATTTAAGGTAATAAGCGCTTTATCTATTTTTCCTTGATATAATTGAATTCTTGATAAACGTAAATAAAAAATATTTTTTAAAATTGAATCAGAAAAATTTTTGTTTGGTACTTGTAATTCCATTGATGCTTTATTAAATTCATTTTTATTAATAAATTTTTTTGCTAATAATAAAGAGACTAAGGTACTAAATTTAGTAATTTTCGTATTGTGTCCAAAAACATTAATATCTTTTAAACGCAATAAACGTGGCATTTTCTTGAAAAACAAATTCTCTTTATAAATCTGAGACATTTTATTTATGGTATATTGATTTAATCCAATAACCAACAATAATGTTATTATTAATATAAATATACTATAAATAAAATATTTTATCATGAAAAATATTTTTTATGCAGAAGATAAATTGATCTAAATAATTTTTCTAATATTAAATAGAAGAATTATTATTTAATAAATTTGATAAAAAATATGGAACATCTTTTTGATCTACTATTTCTTGTTCCCCGGTCTTTAAAATTTTTATTATTACTTTTTGTTGTACAAACTCTTGTTCTCCTAAAATCAAAGCTATACGAGCTCCATATTTATTAGAATAAAAAAATTGTTTTTTCAAATTAGTTAAACCTAAGTGTGTACGTAATTTAATTTGTGGAATATAGTCTCTTATTTGTTCTGCTAATATTAGTGCTGCAGTTTTCACATAATGAGATTCAGAAGATATCAAATAAATATCAATTTTATTATTCATCCATGAACCAAATTGAGCATTCACTTCTTTCACTAAAAGTATTAAACGTTCCATTCCTATAGCACAACCTACTGCGGGAGTAGAATATCCTCCTAATTGTTGTACTAATTTATCATATCTACCTCCTGCACATATAGTTCCTTGGGAACCGAGATTATAAGTAACCCACTCAAAAACCGTACTATTATAGTAATCTAATCCCCGTACTAAGAAGGGATTAATGGTATAATTAATACCTATTTTATCTAATAAAATGCATAAATTTGAAAAATGTTCTTTTGATTCTGAATCAAGATATTCCCTAAGTAAAGGAGCTTCATTAAGAAGAAGTTGAACTTGCTGATTTTTACTATCCAATATTCGTAAAGGATTAGATTGTATGCGACGAATACTCTCTTTATCTAATAAACTTAAGTTTTTGTTAAAAAAATTTACTAAAGATGATTGATAACGTTGACGAGACTCCATAGAACCTACAGTATTAAGTTGTAATTTGAGATAATTCATTATTCCTAAAGTTTTCCAACATCTAGAAGTTAATATAATAAGCTCCGCTTCAATAGTAGGTTCCGGTAACCCAAAAATTTCTACTCCTATTTGATAAAATTGCCTGTACCGACCTTTTTGAGGTCGTTCGTGCCTAAACATAGGTCCATAATACCACCATCGTTGTTCCTGATTATACAGAAGACCACGTTCTATTCCTGCTCGAACACAACCTGATGTTCCTTCTGGTCGAAGTGCTAAACTATCACCATTTCGATCATGAAAAGTATACATTTCTTTTTCCACTACATCGGTAAGTTTACCTATAACTCGATAAAAAAGATCTGTTTTTTCTAAAATAGGTAATCTAATTTCATTATAACCATAACTATTTAATACATTAATAATAATTTTTTCAATATTTTTCCAAAATATAATTTCTTCAGGAAGATAATCCTTCATTCCTCTAACAGATTGAATTTTTTTTGTCACACTTTTTTATCCTTTTGTAATTGTATAGCAATGTTATATGCTTTTTCACGAATTTTTTTTTCCAAAATATCAATTAACTGATGTTGATCTATTCCATCCTGGCTTAATAAGCCATCTTCATATATGCGATTTTTTTTTCCTCCTACTACTCCTAACATAGATTGTTTAGCTTCTCCAATTCCATTGACCACACAACCAATAATAGATATGTCCATCGGAATTACTATATCTTCTAATCGTTGTTCTAACGATTTAACTGTACTAATAACATCAAATTGTTGTCTGGAACATGTTGGACAGGCTATAAAATTAATTCCACGAGAACGAATACGCAGTGACCTAAGAATATCAAAACCTACTTTAACTTCTTCTACTGGATTATCGGCTAAGGATATGCGCAATGTATCCCCAATTCCTTCAGATAATAAAATTCCTAATCCTATTGCAGATTTTACAGTACCTGATCTTGCTCCCCCTGCTTCAGTAATACCTAAATGTAAAGGTTGTTCAATTTGTTGAGCAATAAGACGATAAGATTCTACTGTAAGTAAAACATCTGAAGATTTAATACTGACTTTAAAGTTTTCAAAATTCATTTTTGTAAAATAATCAATATTTCGTAATGCTGATTCTACTAATATTTGTGCTGAAGGTTTTAATAAATATTTTTGTAATAAATGTTTTTCTAGAGAACCAGAGTTAATACCTATTCTGATGGGTATATTTTTATCTTGAGCACAATCAATAATTTGCCTAATTCTAGAAATATTACCAATATTACCTGGATTAATCCGTAAACAATTTACACCATATTTTGCAACTTGTAAGGCAAGACGATAATCAAAATGAATATCAGCTACTAAAGGTAATTCTACTTGTTGTTTAATTTTTTTAAATGCTTCCGCTGATTCCATATCTGGAATAGATATCCGAACAATATCCACTCCTACTTTTTGAAGATTTTTTATTTGTTGGACAGTTTTAGTTACATCAGTAGTTCTAGTATTGGTCATAGACTGAACAGAAATAGGTGAATTTCCTCCCACTGGAACTTTTCCTACATAAATTAATTTAGATTTACGACGTTTAATAACTATCATAGGTATACCTTAGTTTGTATAGATATATAAATCTTATATATTTAATACATAAATTATAAATAATTTTTTCTCTAAAATTCGTAATATAAAATAATACTTATAATATTGAATTTTTATTTACCAAAAATTCTAGTAAATTTACTATTATCTAGTTTTTATTAACTTTATATGGATCATATTAAGAAAATGTATTATCTTTGTACAACTAGTAATAATTTTTTCAATTTTTGGACGATTAATATCATCAATGAAAATTTTTACAGCATGGAGTTATTATATTTTAATATTAAATATATAAAATATTATTTTTATATTTTTTAAATATATTAAAACTAAAAAATGATCAAAATATAAATTTTACAGAATGTTTATTATCTAAAATTACTAGATAGTTTTAATTATAATATTTACACTTGATAATAAAGATCTATTTTGTATTGGAAAATATTTCATTTTTGTGAAAAAAGAAATTAATTTCTCGCTGAGCAGAAATAATAGAATCTGATCCATGTATAGTATTTTGAGTTATGTTATTAGCATAATCTGATCTCAGCGTACCTGTTAGTGCATACTTTGGATCAGTACATCCCATTAATTCACGTAAACACTGCACTGCATTTTTTCGCTCTAATATAGAAATAATAATAGGACCAGAACTAATAAAAGTAACCAATTCATTAAAAAATGGTTTTTCTTTATGCTCTATATAAAATTCCTGAGCAATTGTGCTATTAAGCCATTGCATTTTTACACCAATAATTCTAAAACCAGCACTTTCAAATCTATTATAGATTGATCCAATAATTTTTTTAGCTACAGCATTAGGTTTTAAAATAGATAAAGTTTGTTCTATTATCATATAGACCTCTTGAAATATAAATATTCTCTATATCAATAGATAATATTCATTATAAATTAATCTACAATATTTACATTATATCTAGGAATTTCAATGACTAAATCCTGATTAGCTATCTTGGCTTGACAACTTAATCTGCTCGTAGCTGATACTCCCCATGCTTTATCTAACATATCTTCTTCATTGTCACTTTTACTTATTAAAGATGAAAACCCTTTTCGTACTATACAGTGACAAGTCGCACAAGCACAAGATTTTTCACAAGCATGTTCTATTAGAATACCATTTCGTAATGCTGCATCTAAAATAGTTTCTCCTTCGACAGCATCAATTTTAATGATTTCTGGAATTAATATTGGATGAGGTAAAAAAATAATAGTAGGCATTAACGTATACCTTATACAAAATTATAAAAAATTATTTTAGAAAAATTTTACTCTGGAATAATTTACTATTTTAGTAATTTTTTTCATATTATTTCTGAATCATTGAAAAAATTTCTTGTTCTGTTAATCCATATGTTGGATCTACTTTAATAGATGAAGTAGTATTCGTAATTTCCTCGTTGGCAGTAACAGTTAATAATCCGTTTTCATCTACCTGAAAAATAACTTTAATGCATGCTTTTCCTGCTTCAAGATAAGGAATTCCACTTAAAGTAAAGCGAACAAGAGATCGACAATGTATTACTTGTTCTCGTTCTCCTTGTAGGACATGAATCATGATAGATGTTTGTCCCTTTTGAAAATTCGTAAAATATTTTTCCTGAGAAGTAGGTATAGGAGTATTTCTATAAATAATTTTTTCTACTCCTCCTCCTATAGTTTCTATACCTAACGATAATGGAAGAACATCTAATAATAATAGATCTTGATTCTGCTTATTACCTACTAACAAATTAGCATGAATAGCGGCTCCTAAAGCTACTACTTTATCTGGATCAATGGATGTCAGAGGTGTTAACCTAAAAAATTTTTCTACTCTTTTTCGTATAAAAGGAATTCTAGTACATCCTCCTACCATTATTACTTGCAATACTTCTTCTACTTTTAAATACGCATCTTGAATAGCACGCCGACACATTGTTATAGTTCGGTCAACTAACCTAAAAATTAATTTTTCAAAATCACTTCTAGTTATTATTATCTCAGTATTATCAATATTAATAATTGTTTGTTTCTGTTTACTAAGTATTATTTTTGCATCGACTGCAGCTTCTAATAATTTTCGATGAAAAATAAAATTTTGAGGATGATTTATTATTCCCATTTTACTTTTGATCAAATTTACTAATAAATGATCAAAATCATCTCCACCTAAAGTAGAAATACCTCCGGTAGATAAAACTTCAAAAATACCTTTTTGTAAACGAAGAATAGAAATATCAAAAGTACCTCCTCCTAAATCATATACCGCAATTATTCCTTCTTGTTTTGAATCTAATCCATAAGCTAGAGCTGCCGCCGTAGGTTCATTCAATAATCTTAATACAGATAATCCACATTCATTAGCAGCATTTTTAGTAGCCACTCTTTGTGTCTCATTAAAATAGGATGGTACAGTAATTACTACTCCTGATAAATGAGTAGAAAATTTTTTTCTAGCTCTGTCTGCTAATTCTAATAAAATTTCACTAGATACTTTAATAGGATTAGTTATTCCATATGATGTACATATAATAGGTAAGTCTTGTTTATTAGATTGAAATTGATAAGGTAAATCAGGATATTTTTTTTTTATTTCACTCAGAGAATATCCCATCAATCGCTTAACTGAAAATATAGTATTACTAGGATCAGAAGATCCATATTTGATTGCTTCCCATCCAATAATTTTTTTATTTTTTCGATAATGTACTACTGAAGGCAGTAAATATCGATTAGCTGAATCAGTTAATATCTCTCGTTTACCATTATAAATAGCTGCTACTAGAGAATAAGTAGTACCTAAATCAATCCCTACTGCAAATTTTTTATTCTTATATGATAAATTTTGATCCTGATTATCTGGTTCACTAATTTTTAGCAGTACCATTTTTATGATTTTTTCAGTCCTTTACAATTAACAATTATAATTCGAAATTTTCTAATTCTTCAATATTGCTACGAATTCTATTATAGAAATGGATTTTTTGAATAATAGTTACTGCTATTTTCCATTGTTGATTTTCCATAGTAAATTCCATATTTTGATGTAATTTTTTTATAATTCTATTAATACTAGATGTAAATTTATTTATTTTTTTTATATCCATTGTTTTTTTTAATTCTTCATATTCTTCGCGTAAGTTCATTTGTTGGCTTAAAAATTTTTGATCTTTGATCGTACCATATTCTTTATTAACTCCATAAAGAGTTAGCACATATTCTGCACGTGATAAAGGATAACGCAATACTTGCCATGCTTTATTTATCAAAGCTGATTGTTGTAAATAATATATTTTGTTTTTATGAGAAAAATTAATATAACGATCTGGATGAAATTGACGTTGTAAATCATAAAAATGTGTAGTCAGTAATTTATAGTCAATTTTAAAATTGACTGGTAATTGAAATAACTCAAAATAGTTCATTTTTTAAAACAAATTCCTGTATCATAGTTAATATTAAATGCTAAAACTTTCACCACACCCACATTTATATTTTACATTAGGATTATTAAATTTGAATCCTTCAGTTAATTCTTCTTTTACAAAATCTACTTCTGTGCCATTAATATATAATAAGCTTTTTTTATCTACATAAAGTTTTATTCCCTTATCTTGCATCACTATATCATCCGGATGACTTTGATCAACAAATTCTAAAAAATATGCCATACCTGTACATCCAGATGTACGTACGCCTAATCGTAATCCTAAACCCTTACCTCTTTGTTGTAAAAGAGTAGTAATTTGTGTTGCAGCACTGTTAGTTAAAGTAATCACTATTATTTAACCTTCAATCTTTTCTGAAAAAAGATTTTTCTCTTTATAATCTGCAATAGCGGCTTTTATAGCATCTTCAGCTAAAATAGAACAATGAATTTTCACTGGAGGTAACTCTAATTCCTTGGCAATATGAATATTTTTAATTTGTATTGCTTGTTCTAAAGATTTACCTTTAATCCATTCAGTTACTAATGAACTAGAAGCAATAGCAGATCCACATCCATAAGTTTTAAAACGTGCATCTTCAATAATTCCACTATTATTAACCTTAATCTGTAATTTCATTACATCACCACAAGCAGGTGCTCCTACCATACCACTACCTACAGTAGAATCTTTACTATCGAAAGATCCTACATTTCTAGGATGTTCATAGTGATCAAGAACTTTTTTACTATACGCCATATTAATTTCCTTCATTAAAATTAAATTATTTTGAAATAAAAGAGTAATCCTAAAATTAGTGATTTTTCCATTTAACACTATTAATATCTATTCCCTGTTGGTACATCTCCCACAAAGGGGACATTTCTCGCAAATGATCAATATGCTTATGCACTAATTTAATTGTATATTGAATTTCTTCAATAGTAGTAAAACGTCCCAAAGAAAATCTTATAGAGCTATGTGCTAATTCCTCATTAACACCTAATGATTTTAATACATAGGATGGTTCTAAACTGGAAGAAGTACACGCTGAACCTGAAGATACTGCAAGCTCTTTGAGAGCCATAATAAGAGACTCTCCTTCTACATAATTAAAACTCACATTTAAGATATTGGAAATACTGGTGTCAAGAGATCCATTTACATTTACTGCATCAATTATACTAATTCCATTCCAAAGTAAATTACGTAATTTACGTAAACGTTCCATTTCTTTCGTCATTTCTTTTTTAGCAATTATACACGCTTCTCCTAATCCTACAATTTGATGCACAGGTAAAGTTCCTGAACGTATTCCTCTTTGATGTCCTCCTCCATGAATTTGCGCTTCTAAACGAATTCGTGGTTTACGACGTACATATAATCCTCCAATACCCTGAGGACCATAAATTTTATGTGCTGAAAAAGATAATAAATCTACCTTACTTTTTCTTAGATCTATGGGAATTTTTCCTACACTTTGTGTTCCATCTACATGATAAATAATATTATATTGACGACATAATGAGCCAATAGCGTCAATATTTTGAATAACTCCTATTTCATTATTAACATGCATAATAGAAACTAAAATGGTATCATCCCTAATAGAATTTTGTAAATCATTTAACTCAATCATTCCATTTTTGGTTGGAGATAAATAAGTTACTTGAAATCCTTTTCCTTCTAAGTAACGACAGGTATCTAATACTGATTTATGTTCAATTTTACTTGTAATAATATGTTTTCCTTTATAGGAATAAAAATATGCTATTCCTTTTATAGCTAAATTATTCGATTCAGTAGCTCCTGAAGTAAATATAATTTCTCTTGAATCATCTGCTCCTATTAAATCGGAAATAGTATTTCGTACATTTTCTACAGCTTTTTCTGCTTGCCAGCCAAAAATATGAGATCGGGAGGATGAATTACCAAAGATTCCATCTTTAGTCATATAAGACATCATTTTTTCAGTAACTCGAGGATCTATAGGCGTAGTGGCTGAGTAGTCCAAATAAATTGGTAATTTCATTACAAACTTCCTTTTTAATTCTAAAAAATTTGATAGGATCTTTACTATCTACCTATAACATAATAAATTTTCAGAATAGATCCACATTTTATCTAATAAAATTTTTTCTATTATTCTGTTTTTCAACTACATTAAATGAAATTTTAAATAATAAAAATTTATTTTTTACTAAAATTTCGTCATAATTCATCATAAACTATGTAACTATTTACTACTCATTAATGAGTTAATAGTAATTAATATTTCCATATAAAAGAAAATTATTATTATAAATTAAATATTTACTTTGATGAATAATTTATTCTTTATAATAAAATTTTTCTTATAGTGTATTGTGACCTCCAGAATCATTAATTTTCCTATATTTTTATTTTTATTAATAGGTAATATCTTGTAAGAAAAATTATTTAATTTATAATGAACTATGTTTAGTAAATTCTCATAGTTTACTATTTTAGTCAACTAAAGTATGAATTTTATTTGAAACATAATTTTTTAAAAGTTAATTTTTATTGAGCAAATAAATTTCTAGTTAACATGATGAAACTGAACTCATTGGAAATGATAAAATAATGCATCCTATCCTTAATATAGCAATACGTGCTATCCGGAAAGCTAGTAATTATCTAACTCAAAGATATGATAAAATTGATGTTTTTAATCAACAAAATAATTTTTATATTCTCTCTAATATGCTAAATATATCAAAACAAATAATTATTGATGTTATTCACCAATCTTATCCGGAGCATGTTATATATTCAAAAAATATTAATAAATCTTCAGATATTCAATGGATAATTACACCATTAGATGGTGTTACTAATTTTGTAAAAAAAATTCCTCATTTTTGCATGGCATTAGCTATTCGTATTAAACAGAAAACGGAAATATCCGTTGTTTATGATTTAATGCGAAATGAATTATTTACTGCTGTACGTGGTCAAGGTGCTCAACTAAATGGATATCGTTTACGTAGTAGTTCAGTAGTTCGAAATATAAACAGTATGATTATGGGTACCGAATATTCTTACAAAAAATCTCGTCAACAGACTAATGCTTATTTTCAATTAATAAAAAAAATGATTGTTCAGTGTATAGAAATTCGTAGTACAGGATCAATAATGCTAGATTTAGCTTATGTAGCTGCTGGTCGTTTTGATGGATATTTTTTAATGGGAATTTTTAGTATAGAAGATATATCCGCAGGTCTATTATTAATACGTGAAGCAGGAGGTTTAGTAGCTGATTTTAATGGTGGTCACAATTACGTAAATAAAAATAATTTTATTGCTGCAAGTAATCCATTTCATTTAAAATCATTACTAAAATTTTTAGTTGAAAATTAATAAATATTTTTTTAAAAAAAATTAATATATTTAACTTTAATTGACAATATTATTAAAATATTTAATATTTCTCAAAATATTGGTTCAAATGTAATTATTCTTCAAATTTCATATATATTAAATTTTTTAATGAAACTAATATAGTTATTATATTAATATATTAATTGATTACAATTATTATAAAATTAATTATTAATTTTAATATTTTTTTGTCGACAATTTTGAAAAAATTTTTTTAGAAAATTACTACATTTTACACCTAATACAGATCCTGTTAATTTTAATCGATGATTTAATTGTAATATTTGGTTATTTTTAAATAATTTAGTAACTCCATATTTTTTATCATTAGCTCCAAACACTAAACGATCAATACGACTATGAACTATAGCACCCATACACATTAAACATGGTTCTAGAGTAACATATAGAGTGGTATGTATTAATCTATAATTAGATAATTTTTGTCCTCCATGTCGTAATGCTATAATTTCAGCATGAGCAGTCGGATCATGAAGTAGAATAGAACAATTCCATCCTTCACTTAATAGAATACCATCTCGAACTATAACTGCTCCTATTGGTACTTCACCTAAATTCCATGCATAATTTGCTAATTTTAAGGCATAGTGCATCCAATATTTATCTTCAGTAAAATTCGATAATTTTATATATATAACCTCTCAAAAACTATAAATATAAAAAATATTTAAAAAAAAATACTTTACTTTACTTATGTAGTATAAGATGATATTTTAATCAAATCAATTGAATTACTAAAAATTTTTATTGTTATCTAGTAAAAAAATTAAAAATTATTTATTTAAATTCATTAAAATTTCCATATTTTTCTTATATGTTCTTGAGGACTATAATTTTCATGAATAAAGTTACTAGTGAAATAATACCTATTACAATTGAAGAAGAACTGGAAAAATCATATTTAAATTATGCTATGTCAGTCATAGTAGGACGAGCATTACCTGATATTAGAGATGGATTAAAACCTGTTCATCGTCGAATTCTTTATGCTATGCATATGTTAGGTAATGATTGGAATAAAACTTATAAAAAGTCAGCACGTATAGTAGGTGATGTAATTGGAAAATATCATCCTCATGGAGATAGTGCAGTATATGATGCTATAGTACGAATGGCACAATCTTTTTCATTACGTTATATATTAATAGATGGTCAAGGAAATTTTGGATCTATTGATGGAGATTCTGCTGCAGCAATGCGTTATACTGAAGTTCGAATGACAAAAATAACTCATGAAATGTTATCAGATCTTGACAAAGATACTGTTAATTTTATTCCTAATTATGATGGAAATGAACTATTACCAGTAGTATTACCTACTAAAATTCCTAATTTATTAATTAATGGTGCCTCTGGTATTGCTGTTGGAATGGCTACTAATATTCCTCCACATAATTTGACAGAAGTAATAAATGGATGTATTGCATACATAGATAATGAAAATATTACTATTAAACAACTTTTAGAATATATTCCGGGACCAGATTTTCCTACCGCGGCTATTATTAATGGAAGTAGTGGTATTGAAGAAGCCTACCATACTGGTAGAGGAAAAATTTATATTCGAGCTCGTTATAAAATTGAAAAAGATTTACGTTCAGGACGAGAAACTATAATTTTTTTTGAAATTCCATATCAAGTTAATAAATCTAGATTAATACAAAAAATTGCTGAATTAGTAAAAGAAAAACAGATTACCGGAATTAGTTCAATACGTGATGAATCCGATAAAGATGGTATACGAATTGTCATTGAAATTAAAAAAGATTATCTCAGTAAAGTAGTTCTTAATAATCTTTATAATCTTACATCATTAGAAAATTCTTTTAGTATTAATATGGTAGCATTGCATCAGGGAAAACCACAAATTTTATCTTTAAAAGATATTATTACTGCTTTTATTAATCATCGTCGTGAAATAGTAACTAGACGATTAATTTTTGATTTACATAAAACACGATTACGATCCCATATCTTAGAAGGATTAATAGTGGCAATAATTAATATTGATTTAATTATTAAAATTATTAAAAATGCTAAGAATATTATTGAAGCTAGAGAAACTCTAGTATCATATTCTTTTTCTTTACAAGATAAAAATTTGGAAAAAGATTTTCCTACTAATAAAGAAAAAAAATATTTTCTTTCGGTAAAACAAGCTCAAGCTCTCTTAGAGTTACGATTACATAAATTAACTAACATAGAACAAAAAAATTTAATAAAAGAACATCACAAGTTATTAGCACTTATTAATAAGTTAGATATTATTATTAATAATCCTAAATTATTAATGAAAGTTATACGAGATGAACTAGAAAATATTAGAGATCAATTTGGTGATCAACGTTGTACTGAAATTACTACGAAAACTATAGATGTAAATTTATCTGATCTTATTACTAAAATCTTAGTAGTAGTTACTTTATCCCATCAAGGATATGTTAAATATCAACGAATTTCTGAATACGAAGCTCAACATCGTGGTGGAAAAGGAAAATCAGCGGCTTCTATTAAAGAAAAAGATTATATAAAACGAATATTAGTAGCTAATACACACGATTCTATTCTTTGTTTTTCTAATTTTGGTCGTTTATATTGGCTTAAAGTATATCAATTACCTGAAGCAAATAGCGGTGCGAGAGGAAGACCTATTGTGAATATTTTACCATTACATTCCAATGAACGTATTACTACTATACTGACAGTGGATGAATATGTAGATGGTAGAAATATATTTATGGCTACTGCAAAGGGAATAGTTAAAAAAACTTCATTTATTGAATTTATTAGACCCCGTACTACTGGTATTATTGCTATTAATCTTAATTCTGGTGATGAACTCATAGGTGTAGATATAACTAATGGTAATGATGAAATCATGCTATTTTCATCATCTGGTAAAGTTATTAGATTTCAAGAAGATACTGTACGTACTATGGGTCGTAGTTCTGCCGGAGTACGTGGAATTAAATTATCATCTGAAGATCGTGTAGTTTCATTAATTATTCCTCAATCAAAAGGAGATATTCTTACAGTTACACAAAATGGATATGGTAAAAGAACATCTATTATAGAATATCCTCTGAAATCTCGAGCTACTCAAGGAGTTATTTCCATAAAAGTAACTAAACGAAATGGATTAGTAATTGGAGCAGTACAAGTTGAAGAAAAAGATCAAATTATGATGATTACAGACGCAGGCACTTTAGTTCGTACTCGAGTTTCTGAAGTAAATATTGTTAGTCGTAATACTCAAGGAGTAGTATTAATACGTACCTCTAAAAATGAACACGTAGTAGGATTACAACGAGTAATTGAACCAATATTCAAAAAATAATATTTAATTTTAGATAATGATCTTAATATCAGGAATATTAAAATGAATAATACAATTTTAATAATTATTTTATATAATTCACCTAATGAAAAATGTTTATGTTTCATTTTTATCAAAAATATTCAAGCAAAAATTATCCGGTTGTGTGACTAATATTTTTCAAATTAGAAGTTTTTATTTATTTAATGGATAAATTCACAAAATTTAACCAAAACAAATGTTAATTAAAATAAAATTTAGTAAATTATTATTTTTACACTTTTTACTAAAACAATTTTATCCATATAAATTTTCGAAAATATTATTATTATTATCAATTTTTACTAGTAATATACAATATCTTTCATGGATTACTTAGTGTACTTAGTAAAATTTTTGATAAAAATGATAAACATATCAATGATCAATATTTAGCCTGGATAGCTCAGTTGGTAGAGCAAGGGATTGAAAATCCCTGTGTCGGTGGTTCAATTCCACCTCCGGGCATCTTTATTTTTTTATTTCAAGAAAATAATTACTACTGAAGTATTGAAGCAAGATAAAATAAAAAGTAAAATAAATATTAGATAATAATGAGAGATATATATTTGTAATTTTTTTAAATAATATTATTTTTTATCAAAAATTAATATTTATGTAAAATAGAGGTAATTCTTGTGAAAAATTTATTCCAGATAAATAGAAAACGTGCTCGAGAGTCTGCTCTTCAAGCATTATACGGATGGAACCTATCAGGTTACGATATTTTCGATATTGAAAATCAATTTCTTTTATACTTACAAAATAAAAATTTAGATTTGTTGTATTTTCATGATTTATTGCAAGGTGTAGTTACTAACTATAATGAAATAGATAAGTTAATTAAACTTAATATTAATCGACGATTAGAGCATGTAGGACAAGTAGAAAAAGTAATTTTGAGAATTTCCATTTTTGAATTAATTTACCGTAATGAAATTCCTTATAAAGTAATTATTAATGAAGGTATTGAATTATCAAAAATATTTGGCGCACAAGATAGTTATAAATTTATTAATGGGGTTTTAGATGCTATTGCTATGAAACTTGGTCTATGTCAAAAGTACAAAATAACTAAATAACTATTTAAAATAAATATTGTTATTATAGTTTTGAATTATTAATTTTTTATATATTAGATTATATTTATAATTTGAAAATTTTTTGAATCACAAATAGTAAAATTTTTAATGAAATCTTAATGTGAATAATATTTATTTTTTATTAAAATAAAATAATCACTAATGATAATTAGTTTAATTGTAGCTAAATCTTATAACAATGTTATTGGAATAAATAATTCCTTACCATGGAATTTATCACTTGATAAAATTTGGTTCAAAAAACATACTTGGAAAAAACCAATTATTATGGGTAGAAATACCTGGGAGTCTCTGAGAGAAAGACCTTTACAAGGTAGATATAATATAGTAATTAGTAAAAAAAATTATTCTCCTAAAAAAAATGTAGTTTTTGTTAACTCAATAGAATCAGCTCTTTCAATATGTCAACAAACTAAAGAAATAATGATAATTGGAGGAGCTAGCATATATAATCAGATGATAACACGAGCTCATTTTCTTTATTTAACTTCTATTAACTTAATAGTATCAGGAGATACTTATTTTCCATTATATGATTCTGCTAAATGGTTTACAATATACCAAGATTATCATCTTAAAACTAATACTATTAATTATAGTTATTGTTTTGAGATTCTTAAAAAGAAAAAATAAAAAAAATTATTGCTCCTCTGACTGGACTCGAACCAGTGACATACGGATTAACAGTCCGCCGTTCTACCAACTGAACTACAGAGGAATATTAATAATATTATTTATTATAAAATAAATGAATTATTTTTGTCAATAATCAATTTTATTTAAATAACTTTTTTCTACCTACAAATTGTATTAATATTTATATACGAGCATTTCGATAGGTACGAGGAAAAGGAATTACATCTCTTATATTGTGAATTCCAGTTATATACGAAATTAAACGTTCAAAACCTAAACCAAAACCTGCATGAGGAACAGTTCCATAATTTCTTAAATCACGATACCAAGTATAATCTTCTATTTTTAAACCCAATGAATGAATACGACTATCTAGTACACTAATTCTTTCCTCACGTTGAGAACCACCAATAATTTCTCCAATTCCTGGAACTAAAAGATCCATAGAAGATACAGTTTTACTATCATCATTAATGCGCATATAAAAAGATTTAATATCTTTAGGATAATTAGTAACTATAATTGGTTCATTAAAATAATTAGTTAAATATCGTTCATGTTCAGAAGAAAGATCTACTCCCCAAAAGACTGAGTTTGTAAATTTATTATTAGATAATAGGATTGTTATAGCTTCAGTATATTCTATTCGAATAATAGTAGTATCAATAAATTTTTCTAAATTTTCTATTAATTTCATATCTAAAAAAGAAGAAATAAAATTTATATCTTCTTCTCGTTCTTTTATAACAGCAATTATAACTGATTTTAATAATTCTTCTGCTAATATAATAATATCTTCTAATGTAGCAAATGCTATTTCAGGTTCTACCATCCAAAATTCTGATAAATGACGAGTGGTATTAGAATGCTCTGCTCGAAAAGTTGGACCAAAAGTATAAATTTTTTTTAAAGAACAAGCATAGGCTTCACCATTTAATTGTCCACTGCCAGTAAGAAAAGTTTCTTTTCCAAAAAAATCTTTTGTAAAATCAACCTTTCCCCAAGAATTATGTGGTAAATGATTAAGATCTAATGTTGTTATGCGAAACATTGATCCTGTTCCTTCGGTATCAGAACAAGTAATAATGGGAGTAGATATCCACCAATATCCTTTTTGATTAAAAAAAATATGAATAGCCTGAGCAATAGTATGACGAATTCGTGTTATAGCACCAAGTAAAGTAGTTCGTGGACGTAAA
Organism: Candidatus Dasytiphilus stammeri; assembly: GCA_041941865.1. Lineage (GTDB taxonomy): Bacteria > Pseudomonadota > Gammaproteobacteria > Enterobacterales > Enterobacteriaceae > Dasytiphilus > Dasytiphilus stammeri_H. The sequence continues at coordinate 64,203 of CP145873.1, forward strand.
TGAGTTATTTTTCGTAAATATTCTAATGAATGTTTCTTTGCTGATATAGGATAAGTATTAGGATTTTTTATCCAACCTAATATTTTAATTGTTTCACTTACAATTTCAAAAAATTGACCTTTTCCTGGAGACATTACTAATTTACCTATAACAATTACAGAACATCCAGTAGATAAATGTAATATTTCTTTTTGATAATTAATTAATGATTTATATGCAATTACTTGAACACTATTTAAGCAAGAACCATCATTTATGGTGAGAAATGAAATTCCAGCACTTGATGATCTTCTAGTGCGTACCCATCCTGTTAAAGTAATAATTGTATTAATACCTATCCGATTTTGGATAATATCTATAACTGAAACTATATTCATAAAGATTACTCTAAATTGAAAAATTAAAAAAATTGTAAATTATTTCATATTTGAATTTTACTAAAACATCAATTACTTTTTTTATATAAAATTTTAATTAAATATTTGATAATAATTAGTAAATTATTTTTTAAGAGTGAAAATAAAGTGAAACGGTTCTTTTAAATATCAAAATATGATTAATCCTAATCATTATTAGTAATATATACTACTATAATTAAATAATTATTTTCATAATAGTTTAAATTATTTCAATATCCCTGGTAGGAATATAACAACAAGAAAGAATATACTTCTTTATAGAAGAAGGAAGTATTGGACCTGATATTAATTGCAATTTACATTCTCCACAAATTCCTGCCCTACAATAATAAGGAATAATAAAACCTTGATTTTCTAGTTGCTCAATTAATATATGTTTATTATTACCAATAAATTTTTTTCCTTGAAAGATAATTTTTAAATTACAAAAATTATTTTTATTCAATTTTATCTCTCTTTTCTTAGAAAGAATAATATCTAATAATTATAAAAAATTTTTATTTTGAAATTTATTAATTTTAAAAATTAATTTTTTTATGTGTAAAATAATTTCAAACAATTTATATCAAAAAATTATAAAATCGATAATTATTATATCTTTTATCTTAAAAATAAAATTTTTTAGATAAAAATATCTAATTTTATCATTTTTTATTTTAAGATAAATATTTATATTATTAAAAGCATATTTGATTCTATGTGATAGATACATTAAAAGAATAAATTTTTTCAGTTTTTATATTAAAAATTACCATTTTCCCAAATTCAAATGAAATATATAGGTGTTCATGTTAGTACAGAAGGAAGTTTACAAAACGCTATATTACGTGCTTATTCTCTTAATGCTTCAGCATTTGGTCTATTTGTTAAAAATCCCCGAAAGTGGTTTGTGCCTGCGCTGACTCCTAAAATTAGTAATAATTTTATTAAATTATGTAAAAAATATAATTTTTCATCTAATCAAATACTTCCGCATACGAGTTATTTAATAAATCTTGGACATCCATCAAAAGAATACTTAGAAAAATCTAGAAAATCATTTATATCTGAAATGGATCGATGTAATCAATTAAAATTAAAATTTATTAATTTTCATCCAGGTTATCATTTAAATAAAATAAATATCTTGTCATGTATTAAAAATGTGTCAGAATCTATTAATATAGCGTTTGATAATATACCCAATATAATTGTTCTTATTGAAAATATGGCAGGACAAGGTAGTAGTATTGGATATAATTTTGAACATATTGCTTTAATAATTGATAAAATTAACGATAAAGATCGAATTGGAGTATGTTTTGATACTTGTCATGCATTTGCAGCAGGTTATAATTTTACTACAGAAGAAACATATAAAAATCTTTTTTTAGAATTTGATAAAATTATTGGTCTTCAATATCTTCGAGCTATGCATTTAAATGATACTAAAAATATTATTAATAGTAATATTGATCGTCATCAAAATTTAGGACAAGGTTATATAGGATTACAATCTTTTCAATGGATAATACAAGATACGCGTTTTGATGGTCTACCTATGATACTAGAAACTCCTAATTCTTTATTATGGAACAAAGAAATTGCTTGGTTAAAAAGTTATTTATAAAATTATTGAAAATAAAAATTTTACTAAAAATAGTGATTAATTGAAAATTAATTTATTTATATGGAAAAAATTAAAAATGATTACTCTTAATGCTAGAATAAAAATTATCCATGGAAAAAGTGTGAGTAGAAAATTACGACTCAATAATATGTTACCTGCTATTATTTATGGAGGTAAATATCCTCCTATATTTATAGTATTAAATAATAATATTATAAGTAAACTACAAGAAATAAGAGAATTTTTTACTCAGCAGATTATGATTATAATCAATGATCAAAAAAATTATGTAAAAGTAAAAGAATTACAGCGACATTCATTTAAGAATGAAATTCTTCATATTGATTTTATGCGGATTTAATGTTATTATTATGCGGCACGTAGCGCAGTTTGGTAGCGTACTGTCATGGGGTGGCAGGGGTCAGAGGTTCAAATCCTCTCGTGCCGATAAATAACTATATATTATTATTTATTATTTAAAAAAAATTATTCGTCAATAATTAATATGTAAAAATTAGTTTGAATATAGAAAATTTCTTTTTAGATATTTTAACTAAAAATAAAAGTTATTTAACTTAATTTTTAGATAAAATATATTTATATTAATTATTTTTTTATAAAAGATATCTTTAAATAACTGTTAATATGAATAAGTTAATTTACGGAATTCATGCAGTTTATTCTATTTTACAATGTAATCCTCAATGTTGTAAAGTAGCCTATATTATAAAAAATTTTAAAAATAAACGTTTGCAACCTATTATAGATATTCTTAAAAAACAAAATATTTTTATACATGATGTAAGTATGAAATGGATGGATACTAAAACTACAGGTAAAGTACATCAAGGAATTTTATTAGAAATTACACATCCAAAAAGATATAATGAAACAGATTTATTAAAATTTTTGGTAAATAAAATAGATCCATTTTTATTAGTATTAGATAATATAACTGATCCCTATAATTTAGGATCATGTTTACGTACAGCAAATGCTGCAGGTGTAGATGCCATTATAATTCCTAAAAATCGTTCAGCAAATATTAATAATACTACAGTAAAAAAAGTTGCTTCTGGAGCTATAGAACATTGTAATATTTTTACTGTCACTAATATTACTCGTATATTAAAAAGTATACATGAATTACAAATTTGGGTTATAGGCACTGCTGAAAAATCAGCTAAATCTCTTTATAACACCAAATTAACGGGATCTATAGCATTAGTTATGGGATCTGAATCTGAAGGAATAAGAAGACTAACTAAAAAATATTGCGATGAACTAATTAATATTCCTATATTTGGAAATATATCAACACTTAACGTTTCGGTAGCAACTGGAATTTGTCTTTTTGAAGTAGTACGACAACGTGTATTTGATAAATATAATAATATTTAGTAATGAAAATAAAAAAAGGAGAAATTTTATGCGATATTATGAAATAGTATTGATGATACATCCAGATTATAGTGAAGAAGTACAGAACTTAATAGATAAGTATACCAATACTATTCGTTTACAAGGAGGAAAAATACATCATATAGAAAATTGGGGAAGACGTGCTTTAGCTTATCCAATTAAGAAAGTACATAAAGCCCATTATGTTTTGCTAAATATAGAAGGTAATCCTGTTCTTATTAACGAATTAAATATGAATTTACGTTATAATAATAAGATTATTAGAAGTATTATAATAAATGTTAAAAATATTATGACTGAAATATCACCTATAGCAAAATTACTTAATAAAGATATAGAAGATAGTACTAATTCTTATGTAAAGAGTTAATATTTTGTAAATAATATTATTAGTTTTTTGAATATCCTTATCTAATAAGGAAATTAAATTAGTATACAACTTGTAACTGAATTGAAAATTATTAGTTTTATTTAATAGTAATAACTAAAAATTTTTTAGTTATTATCAAAAATTTTTATGTTGCTTTTATCAAAATTAAATACATTCATTGAAAAAGGATAATGAATAAATGACATATTATTTTCGTCGTCGTAAATTTTGTCGATTTACTGCAGAAAGAGTAAATTTTATTGATTATAAGGATATTAATACTCTTAAAAACTATATTACTGAAACAGGAAAAATAGTACCAAGTAGAATTACGGGTACATGTGCTAAATATCAACGTCAATTATCTAAAGCTATAAAAATAGCTCGTTTTTTATCTTTAATAACCTATACTGATCGACAATAATCAATATTCTTAATATTTATGGAGAACAGATAATAATGAAAATTATTTTACTCGATACAGTATTGAATTTAGGAAAAATTGGAGAAATATTATCAGTAAAAGCCGGATATGCTAGAAATTTTTTATTTCCTAAACGATTAGCTGTACCTGCTACTTATCAAAATATACTTTATTTTAATACAAAAAAACTTCAGTTAGAAAATAATAAATTAGATTTATTAAATCATTCTTTAAAAAGAACTAATCAAATTTCTGTTTTAAAAGAATTAAAACTTCCTGCTAAAATTGGACCAGGAGGAAAATTATTTGGTTCAATTTGTGCTCGAGATATTATTAATGCTCTTATAATGGAAGGTATTTTAATAGATAAAAGTGAAATAATATTACCAGTAGATAGTTTACGTATGAGTGGAAAATATGAAATAATATTTAATTTTCATCCTAATATTAAAACAAAATTAATAGTGAATATAGTACCGGAAATAAAAAATTTTTCTATTAAATAGGAGATCATTTTTTTGGCAATCTGTTAATAAGTTCAATATATGCCATTGGTGCATTATCTCCAGTTCTAAAACCACATTTTAATATTCTAGTATATCCTCCATTACAATTAATAAATCGTGGTGCAATTTCCGAAAATAATTTTTTTACAAAAAAATTATCTCTTATTTGAGAAAATGATAATCGTCTTCGTGAGCAATTATCAATTTTTGCAAAAGTAATAAGAGGTTCAATAATTCGACGTAGTTCTTTCGCTTTCGGTAACGTTGTTTTAATAATTTCATGTTTTACTAATTCTTTTGATAAATTTCTAAATAAAGCTTTACGCACACTACTTTTACAATTTAGTTTACGTCCAATCTTACGATGTCGCATTAATATTTTCCTTTATTTTTTGATTTATCATTAATTAAGCTTAAAGGAGGCCAATTTTCTAATCGCATTCCTAATGATAATCCACGTAATGCTAAAATATCTTTAATTTCAGTTAAAGATTTTTTTCCTAAATTAGGAGTTTTGAGCAATTCCACTTCAGAACGTTGAACTAAATCACCAATATAATGAATTGTTTCAGCTTTTAGACAATTAGCAGATCTAACAGTTAATTCTAAATCATCTACTGGTCGTAATAAAATAGGTTCAAATTCTGGTTTTTTTATTTTTATTTCGGGAGGACGGATATTTCGTAAATCTACAAATGATTCTAATTGTTCTGCTAAGATAGTAGCAGCATTTCTCAGCGCTTTCTCAGGATCAATAGTACCATTAGTATCCAGTTCTATAATCAATTTATCAAGATCAGTTCGTTGTTCTACTCGCGCTGATTCTACATTATAAGAAATTTGTTGTATTGGGCTATAACAAGCATCAATTAATAATCTTCCTATTGGAAGATTAGTTAAAGTTTTTATTCTTTCTGAAGCTGGAACATATCCTCTACCTCGTTGTATTTTCAGATGCATATTTATAGAAGCAGTATCATGAGTTAAATAACAAATTATTTGTTCTGGTCTGACAAATTCAATATTTGTATCATGAATAATATCACTAGCTTTTACAGGACCTTTTCCTGATTTACTAATATTTACAAATATTTCATCTTTATCTTTATCTGTTATTTTGACAGCTAATTCTTTTAAATTTAACATAATATCTAAGATATCTTCTTTTATTCCCATTTTACTACTATATTCATGTAATATACCCTCTATATCTACTTCGGTCACTGCACATCCTGGTAATGAAGATAATAATATACGTCTTAAAGCATTTCCTAAAGTATGACCAAATCCTCGTTCTAATGGTTCTAGAGTGATTTTAGCATGTGTTAAACTATTTTGCTTAATATCTACTAAATGTGGTCTTAGTAATATACTCTCCATTTTTTCCTCTATTTTTTAATTTTACATATTTACAATTATAATTATTATTAATTATTAACAACTACTTAGAATATAACTCTATAATCATATGTTCATTGATATCTGGTGGAAGATCTGAGCGTTCTGGAATTTTTTTTAAATATCCGGACATTTGAGAAATATTTACCTCTATCCACGAAGGTTTTTCACGATTAGTAGCTAATTCTAAAGCATGGAGTATACGTTTTTGCTCACGTGCTGTATTACGTATGTTAATTTTTTCATATACAGATACTTGATAAGAAGGTATGTTAACTAATTTATTATTTACATTAATTGCTTTATGAGATACTAATTGACGTGCTTCTGCCCGTGTAGCAGCAAATCCCAATCGATAAATAACATTATCTAAACGTTTTTCTAATAATTGTAAAAGTTTTTCTCCTGTATTTCCTTTAAGACGATTTGCTAATTTATAATAATTATGAAATTGTCGTTCTAATATTCCGTATATTCGACGAATTTTTTGTTTTTCACGTAATTGAATACCATAATCAGATACACGTCCTTTTCTCGCGCCATGTTGTCCAGGATAACGTTCAAGTTTACATTTAGAATCTAAACTACGTATTCCAGATTTTAATAATAAATCTACTCCTTCCCGTCTACTTAATCTAAGTTTAGGTCCTAAATATCTTCCCATTTTATTTTCTCCTGATTATAAATTATATACGTCTTTTTTTAGGAGGACGACAACCATTATGAGGAATAGGAGTAACATCAGTTATACTAATAATTTGTAAACCAGATGTATTTAAACCTCGAACACTTGATTCTCTTCCCGGACCTGGTCCTTTAACTAACACTTCTAAATTTTTTAGACCATAATCTTTAACAGATTCTACACAACGTTCAGCAGCTACTTGTGCAGCAAAAGGAGTAGACTTACGTGAACCACGAAAGCCAGAACATCCTGATGTAGCCCAGCCTAAAGCATTTCCCTGTCGATCAGTAATAGTCACTATAGTATTATTAAAAGAAGCGTATATATGAGCTATTCCATCTAAAATTTGGATTTTAACACGTTTTTTTTGACGATTTATTTTAGTTTTTTTTATCATCTTTTTTCACATTTTTAATTTTATTTTTTAATTGGTTTTCTTGGTCCTTTACGAGTTCGAGCATTAGTTTTAGTACGTTGTCCTCTAACTGGTAAATTTTTTTTATGACGTAATCCACGATAACATCCGACATCTATAAGTCTTTTTATATTAAGAGCTACTTCTCTGCGAAGATCTCCTTCTATAGGATATAAAATAACTTGATTACGTAAAAATTCTAGTTGTTCTTCTGTTAAATTTTTAATTTTTATATCTTCTGATATTCCTCCAGAAGAACAAATTATTCGTGCCTTACTTTTCCCAATTCCATATATTGTCATTAAAGCTATAATGCAATTTTTATTTTCTGATATATTAATACCTGCTATACGAGTCACTTTAAGCTCCATTACGATGAAAAATTATATTTTTCTTTATTTTCTTCAATTTAAGTAACTTTATAGTTATAAAGATTTAATATCTATTATCCTTGTCGTTGTTTATGTTTAGGATCAATACAAATAATTCTTACTACTCTTTTTCTATTTACTATTTTACAATTTCTACATAATTTTTTAACAGAAGTACGTACTTTCATTACTTATCCTATTTAATATTCATAATTTTTAATTTTTGTTTTTTTTAAAATTGATTCATATTGTTTAGACATCATAATAGTTTGTATTTGAGATATAAAATCCATAATTACTACTACAACAATTAGTAAGGATGTTCCTCCAAAATGAAACGGAATTCGTAAAAATACTCGTATTATTTCAGGTAATAAGCAAAGTATAATTATATATAAAGAACCCATGAAAGTTAAACGTTTCATTATTTTATTTATATATTTAGCAGTTTGTTCCCCAGGTCTAATTCCTTGTAAAAAAGCACCAGATTTTTTTAAATTGTCTGCAGTTTCTCGAGAATTAAATACTAAAGAAGTATAAAAAAAACTAAAAAAAATAATTGATATTATATATATAATAATATACAAAAGTTTTCCAGGTTGAAAAATATCACTTAATGTTATTAACCACTTCCATCCTAATCCTACTCCAAACCAAGCAGCAAGTGTTGCAGGAAATAAAATAATACTTGATGAAAATATTGCGGGAATTACTCCTGCCATATTAACTTTTAATGGTAAATGTGTAGTATGATGTTGTAAAGCAATGATATTCATCCTACGTCTAGGCTGGCGAACAGCATAATGTACTTTGATTTTTCGTTGACCTCTTTCTACAAATACAGCTAATATAGTTATAATAACTACCATTATTATGGTAACAAAAAACTGGTAAAAATGTAATTGTCCTAATCTAAAATTTTCTATAGTCCTTCCTATAGCTGAAGGTAATCCAGCAACTATTCCAATATAAATAATTAGAGAAATACCATTACCTATACCATAGTCAGTTATCTTTTCACCTAACCACATAAGTAACATAGTACCAGATACTAAACTAGTAATAGACATTACATAGAATAATAATCCTGGAAATAATATTAATCTCTTCATTGCTGGCATATGTGATAATCCAAATGAAATGCCAGTTGCTTGAATGAGAGCTAAAAGTAGAGTACAATAACGAATATACTGATTAATTTTACATCGACCAGTTTCTCCTTCTTTTTTCAGTTCTGATAAACCTGAATAAAATACTGTAAGCAACTGAATAATAATCGAAGCAGAAATATATGGCATTATTCCTAATGAAAAAATTGAAGCATGACTTAAAGCTCCTCCAGAAAAAATATTAAACATTTCTAAAATAGTTCCGCGTTGTTTTTCTAATAACTGAGAAATGATAGTAATATCTATTCCAGGAATGGGGATCAAAGATCCAATTCTAAAAACAACAATAGCTATAATAACAAAGAATAATCTTTTTTTAAGAGTTTGAAATCCTGCTTTATAACTTTCAAAATCTAAAGCAGATGGTTTTTTATTTATTTTCATATTTATAATTAATATCCTCTATTTTTCCACCTGCAATTTCAATATTATGTCGTGCTCCCTTAGTTACTCGTATACCTACTATAATAATAGGTTTAGTTATTTTACCTGAAGAAATAATTTTTGCAAATTTTGTTTTTTTTCTAATTATTCCATAGTCTTTTAAAATATTTAGATTACAATATTTACCCTTAATTTTTTCAAGATCTGACAGTAAAATTTGACTTGTTTGTAATTGTTTGGGAGAATGAAATCCAAATTTCGGTAATCTTCTATATAAAGGTGTTTGTCCACCTTCAAATCCTCGACGAATTTTTTTTCCAGATCTAGATTTTTGTCCTTTATGACCTCTTCCACAAGTTTTTCCTAATCCAGAACCAATTCCCCTTCCTAATCTTTTAGGATTTTTTTTAGAACCTACAGATGGACTAATAGTATTTAAATACATATTTACTTAACCTCTTCTACCTTTAGAAGGTATGAAATAGATTGAATCATTCCTCTTATTTCGGGAATATTTTGTCTTATTACAGTATGTCCAATATATCGCAAACCTAACCCTTTTAAAGTTGCTTTATGTTTTGGAATACGACCAATAGAGCTGTGAATTTGAGTAATTTTTAGCATGGTTAGATATTTTAGTAATATTAATTTAAAATTTGTTGAATTTTTTTCCCACGTTTAGAAGCAAACATGGCTGGAGTTTTCATATTAGATAGTCCTTTTAAAGTAGCTCTCACTACATTAAGAGGATTAGTAGAACCATAAGATTTAGCTAATACATTTTTGATTCCTGCTACTTCTAAGACAGCACGCATTGCACCACCTGCAATAATACCTGTACCTTCAGAAGCTGGTTGCATGTAAACTTTAGTGCCAGTATGAAATCCTTTTATAGGATAATAAAGAGTTCCATGATTTAAATATATAAATATAATATTCCGACGGGCTTTTTCCATAGCTTTTTGAATTGCTATAGGTACTTCCCGAGCTTTACCATAACCAAAACCTACTCTTCCCTTACCATTACCTACTACAGTAAGAGCTGTAAAACTAAATATACGACCACCTTTAACAGTTTTAGAGACACGATTTACGGTAATCATTTTTTCTTGTAAATCTACAACTTTATCTATGTTAGCTTTAATCATTCAATATTAAACTCCTGATTTTTAGTTTCACTATAAATAATTTTATTTATTTTAAATTTTTTAAAAAAATATTTCATTTTAATATTAAAATTTTAAACCTGATATTCTCGCAGCTTCTGCTAATTCTTTAATTCTTCCATGATATAAAAAACCAGCTCGATCAAAAGAAATAACTTGAATACCTTTCTTTAATGCTCGTTCTGCAATAGAATGTCCTATAATTTTTGCAGCTTCTTTATTACCAGTAAAAACTAATTTTTTCTTTATATCTGATTCTAACGTAGATGATGTAACATAAACTTTACAACCATCATTAGTATTTTCAATAATTTGTGCATAAATATGTCGTGAAGTACGATGAACTAATAAACGTATACTTTGTAATTTTTTTAATTTTATTTTAGTACGAAGTGATCTTCGTAAACGAGCATTATTTTTTTTCATTTTTGATTCTTACTTTTTTTTAGCCTCTTTTAAACGAATAACTTGATTAATATAGCGTATTCCTTTTCCTTTATATGGATCAGGTTTTCTATATCTATAGATATTGGCAGCTGTTTGACCCACTAACTGTTTATCAGTTCCTTTTAATAGAATATCAGTAGCAGTAGGACATTCTATTGTAATTCCAGAAGGAATTTTATATTTTATTAAATGAGAAAAACCTAATGATAAATTTAAAATATTTTCTTGTACAAAAGCTCTATAACCAATTCCTACAAGTTGTAATTTTTTTTCAAATCCTTTAGTTACTCCAATTATCATAATATTAATCAGAGATCTTGCAGTTCCCGATTGTTGCCATCCATTAATAAAACCTTCAAATGGTTTACAAGTTAAAACATTATTTTCTATAATAATTTGCACTGAATTATGAATGATACGTTCTAATATTCCTTTAGGACCAGAAACAGAAATATTTTGACCGTTTAATTTTACTAAAATAGTTTCTGGAATATAAATAGGACATTTAGCTATTCGTGACATTTTTTTCTCCTTTTAAGCCACATAACAAATAATTTCACCCCCAATTTTAGCCTTTCGAGCTTTACTATCACTCATAATTCCTTGGGAAGTAGAAATTACTGCAATACCTAATCCAGATCGTACTTGAGGTAAGTCTTTATAACGTTTATATATTCGTAAACCCGGACGACTAATACGTTGAATATTTTCAATAACTGATTTTCCTAAAAAATATTTTAGCTCTATCACTAATTCTTTTTTAATTTGACCTTGAACATTATATTTTTCAATATAACCTTCTGACTTTAAAACTTCAATAATAGCAATTTTAATATGGGAAGATGGCATATTAACTACCAACTTTTTTGCAACTTGAGCATTACGAATTCTTGTAATCATATCAGCAATAGGATCTTGCATACTCATTATGTATTCCTTATATAAGATATATCATCCTGAATTAATTACCAACTAGCTTTTTTGAGTCCAGGAATTTCTCCACGCATAGCAGTTTCTCTAATTTTCATTCTACTTAATCCAAATTTACGAATAAAACCATGAGGTTTACCTGTATGGATACATCTATTTCTTTGTCTAGAACGACTAGAATCTCGTGGAAGAGTTTGTAATGTTATTATTGCATTCCATCGATCATTATATGAAATCTTACAATTAGAAATTATAGATTTTAAATTTAATCTTGTTTCTAAAAATTTATAAAATAATTTTTTTCTTTTTATTTCTCTAGATAAAATAGATTTTTTAGCCATAAAAATATTATTTCCTTAACTGTTCTCTAAATGGAAAATTAAAACCTTTTAACAGAGCATACCCTTCTTCAGTAGATTTAGCTGAAGTAGTTATAGTAATATCCATGCCACGAACAGAATCAATTTTATCATAGTCTATTTCAGGAAAAATGATTTGTTCTCGAATACCTATACTATAATTTCCAAAATTATCAAAAGATTTAATAGAAAATCCCCGAAAATCACGAATTCGTGGAATAGCAATATATATTAAACGTTCTAAAAACTCCCACATCCGATTACCTCTTAAAGTCACTTTACATCCAATAGGATTATTTTTTCTAATTTTAAATCCTGCTATAGATTTATGAGCTCTAGTAATTACAGGTTTTTGTCCGGAAATTAAACTAAGATTATCTATTGCTCCTTCTAAAAATTTTTTATCAATTATAGTTTTTCCTACTCCCATATTTAATGTAATTTTACATATTTTCGGAACTTGCATTATAGAATTGTATTTAAATTGTTGAATAAGAGTATTTACAATACTTGTTTTATAAACAAACTTTAAGTTTGTCATCTATTAATCCTCAATAAATTGATTATTTTTTTTAAAAAATCTTTTTTTTTTCCCTTCATGCAATTTAAAACCAATTTTATCTGCTTTTCCAGTATTTTTATTATAAATAGCTACATTAGAAATATGTATAGGAGCTTCTTTTATAAGAATCCCCCCTACTTTATTTAAAGTAGGAATAGATTTTTTATGAATTTTCATTAAATTAATACGTTCGATAATAAGCTTATTTTTAGATTCAATACTCTTTATTATTCCACGTTTACCTTTATCTTTTCCCGTTAATATTATTACTTCATCTCCAGAGAGGAGTTTAGCAGCCATAATTACTTTTTCCTTATAAAACTTCCGGAGCTAGAGAAATAATTTTTGAAAATTTTTCTTTTCTCAGTTCCCGTGTAATTGGTCCAAAAATTCTTGTACCTACTGGTTGATTCGTCACATTATTTAATAAAATACAAGCATTTTCATCAAACCGAATCATCGAACCATCAGTACGACGTACACCTTTTTTAGTTCTAACTACTACAGCTTTCATTACTTCACCTTTTTTTACTTTTCCTCGAGGAATAGCATCTTTAATAGAAATTTTAATTATATCTCCAATATAAGCATATCGTCTACGTGTACCTCCTAAGACTTTAATACACATAACGGATTTGGCACCTGAATTATCTGCTACTGTTAATATAGTTCGTTCTTGTATCATTAATTAAATATTTCCATTTCAGTATTTTAATTTTTCAATAATTTTTACTAAAATCCAAGATTTAGTTTTAGATAAAGGACGACACTCTCTAATTTGTACTAAATCACCTATTTTACATTGATTATCTTCATCATGAATATGAATTTTAGTAGTACGTTTTATAAATTTACCATAAACCGGATGTTTTAAAAATCGTGGAACAGATACTATTGCACTTTTTTGCATTTTATTACTAATTACTCTTCCCTGAAGTATTTTTATATTATTAACTACTGACATTTCTTTTTCCTTCTGCTAAAAGTCGTTTAATATTAGCAATTTTTTTTCTAATTTTTGTTAATAAAGAACTTTGTATTTTAGAAGAATAAACAGATTCCATCCGTAATTTTAATTTTTCTTTTTTTAACTTTAATAGTTGTTTTTGTAATTCTACAATATTTAATTTTTTTTCTAAAATTCTTTTCATTAAAAAACCAATTTATTTATAAACATTGTTTTAATAGGTAACTTAGCTGTAGCAAGATTAAAAGCTTCTCGAGCAATTTCTTCAGTAACTCCATCCATTTCATATAAAATTTTTCCAGGTTTAACTATTGCAACCCAATATTCTACATTACCTTTTCCTTTTCCCATTCGTACTTCTAATGGTTTTTCTGTAATGGGTTTATCTGGAAAAACTCTAATCCATATTTTACCTTGACGTTTAATAGCCCTATTCATAGCTCTTCTCGCAGCTTCAATTTGACGAGATGACAAACGTCCTCTCTCAATAGCTTTTAATCCAAAAATTCCAAAATTTATTTGTTGGTATACTTGTCCTCGGTTACGTCCTTTTTGCATTTTTCGATATTTGGTCTGCTTAGGTTGTAACATTAAACAATTTCTCCTAATTTATTAGGTTTTCTATTTTTTTCTTTCAAAAATTTTACTCCTGATTTTTTTTCTAGCATATTCTTACGTTTTAAAGATAGATTAATAGGAAAGCAATGTCCCAAAATTTCTCCTTTAAAAATCCATACTTTTATTCCGATCACTCCATAAGTAGTATATGCCTCGGAAATACTAAAATCAATATTTGCTCGAAATGTATGTAATGGAACTCTTCCTTCTCGATACCATTCAGTACGAGCTATTTCAGTTCCTCCTAATCTACCACTAATTTCTATTTTAATGCCTTTTGCACCTAACCGCATTGCATTTTGTACTGACCGTTTCATTGCTCTTCGAAACATTATACGTCGTTCTATTTGAGATGCTATACTATCTGCAACTAATTTAGCATCTAATTCTGGTTTACGAATTTCAGTTATATTTATTTGGACTGGAATTTGTGTAATATTAGCTACTTGTTTACGTAATTTTTCAATTTCTTCTCCTTTTTTTCCTATTACAATACCGGGACGAGCGGTATGTATAATAACTCTAATACTTTGAGCAGGACGTTCAATAATAATACGAGAAATATAAGCTTTAGATAGTTTTTTTATTAAAAATTGCCGTACTTTATAATCATTTTCTAAATTTTTCGAAAATTCTTTGGTATTAGCATACCAGGTAGATGTCCATGTTGTAATAATACCTAGTCTAATACCATTGGGATGTGTTTTTTGACCCATATTAATCTCCATTCCTAATCTGATATAATTATTGTAATATTACTAGTACGTTTTAAAATTTGATCTGACCGTCCTTTTGCTCGTGGCATAAAACGCTTCATTGTTAAACCTTTATCTATAAAAATTTGTTGAATTTTTAAATTATCAGTATTAATAATACCATTATTATTTTTTGCATTCGCAATTGCTGATTGTAAAACTTTTTTAATTAAAGTTGAAGATTTTTTTTTATTAAAATTAAGAATTTTCAATGCTTGGGAGACTTCTTTTCCACGTATAAGATTTGCAACTATGCGAATTTTTTGTCCTGAACATTTAGCATTTCGATATTTTGCAATATTTTGCATTATAACTCCTTATCGTTTTTTGACTTTTTTATCTGCTACATGTCCTCGATATGTACGAGTAGGAGCAAATTCTCCTAATTTATGTCCTACCATTTCTTCAGTAATATAGACTGGAATATGTTGACGTCCATTATGAATAGCAATAGTTAAACCAATCATATTAGGAAATATAGTCGAACGACGTGACCAAGTGCGAATAGGTTTTTTATCTCTATTCTTTACTGATTTTTCTATTTTTTTGAATAAATGAAAATCAATAAAAGGTCCTTTTTTAATAGAACGAGGCATTTTAATTATCCTACATAAATTAATATATTATTTTTTACGATGATGAATAATAAATTTATCAGTACGTTTATTATGACGAGTTTTTTTTCCTTTAGTACTCATTCCCCAAGGAGACACCGGGTGTTTTCCGAAATTACGTCCTTCTCCTCCTCCATGTGGATGATCAACAGGATTCATAGCAGTACCTCGAATAGTAGGACGAATACCACGCCATCTATTTGCTCCAGCTTTACCCAAAACGCGTAACATATGTTCACTATTACCTATTTCTCCTAATGTAGCTCTACAACGAGCACTTAACATACGTACTTCTCCCGAACGTAAACGAATAGTGACATAATTTCCTTCTTTAGCCAGAATTTGTGCATATGAACCTGCAGACCGTGCTATTTGTCCTCCTTTTCCTGGGGTCATTTCAATATTATGTATTAAAGTTCCTACTGGTAAATTTACTAATTGGATACTATTACCAATTTTTATTTCAACATTATTACCCGATTTAATTGTATCTCCTTTTTTTAAATTTTTCGGAGCTAAAATATAACGTCTTTCACCATCTTTATATAAAATAAGTGCAATATTAGCAGAACGATTAGGATCGTATTCAATGCGTTCTACATAACCAAGAATATTATCTTTATTTCGTTTAAAATCTATTAAACGATATTGTTTTTTATGTCCTCCTCCAATATGACGAGTTGTAATTTTTCCTTGATTATTTCTTCCCCCTGTTTTTGATTTCTTTTTTAATAATGGAAAAAAAGGTTTACCTTTATATATATCTTTATTGAATATTTTTACTACATGACGACGACCGGGAGAAGTAGGTTTACATTTAAAAAGTGTCATTTTGTTCCTTATTGACTGGAAATAAAAATTTTTATTTAATCACTAGTACTTTTGATAATTGAATCAATTGAAGATCCGTTTTGAAAAGAAATATATGCTTTTTTCCATTTATATGACCTACTACCTTTCCCTACAGCGTACTTTTTACCATAAGAACGTTTTTTATCTTTCACTATTACACTATTGATACTCTTTACTTCTATTCCGTAGATTCTTTGAATAGCAGTTTTAATTATAGTTTTAGTTGTAATTTTACCTACTTTCATTATAACTGTATTATTGTTTTTTAAAAGTTGAGTTGATTTTTCCGAAATATGTGGAAAATATAATACTTCCATCAGTAATTCATCATTCATGATAACATTACCTCTAATTGTTTAATGGAATCAATAGTAAAAATTATATGATAGAAAGATAATAAACTAATCGGATTAATATTAATAATATTTTGTACATCTACTCCCTGTAAATTTTTAGCTGCACGTAGTAAATTATTTTCTACTTTAGATAAGTAAATAATTGTTTTTTTTATAGTTATTTTAGTTAATTTTTGTACTAAAATTTTAGTTTTTGGTTGTTCAATACTAAAATTTTGAAAAATAATAATTCTATTATTTCTAAATAATTCTGATAAAATACTTTTTAATGCTAATCTATACATTTTTTTATTTATTTTAGGATTATATTGGTGAGGTTTCGCAGCAAATGTCACACCTCCTGATCTCCAAATAGGACTTTGAAATGATCCAGCTCTGGCTTTACCTGATCCTTTTTGCCGCCAAGGTTTTTTTCCAGATCCTATAACCTCCCCTCTACTTTTTTGAGCTTTAGTACCTTGTCGTGATCTCGCTGCATAAGATATCATTACTTGATGAATGACTGGTTCATTAAATGAACATTTAAAAATAAGATCTGAAATAATTATAGATTGAGAAGTATCTTTTACAACTAATTGCATAAATAATTACTCCTTAAAGCATATTTTTTTATAGCAGGTTTTATAATAAGACTACTACCCGTAGCACCTGGCACTGATCCTTTAACTAGTAAATAATTATTATCTATATCAATTTTTACTACTTGTAATCCTTGAATAGTTACTCGTTGATTACCTAATCTACCAGCCATTTTTTTTCCTTTAAATACTCTTCCAGGAGTTTGATTTTGTCCAATAGAACCAGGTACACGATGAGATAAAGAATTACCATGAGAAGCATCTTGAGTATGAAAATTCCATCTTTTTATAGTACCTGCAAAACCTTTTCCTTTTGATGTACCAGTAATATCTACTATTTTAATATTTGTTAATAATTTTAAATTAATAGATTGACCAATAAAAAAATTCTTCATTTCTTCTTGTGATAAAGAAAATTCACAAAATTTGGAACCTACCTTAACACCAGCTTTCTTACAGTGTCCAGCTTGCGGTTTAGCAATTCTATTATTTTTTTGTTGGCCAGTAGTAATTTGAATAGCTTGATAACCATCATTATCAATAGATTTTATTTGTGTAACAAAATTTATATCAACTTTAATTACTGTTACTGGAATAGATAATCCTTCAGAAGTAAAAAACTTAGACATTCCAAGTTTAGTTCCTACTAATCCAAACATTATTAACCTCATTATAATAACTAACTTAAACTAATTTGAACATCAACTCCAGCTGCTAAATCTAAACGCATTAAAGCATCTACAGTTTTTTCTGTAGGTTCAAGAATATCTACTAAACGCTTATGAGTTCGTATTTCATATTGATCTCGTGCGTCTTTATTAACATGCGGTGATACTAAAATAGTAAATCGTTCTTTATGAGTAGGAAGAGGTATAGGTCCTATTACTTTTGCTCCCGTACGTTTAGCTGTCTCTACAATATCATATGTAGATTGATCAATAAGACGATGATCAAAAGCTTTTAAACGAATTCTAATTTTTTGATTATTCATAATAATCCTATTATTTTAAGTAATATCACCATTATTTTTTCTTATATATAGTAACAAATAAGGATAACACAAATTGAATTACATTTTCACTACTATTAGTGAATTATACAGAAGGATAAGAATAAATCAACCTTGAGATAATTTTTGGTAAATATGGAGTTAATCTATAACTTTAGTGACTACTCCTGCTCCTACAGTGCGTCCACCTTCTCTAATTGCAAAACGTAACCCTTCATCCATTGCTATAGGATGAATAAGATTTACTATCATTTTGATATTATCTCCAGGCATAACCATTTCTACTTCTGATGGTAACACTATATTACCTGTTACATCAGTAGTACGAAAATAAAATTGAGGACGATATCCTTTAAAAAAAGGAGTATGACGACCACCTTCTTCTTTATTCAAAATATAGACCTCAGCTTCAAAATGAGAATGTGGTTTAATTGAATTAGGTTTAGCTAACACTTGTCCTCGTTCAATATCTTCACGTTTAATACCTCGTAATAATACACCTATATTTTCTCCGGCACGACCTTCATCTAATAACTTCCGAAACATTTCTACTCCAGTACATGTAGATTTTACCGTTTTTCTTATACCGACAATTTCTACTTCTTCTCCAACTTTAATTATTCCTTTTTCAACTCGACCAGTTACTACAGTTCCACGTCCTGAAATAGAAAAGACATCTTCTATAGGCAGAAGAAATGGTTGATCTATAGATCTTTTAGGTTCCGGAATAAAATTATCTAAAGATTTTGCTAAATCAAGAATTTTTTCTTCCCATAAAGAATCTCCTTCTAATGCTTTAAGAGCTGAACCTCGTATAATAGGAGTCTTTTCTCCTGGAAAATCATATTCGGAAAGTAAATCTCGTACTTCCATTTCTACTAATTCTAACAGTTCTTCATCATCAACCATGTCACATTTATTAAGAAAAACAATAATATAAGGTACTCCTACTTGACGTCCTAATAATATATGTTCTCTAGTCTGAGGCATAGGTCCATCTGTAGCAGCTACTACTAAAATTGCTCCATCCATTTGAGCAGCTCCTGTTATCATATTTTTAATATAATCAGCATGACCTGGACAATCCACATGTGCATAATGACGTTGAAGGGTATCATACTCTACATGAGAAGTATTAATAGTTATTCCCCGTGCTTTTTCTTCTGGAGCATTATCTATTTGATCAAAAGCACAAGCCGCACCTCCAAAATGTTTAGATAAAACTGTAGTTATAGCGGCAGTAAGGGTAGTTTTTCCATGATCTACATGACCTATAGTTCCCACATTAATATGTGGTTTAAGACGTTTAAATTTTTCTTTAGACACTAATTCATTCCTTAATCAAATTTTTTCTGTTTACAAGAAATTAAATAATTTTTTAAATATTTACTTACTCCGCAATTCAATAATACTTTGAGCAATCTGATCAGAAGTTTCTTTATATTTTAAAAATTCCATAGAATATGAAGCACGTCCTTGTGTTTGAGAACGCAGATCAGTTGCATATCCAAACATTTCTGCTAAAGGAACTTGAGCTCTAATAATATGAAGTGAAAATGTTTCTTCCATATTGTCAATAATACCACGACGACGATTTAAATCTCCAATTACTTCTCCCATATATTCTTTTGGAATCTCTATTTCAACTTTCATTATAGGTTCAAGAACTATAGGTTCTGCTTTACGAAATCCTTCTTTAAAAGCTATAGAAGCAGCAATTTTAAATGCCATTTCAGATGAATCTACTTCATGATAAGATCCATTAATAAGAGTAACTTTTACATTAATAACTGGATATCCTGCAATGACTCCCGTTTTAATTTGTTCTTGAATTCCTTTATTGACAGCTGGAATATATTCTTTAGGAACAACTCCTCCTACAATAGCATTGACAAATTCAGATTCCAGTTCTTGTGGTGAGTGTAAAGGTTCAATTTTGAGTACCACATGTCCATATTGTCCTCGTCCACCAGACTGTTTGATATATTTTCCTTCTTGCTGTATAGTAGCTCGAATTGTTTCACGATAAGCAACCTGAGGTTTTCCAATATTAGCTTGTATATTAAATTCTCGAAACATTCGATCTACTAAAATTTCTAAATGTAATTCACCCATTCCAGATATAATTGTTTGTCCAGATTCATCATCAATACATACATGAAAAGAAGGATCTTCCTTAGCTAATTTATTTAAAGCTAAACTCATTTTTTCTTGATCGAATTTAGATTTAGGTTCTACTGCAACAGATATTACTGGAGTTGGAAAATCTATTTTTTCTAAAATAATTGGATGATTAGGATCACATAAAGTATCTCCTGTAGTAACATGTTTTAATCCAATAGCTGCTGCTATATCACCTGCACGTACTTCTTTAATTTCTTCTCTTTTATTAGCATGCATTTGAACCAATCGACCCAACCGTTCTTTTTGATCTTTGGTAGAATTATACACAATATCTCCAGTAGTTACCATACCTGAATATACTCTAAAAAAAGTTAAATTTCCTACAAATGGATCATTAGCAATTTTAAATGCTAGTGCGCAAAAAGTTTCTTTATCCTGAGCATTACGAACTAAAAAATTTTGTGTTTTTTGATTAGGTACTATTCCTTTAATAGGAGGTTTATCAATAGGTGATGGTAAAAAATCAATAATTGCATCTAACATAGATTGAACTCCTTTATTTTTAAAGGCAGATCCACAAGTTACTAATAGTACCTCATTTTTTAATACTCGTTGTCGTAATGACATTTTTATTTCATTTTCACTAATATTTTCACCATTTAAATATTTTTGCATTAATTCTTCTGAATTTTCTACTGCGGATTCTACTAATTGAATATGCCAGTGATCAGCTATATTTTTCATTTCTGTAGGAATATCTTGATAAATAAAAGTTATTCCCTGATCATT
The DNA here is from genome assembly GCA_041941865.1 of Candidatus Dasytiphilus stammeri. Lineage (GTDB taxonomy): Bacteria > Pseudomonadota > Gammaproteobacteria > Enterobacterales > Enterobacteriaceae > Dasytiphilus > Dasytiphilus stammeri_H. Next base: position 85,501 of record CP145873.1, read on the forward strand.
TTGATTCCACTTTATAGCTTTCATTTTAATTAAATCTATTATACCGGTAAAATTATCTTCTTTCCCTATTGCTAATTGAATAGGAACAGGATTAGCTGATAATTTTGTTTTTAATTGATGTATAACATTTAAAAAATTTGCTCCTATTCTATCCATTTTATTAATAAAAGCAATTCTAGGTACATTATATTTATTAGCTTGTCTCCATACTGTTTCAGATTGAGGTTGAACACCTCCTACCGCACAATAAATCATAACTACTCCATCTAATACTCTCATAGATCGTTCCACTTCAACTGTAAAATCTACATGTCCTGGAGTATCTATAATATTAATACGATGTCGTGAAAATTGTTTACCCATTCCGCTCCAAAAAGTAGTAGTAGCAGCCGAAGTGATAGTAATTCCTCTTTCTTGTTCTTGTTCCATCCAATCCATAGTAGCAGCACCATCATGAACTTCTCCAAGTTTATGATTAATACCGGTATAAAATAAAATTCTTTCAGTAGTAGTAGTTTTTCCCGCATCTATATGTGCACTAATTCCTATATTACGATAATTAGTGATAGGAGTAATTCGTGACATTTATCCTCTGTATGAATTTTAAAATTTTTATAGTTTATTTTATTAAAAATTAATTGTTGAAAAATTATTGTAAATAATATCTTTAAATATATAATTACCAACGATAGTGAATAAAAGCTTTATTAGCTTCAGCCATTTTATGTACTTCTTCACGTTTTTTTACTGCATATCCTTTATTTTCCACAGCTTCATAAAGTTCATGAAAAAGACGTAAAGACATAGATTTATCTTTTCTTTTTCTGGCAGCTTCAACAATCCACCGAATAGCTAAGGTATTTCGTCTTGCAACACGTACTTCTACTGGAACCTGATATGTAGCTCCCCCTACTCTTCGAGATTTCACTTCAATTGAAGGACGAACATTATTTAATGCAGTTTCAAATGCTTCCAAATGTGTTTTTCCACATTCTTTAACTAAACTATCTAAAGCGGAATAAACTATTTTTTCTGCTATTGATTTTTTACCATCTTTCATTAAAAGATTAATAAATTTTGCTACTACTTCCGATTTAAATTTTGCATCAGAAATAATATTGCGCTGTCCTATTATTCGACGACGTGACATAATTAAACTCCGCCAATAATTCTATATTAATATTATACGTATTTTAGTTAATATTTATAAGAAATTTATTTAATTTTTTATTTTTTTTACTCCATATTTTGATCTAGCTTGTTTTCGATCTTTTACACCTGAACAATCTAAAGCTCCTCTGATAGTATGATATCTTACTCCTGGTAAATCTTTTACTCGTCCTCCCCGAATAAGAACTACAGAATGTTCTTGGATATTATGTCCTTCTCCTCCAATATATGAAGTAACTTCAAAACCATTAGTTAAACGTACTCGACAAACTTTACGGAGCGCAGAATTGGGTTTTTTAGGAGTAGTAGTGTAAACTTTAGTACAAACTCCCCTTTTTTGAGGACAAGAATTCAGGGCAGGAACATTAGTCTTAAGAATTTTATTTTTTCGAGATTTTCTCACTAACTGATTAATAGTAGTCATATACTAAAATTTACATCCTCTAATAAATATAAAAAAATAAAAAAAATTATAGTTCTGCTACGTAATATTGTCAAGTATTATAGATATTTATTTACTTTATTTTTAATTAATTGATAACATGTTTGATTTAAAATATTTGGTACATTAAAATGCAGGAAAAATTTTTAAAATAGTTATGTTTGATGAAATCCATAAATTACTATTTTTTTACCATGTGATAAAATTAGATCTTGATGTTGTAATATTTTAAAAATTCTTCCAACTGTTTCACGAGAACATCCTACAATTTGACTAATTTCTTGTCTTGTTATTTTTATTTGAATACCATAAGGATGAGTTAAAGCATTAGGTTCAGTGGATAATTTGAGTAAAGTTTGTGATATACGTCCTGTAACATCTAAAAATAATAAATGAAAAATTTTAGTAGAAATAACTTGTAAACGTTGAGAAATTTGCAAGTATAGATATTTGAGAATATACGGTTTTATCTGTATTAACTGTATAAATGCATTATAAGATATTTCAGCTATTTCACAAGCAGTTTTAGATTTCATCCAAATTCTACGATAATTAATATATTTATTAAATAAACCTAATTCACCAATAAAATCACCTTGATAAAGGTATGATAAGATTATATCTTTATCTTCATTAAGATTTTTAATTAATACAACTACAATTCCTTTAATTAAAAAAAGAATTTTATTTAATTGTTCATCAGGATATAGTAAAGTACTTTTTATAGGATATTTATGGATATGACAATGATCTAAAAGCCATTCTATTAACTTGAATGAATATCGTTTATCTGCTGTCATTTTATAAACCAATATTTTAATTATTAATAATTTTATTATCTTGATACTAAATCTTATATTAGTGATAATTATCTAATTATAATAAAATCTTAAATTGCGGAAAATTTAAAAAATTATTCATTTTGTATTAAAAATCAAACTGGTTTAATTATAAAAATTAATTTTTCTTAGAAACATTTTTTCATTAAAAAATATTTTATGGAAATAAAAAATATCATAACTCAAGTAGTAGTTCTTGGATCAGGACCTGCAGGTTATTCAGCTGCATTCAGATGTGCAGATTTAGGCTTACACACTACTTTAGTAGAACGTTATGTTCAAATAGGAGGAGTATGTCTGAATGTTGGATGTATACCTTCAAAAACTTTACTAGATATATCTAAATTTATTAATAAAACTAAAAATTTTGCTCTTAAAGGTTTTATTCAAGAAATACCCAGTATAAATATACAAAAAATTATTGATTGGAAAAAAAAAATAATCTTAAGATTAAACAAAGGATTATATGTTCTCGCTAAAATGCGTAATATTAATATTATTTATGGATTTGGTAAATTTATTAATAAAAATACAATAATAGTAACTAATGATCAACATTCTATTACTACTATTATAAATTTTCATTATGCAATTATAGCTACTGGATCTATGCCAAAAAAAATATCACTTTTTCCTTATGAAGATTCGAGAATATGGAATTCTACTGATGCTTTATCATTAAAATTTATTCCATCTAAACTATTAATTATAGGAGGAGGAATTATTGGTTTAGAAATTGCTACTATTTATCACTCATTAGGTTCTGTAGTAGAAATAGTAGAACGTGAAAATCAATTACTTCCAGAAGTTGATAAGACTATTATCAATTTTTATAATAAACAAATAAAAAATTTTTTTCACATTAAATTACAAACTGAAGTTTCTAAAGTAGAATCCCGAAAAAAAGGAATCTATGTTACTTTACAAAATAAAAATTTCATATTAGAACAATCATATTATGATGCTGTATTAGTAGCTATTGGTAGAAATCCAAATAGTCATTGTATTAATTGTGATATAGTTGGTATTGATCGTAACAGTAAAGGATTTATTATTGTTAATAAACAAATGCGCACATCTATATCAAATATTTATGCGGTAGGTGATATTATTGGACCTCCTATGTTAGCTCATAAAGGAATACATGAAGGACATATAGCTGCAGAAGTCATTTTTGATAAAAAATACTTTTTTCATTCAGCAGTTATGCCTTGTGTAGCTTATACTGATCCTGAAATTGCTTGGATAGGATTATCAGAAAATCAAGCACATGCACAAGGTATTAATTATTCATGCGCTGTATTACCTTGGAATGTATTAGGACGAGCTGTAGTATCTGATAATTCTCAGGGAATAACTAAAATTATTGTGAATAAAGATAATCAACATATTATTGGTGGTGCTATTGTAGGACACAATGCTAGTGAACTATTAGGTGAATTAGGAGTAGCAATAAACATTGGATGTAATATTCAAGATTTAGCTATGACTATTCATGCACATCCTACTTTATCTGAATCTATTAAAATGGCAGCAGAATTATTTTTAGGAAAAATTACAGATTTAATTAACTGTAATTAATATGAAACTATTAATTTTATTTATTAATCTATCTATATCTATAGATAAAAATTTTCAGAACAAATATATATTTATCACAAAAAAATTTTTATAAATCTTCAATGTATATAAGTAAAAAAATTATATCTAATAATGGAAAAATTTCAACTAATTTAATAAATAATTTTTCATCTAACTATGTTTAAATAGTATTGAAATTTTTTCAGGATCTTTTTAGATAAATTTTTTCTTACAATAATATTGTATCCATAAATTAAAAATAGTTTTCATCAAAAATAATAATAAAATTTCAATAGATTTTATTCAGCCAAAATATTTTGTAATATTTTATAACCTATGGGAGCTTTACTATGAATTATGCACTCCAACTAATTAATCTTATGAAAATATATCCTGGAGGAATAAATGCAATTAAAGGAATTAATTTAAAAATTATTAATGGAGATTTTTATGCTCTCTTAGGTCCAAATGGAGCGGGAAAAACTACTATTATAGGTATAATATGTTCTTTAATTAATCCAACTATGGGTAAAGTTAAGATTTTTGGATATGACTTACAACGTAATTCTATTAATGCAAAAATATTATTGGGATTAGTACCTCAAGAATTTAATTTCAATCCTTTTGAAACTGTCTTACAAATAATTATTAACCAAGCTGGTTATTATGGAGTGAAAAAACATGAAGCTTTAAAAAAAGCAAAAAAATATTTATTTCACTTAAATTTATGGGATCAACGATTTCAAATGGCTAGGATGTTATCAGGCGGAATGAAACGTCGATTAATGATTATTCGTGCATTAATACATAGTCCGAAACTCCTAATATTAGATGAACCAACAGCTGGAGTAGATATTGAATTACGTCGTTTAATTTGGAATTTTCTTAATTATTTAAATAAAAATGGTACTACTATAATTCTTACTACTCATTATTTAGAAGAAGCAGAAATATTATGCCGTAATATAGGAATTGTACATAAAGGTAGGATTATTGAAAATACTTCTATGAAAATATTATTATCAAAACTTAAGAAAGAAACAATTATTTTAGATCTCACTCAAGATAGTCCGATACCTCAGTTAAAAGATTGTAATTTTGTATTAAAAGATTCTTGTACTTTAGAAGTAGAAATAGACCGAAAAAAAGGTTTAAATAATATTTTTCATCAATTAAATAATCAAGGTATACAAGTATTAAGTATGCGTAATAAAAAAAATAGATTAGAAGCATTATTTTTAAATTTAGTCAAAGAACAAAAACAAAAAGGATTATCAATTGAATAAAATATACTGGATTGCATTTATAAGTATTTTCAAAAAAGAAATGAATAGATTTATTAGATTATGGATTCAAACTTTAATGCCGCCAGTTATAACTATAACACTATATTTAATAATATTTGGAAATTTACTTGGTACCCGTTTAAATAAAATTTATACTTTTAATTATTTACATTTTATTGTGCCAGGTATGATACTCATGGCAGTAATAACTAATTCTTATGCTAATGTAGCTTCTTCTTTTTTTAGTGCCAGATTTCAACGAAATATTGAAGAATTATTAGTAGCACCAGTACCTACCCATATAATAATTTTAGGTTATATAGGAGGAGGTATAGCACGAGGAGTATTAGTAGGATTACTAGTTACTATGATTTCTCTTTTTTTTGTAAAAATTAAAATTTATTCTTGGTTGATAATTATTTTTACTTTACTACTAACTGCAGTAATATTTTCTCTTGGAGGATTATTAAATGCATTATTTGCTAGTAATTTTGATGATATTAGTTTAATACCTACTTTTATATTGACTCCATTAACATATCTAGGAGGAGTGTTTTATTCAATTAACCAATTACCACTTTTTTGGAAAAATTTTTCTAAATTTAATCCTATTGTTTATGTAGTCAGTAGTTTTCGTTATGGATTTTTAGGTATTACAGAAGTTCCATTAATATTAAGCTTATTAATAGTTATTATATTAATAGTTCTTTTATATTTAATATCGTGGATATTAATTGATCGTGGGTATGGACTAAAAAATTAATATTTGAATAATTGAAAAAGTTAATTAATACGTTCTATTTTTTATAAACTGAATTTAATAACATTAATTTTGATGAAAGTGAACTCATCTTAATTAGAGGTTATTAACCTAATAATTGTTTTTCACGTAATTCGGCTATTGTTTTACACTCGATACATAATTCTGCATTAGGATTAGCTTCTAATCTCCGAATTCCAATTTCAATACCACATGAATTACAAAATCCAAAATTTTCATTTTTAATTCTTCCTAAAGTTTTTTCTATTTTTTGAAGTAATTTGCGCTTAATTTCTCTAGTACGTAATTTTAAACTAAATTCTTCTTCTTGCACAGCACGATCAATAGGATCAGGACAATTTTTAGTTTCATTTTTCATAAAATTAATTGAACTTTTTGATTCAATTAATATCTGTTTTTTCCATGCTTGAAGAATTTTTTGAAAATGTTCAATTTGCATTTGATTCATATATTGTTCATTACAATTTTCTTTATATGGTGTAAGTCCCGCTAGAGATAGAATACTGAGAGAGGAAATTTCTCTATTATTTCTTTCTTGCATAAAATAATATCCTTATATAATTAAATAAATTATTAATAATTATATTATGAATATTAAAAATTACAAATTTTCTTTTAGTTACTAATAACTAGTAATAATTATTTATTTTATGAATAAAATTTTTTTAAGAAAATATTTATATTATAATAATAATATCTGTTGAATTGAAAAGAAAAATTAATATTTATTAAATAATTTTTAAATATTAATTATTATCAGTTTACTTAAGGTTAAAAAGATCTTCATTGTTGAAAATTAAATTAAAAAAAAATATTAAAAATATTATTTTTACAATTCTTATTGTTCCTATATTAGGTTTTGTAATATATAGTTTTTATTTAGATAATAAAATTCGTAATAGAGTGTTACAAAATACATTAAATTTACCAATGATTATATATAGTCGAGTGGTAGTATTAAGTCCATTTTATGAATCTCAGACAAAAAACAATATAATTAAAATTCTTTTAGCTCATCATTATCGACAAGTTAATAATCTTACACGTCCAGGGGAGTTTATTATCAAGAATAATAGGATTGAAATTTTTCGCCGAAAATTTCATTTTCCACAATCTAATGAGGACAAACTTCATGCCGTTCTTATATTTAAAGATGAAAGATTAGATTCAATATATAATTTATATAATGGAGATTTTTTAACAAGTATTAAAATAGATCCGATTATTCTATCTATATTAGATAGTAATAACAAACAACGTTTATTTATACCTCTTAACGATTTTCCTCATACATTTATATCCATGTTATTAGCTACTGAAGATAATAATTTTTATTATCATGGAGGTATAGACTTTTCTAGCATGAGTAGAGCTATGATTGCTAATATTAAGGCAGGAAAAATAGTTCAGGGAGGAAGTACATTAACTCAACAACTCGTTAGAAATTTATTTTTAACTAAACAACGTACTTTTATGCGAAAATTCAAAGAAATATATATGTCTCTTATTATGAATATTCGTTATAGTAAAAAAAAGATTCTGGAGCTATATCTTAATGAAGTGTATTTAGGACAAAATTATGAAAATGAAATACATGGTTTTGCATTAGCCAGTATATATTATTTTGGTAAACCAGTAAATGAATTAAATTTAACACAGCAAGCATTATTAATAGGAATGGTAAAAGGACCTTCAATCTACAATCCTTGGCAACATCCTCAATTATCTTTACAACGTCGTAATTTAGTTTTATCTATACTAACAAAACATAAAATTATTAATCAATTTCAATATGAAAACTTTCTTGATTATCCTTTAAATAATAAACTACAAGGAACAATTATTTCTAATTTTCCAGCTTTTATTCAGAAAGTTTTCAGTGAATTAGATAATATAAAATTGAAAAAAAATTTTACTCATTTTAGTAGTAGTAAAATTTTTACCACTTTTGATCCTGTATCTCAACAAAATATTGAACAAACTATTCTAGAACAAATACCTATTTTACGAAAAAAAAATCATTTGCCGGATTTACAAACAGGAGTAGTAATTTCTGATAGAAAAACTGGAGCAATTAGAGCGATAATAGGAGGATCTTTACCGAAATTTGCAGGTTATAATAGAGCATTACAAACACACCGTTCTATTGGTTCTTTAGTAAAACCTGCAATTTATTTAGCAGCTTTAAATCACCCAGATATGTATCAACTTAATAGTTGGTTAACTGATAATCCTATGGCATTACAATTAGCTAATCATAAAATATGGAAACCTAGAAATTATAATCATAAATTTTTAGGAAAAATTATGTTAATTGATGCTTTAGTAAAATCTATCAATATTCCTACAATCAATCTTGGACTGTCATTAGGAATTAATCAAATTAATGAAATTTTATGTGATTTAGGTATACAGTCATCCAGACTAAATATGTTACCTTCCTCTTTACTAGGATCAGTCAATTTAACTCCTTTAGAAGTAACACAAATGTATCAAACTATTGGTAATGTGGGAGTAAAATCAACCTTATATACTATACAGGATATTCTTACGAAAGAAAATAAAATTTTTTATCAAAATAAACCAAATGTAAAAAGAGTTATTTCTTCTCAAGCTGCTTATTTAACTCTTTATGCTTTACAAGAAACTGTATTACGTGGAACTGCTTCTACATTAGGAAAAACTTTTCCTCATGCTCTAATAGCAGCTAAAACAGGTACAACAAATAAATTACGTGACAGTTGGATAGTAGGAATAGATGGTCAAGAAGTAGTAGTAATATGGGTAGGACGAGATAATAATAATTCAACAAACCTTTATGGTTCTACTGGTGCATTAAAAATTTATGAAAATTATTTACTAAAAAAAATACCATCACCATTATTTTTAATTATTCCTAAAAATATTTTCCAAGTCAGTATTAATTCTTCCGGGAATTTAACTTGTAATTCCAATCAGATATGGCGAAGAATACCTATATGGTATAATACACAAATATTTAAATTTTGTAAAAATTAACTTAAATATATAAAAAATTTTTACCTCAAATTATTATGATAACATATGAACTACCTGAAATAAATTTAACAAAATCAGCTCATACTAAAATATCCATTTTGTTATTGCAATCAGATAATCCTAATATTAAATTTAGAATTTATATTACTGGAGGAGGATGTAATGGATTTAAATATAAATTTATTTTAGATGATAAAATAATATTGAATGATATCATTATTAAAAAAAATAATAATGTATGTTTAATTATAGATGACATAAGTATCCAATATTTACAAGGAAGTAAGATAGATTATATACAACAATTAAAAGGATCACGTTTTATAGTTATTAATCCCAATGCAAAAATTACGTGTAGTTGTGGTAGTTCATTTACTACATAAAATTAATTATTAATATATTTAATATTAATAAAAAAGTAATTGAAATAATATTTTAAAAAGTAAAAAGGATAAAAATTATGTTAAATACTAAAAAATTACTTATTTGTATAAGTAGTTTAATAGCTACAATGGGAATAAGTATGGCTCATCAAGTTATTCCTACTGCTATTAATAATATCAATCAGGTGCCAATTAATAATGATAGTAGATTATCTTCGATAATAGATAAAATAAATCCGTCAATAGTGAATCTTTTGGTTACGCAGAAAAACAGAGTTCAAACAGATGCAGTAAATGATACAGAACAAGATGAAATAGTAGATAAAAATAATCCTATTGTTGAACAACCTGAATTATCTCAAAAAGACAATAAAATAGAAGAACAAGTAAACTACACAATCTCTGACATAGCTGGTGCAGAAATTTTTGTATAGGTAATCCTATACAACTTTCTAATACTGTTTCATTTGGAATTATTTCTGCATTACATCGTATGTCTGATAGTTCTCCACCATTCGAAGTGATACAAACTAATGCTGGAATAACTTCTGGTAATTCTGGAGGAGAAATAGTAAATGTACAAGGACAATTAGTTGGAATAACTAATGAGGTGTACAAGAACTATGAAGGTAATATAGATCTGCATTTGGGATTTTTTATTCCGAGTAATATCGTCAAAAATATTATTTTATAATTAATAAAAAATGGAAAAGTTATAAGAAGGGAATTAGGAATATCAACTAATAACTTAAATTCAAATTTAGGAATATCTTTTAAAAAAATATCTATAAAGGATTAGTGGTTACTACGGTATATTCACCTAATCAATCATCAATTCAACCAGGAGATATAATTCTTAATATTAATAACCATGTAATTGAGAACCAAACATGTTTTTTAACCACAATAAGTTCATTGCCAGTAGGTAGTAATGTTGTGATTAAACTAGTACGAGATGGAAAAATACTTAATATTAAAACACATACAGAACCTTTGAGTACAAATAGTCCATTTTGTATTTCAAATCAACCAATATATACTAGTTCTTCTAAAAGACTTAAAGGAATTATATTTGATCAGATAACAGTGGAACAAATAAACTATCTAAAAGTTCATCATATAAAACACAATAGTCCAGCTTCTAAGTTAGGATTCCAACAAGGAGATATAATTTATGATTTAAATGAAATAAATATTTATGATATACATCAATTAAATGAGACAATATACAATAATTCTCTCTTAATTTTTAAAATTGCCAGAAACAATAAATTTATTTATCATGATATATACACTGGATTATAGTTTCATATGGAATCATTTTTAAGAAATTTGAAAATTATCAGAAATACTTGAAGAGAATAAAAAAATCCCAATCAATATTAAATATTGATGGGTATGAATACTAAATAAGTATTCTGATAGAAAGATGAAAATAAAACAATTGGACTTATTGAAGGAGATCTATTAATGAAAATTCGTCCATTGCATGATAGGGTTATCGTCAAACGTAAAGAAATGGAGTCTAAATCTTCCGGAGGAATAGTACTAACTGGATCTGCAGCTAGTAAATCTACTCGTGGTGAAGTGTTGGCGATAGGTAATGGTCGTATTCTCGATAGTGGAGAAACGAAACCCCTTGATGTCAAAGTTGGCGATACTATCATTTTTAATGATGGCTATGGTGTCAAATCAGAAAAAATCGATAATGATGAAGTTTTGATTATGTCAGAAAACGATATTTTGGCGGTTATTGAATTATAAACTTATATATGAAATGACTTAAGGGAAAAGAACAATGGCAGCTAAAGACGTAAAATTTGGTAATGATGCTCGTGTTAAAATGATGCGAGGTGTAAATATATTAGCAGATGCAGTAAAAGTGACATTAGGACCAAAAGGTCGTAATGTTGTTTTAGATAAATCATTTGGTTCTCCTGCAATTACTAAAGATGGTGTGACTGTAGCACGTGAAATAGAACTTGATGATAAATTTGAAAATATGGGTGCACAAATGGTAAAAGAAGTTGCATCAAAAGCCAATGATGCAGCAGGAGATGGTACTACTACTGCTACTGTATTAGCTCAATCAATTGTTAATGAAGGACTAAAAGCTGTTGCCGCTGGAATGAATCCTATGGATTTAAAAAGAGGAATTGATAAAGCAGTTATTGCGGCAGTTGAAGAATTAAAAAAAATCTCTGTTCCTTGTTCTGATTATAAATCTATTGCTCAAGTAGGTACGATATCTGCTAACTCTGATGAAAGTGTGGGTCAACTTATTGCTCAAGCAATGGAGAAGGTTGGTAAAGAGGGAGTTATTACTGTTGAAGAAGGAACAGGTTTACAAGATGAACTAGATGTGGTTGAGGGAATGCAATTTGATCGTGGTTATCTTTCTCCTTATTTTATTAATAAATCTGAAACTGGTACAATAGAACTGGAACAACCATTTATTTTATTAGCAGATAAAAAAATATCTAATATTCGTGAAATGTTACCAATATTAGAAAGTGTAGCAAAGGCTAGTAAACCATTATTATTAATTGCTGAAGATGTAGAAGGAGAAGCTTTAGCTACGCTAGTTGTTAATAATATGCGGGGTATTGTAAAAGTTGCAGCAGTAAAAGCACCTGGATTTGGTGATCGTCGTAAAGCCATGATACAAGATATTGCTATTCTTACTCAAGGAACAGTAATTTCTGAAGAAATTGGATTAGAACTAGAAAAAACTAAATTGGAAGATTTAGGTCAAGCAAAACGTGTCGTAATTAATAAAGACACAACAACTATTATTGATGGTATGGGTAAAGAAAAAAATATTCAAGGACGAATATTTCAAATACGTCAACAAATAGAAGAAGCTACTTCTGATTATGATAAAGAAAAACTGCAAGAACGAGTAGCTAAACTAGCAGGAGGAGTAGCCGTGATTAAAGTAGGAGCTGCTACTGAAGTTGAAATGAAAGAAAAGAAAGCTCGAGTAGAAGATGCTTTACATGCAACTCGCGCTGCAGTAGAAGAAGGAGTTGTTGCAGGAGGAGGTGTAGCTTTAATACGAGCAGCAAGTCAAATATCTTCTATTCAAGGTGACAATGAAGACCAAAATATGGGGATTAGAGTTGCACAACGGGCAATGGAATCACCTTTACGTCAAATTGTTGCTAATTCTGGAGAAGAACCTTCAGTTATTGCAAACAAAATAAAAGCTGGTAATGGTAATTATGGTTATAATGCTTCAACAGAAGTATATGGAGATATGTTAATTATGGGAATTCTTGATCCTACAAAAGTAACACGTTCTGCATTACAATATGCAGCATCTGTAGCAGGTTTAATGATTACTACTGAATGCATGGTAACAGAACTACCTAAAGATGAAAAATCTGAAATTACTCCTTCTGGTGGAATGGGTAATATGGGTGGTATGGGTGGAATGATGTAAATTATTTTTTCAATATCTTTTGCATATATACCTCTGCCCTCTAAGGTAGAGGTATTTATGTTTTTATTAACATAATCATTTTCTAAAAAGACAGATGAAGTCTGATTCATTTTATACTTTTCAAAATTTAATATTATCTCTTCAATATTATTGGAACGCTCAAGGGTGTATTATTACTCAGTCAATAGATTTAGAAATAGGAGCTGGAACTTCACATCCTATAACTTGTCTTTGGGCAAGTACCCCGGAAGCTGTATCAGCAGCTTATGTTCAGGTTGCCAGACGTCCTACAGATGGTAGATATGCAGCCAATCCTAATCGCCTACAAAAATTTTTTCAATTTCAAGTAGTTATAAAACCATCTCCTTCTAATCTTCAAGATCTATATTTAAATTCATTAGTTTCTGTCGGTATAGATCCGAGAACAAATGATATTCGTTTTATAGAAGATAATTGGGAAAATCCTACCCTAGGAGCATGTGGAATTGGTTGGGAAGTATGGTTAAATGGTATGGAAATAACTCAATTCACTTATTTTCAAAAAATGGGTGGAGTAGACTGTAACCCAGTTATGGGAGAAATTACATATGGTTTAGAGCGTCTTTGCATGTATCTACAAAAAGTAGATAATATTTATGATATTATCTGGAATATTGATAATAATAGTAAAATTTATACTTATAGAGATTTATTTTATCAAAATGAAATAGAACAATCTACTTATAATTTTGAATATGCAAATATTGATTTTTTAAAAAAAAGTTTTGAACAATATGAAAAAGATTGTAAACATTTATTAAATTTAAATCCTCCTTTATCTATTCCCGCATATGAATTAGTATTAAAAGCAATACATAATTTTAATTTACTTGAATCCAGAAAATCACTTTCTGTTACTGAACGTCAACAATATATTTTACGTCTTCAAACTTTGACTAAATTAGTAATTAATGCATATTTAAAATGTAAAAAAACAATATAATTTTTATATATAAATTATATTAATAATATAGTTATAACAAATGAAAAATTTTTTAGTAGAAATAGGTACTGAGGAACTTCCATTTAAAAATCTTCCTCAACTTGCAGAATCATTTACTATTAATTTAGTCAATGAATTAGAAAAATATTATTTGTGTTATGAAGAAGTAAAATGGTATGCTACTCCTCGACGATTAGCAATAAAAGTTACTAATTTAATACAAAGTCAGGATTCTACTTCTATCAATCAATTACCAATTTTTTTTCCATTATTACATAGATCTAATCAAGTTAGATCAAACTATAAATCTAATCACAATTTCCTTTTTTTACAAAAAAAGAAAAAATTCTTACAAAGAAAAAAACATCAATTTTTGATGTCAAAAAATGTTCATGAAAACAATATAATAAATATTTTACCAGAGATAGTTAAAAATTCTTTAGTTAATATTTCACAATATCCATTAATGAGATGGGGAAATAATAATATTAAATTTATACGTCCTATTAAGACAATAATTTTATTCTTTGGTAAAAAAATTATAAATTCTTTGATATTAGGAATAAAAACTAATACAAAGATATATGGACATCAATTTATAGGTAAATGGGAAATTCATTTAACATCTGCAGATCAGTATCTTGATGTTTTAAAAGAAAAAGGAAAAGTTTTGGCTAATTATCAAGAACGAAAAGAATTAATAAGAAATGATCTTGAATATCAATCCTCGTTACTAGAAGGAAAAGTAGATATTAATGAAAAAATATTAGATGAAGTGACTTCTCAAGTAGAATGGCCAGTTATTTTAAAAGCAAATTTTGAAAAAAAATTTCTTCAAATTCCTTTACTTAAACATATTATTCAAGAAAAACATAAATATTTTATTGTATATGACAAAAATAATTATTTACTTAATCAAGTTATATTTGTCACTAATATTTCATCATCTAATTATAATCATGTCATACAAGGAAATGAAAAAATTATAAATTCTCGGTTATGTGATGCCTGGTTTTTTTTTCAATTAGATCGAAAGAAACGTTTAATAGAATATTTACCATTATTAAATAAAGTTATTTTTCATCAACAGTTGGGTACTATGTTAGATAAAACTGAACGTCTTCAAAAAATAATTGTCTGGATAGCTATAATAATGAAGAAAAATAGATTTTTTTGTGAAAGAGCAGCATTATTAGCTAAATGTGATCTTATGACACATATGGTTTTTGAATTTCCTGATATACAAGGTCAAATTGGTATGTATTATGCATTTTTAGATGGAGAAAATTATTCGATTTTTCATGCTTTAAAAGAACAATATCAACCTAGTTCTAAAGGAGATAAATTACCATCTAATTCTATTGGAATAATATTGTCTCTAACTGATAAAATAGATACATTGTGTGGAATGATTAGTATAGGATTATTACCTACAGGTAATAAAGATCCATTTGCATTAAGACGTATTTGCTTAGGAATTATTCGTATTATTATTGATAATAATATTAAAGTGGACTTACGATTTCTTATAGAAAAATCTATTTTTTTTTACCAAATTAATTATCAAAGTATAAAAATCGTTAATAATATTATTAATTTTATTTTTGGTCGTTTACAATCTTGGTATCAAGAAAAAGGATATAAAAAAGAAAATATCCAAGCAATATTATCAATGAAACCAACTAATCTTATACATTTGAACGCTAGAATTAAAGCATTAGAAAAATTTAGTTTAATGCCAGAATATAAAACTTTCATTTTAATATATAAAAGAATATCAAATATTTTAAATAAATTTCCAATAATTTTATATAAAGATGTGAATTTTTCTCTTTTAGAGACACCAGAAGAAATTCAATTAGCTGACATTAGTAATAAATTAATTAATAAATTTAAATTTTATTTAATTAATTTACATTATGAACAAATTCTTGAAGAGTTATCACAATTAAATCTCTCAATAGATATTTTTTTTAAAACAGTTACCATTAATACAAAATCATATATTGTAAAAGTAAATAGACTTACATTATTATCCAACTTAAAAAAGTTATTCTTACAAGTAGCTGATTTTTCTAAAATTAACTAATTTTTAGACTAAAAAATTTGATAATTTTAAAAATTAAAATTTTTTATAAAAGAAGTAATTTCATCACATAAAAAAATTATTACTTCAGATTGCAGAATAGTAATAAATAACTACAGTTTTATTAATTAAAAAATTTTTTCCATTACTATATTTATTAATATTTTTCAATAAAATATATATTATTACTAATTATAAGTACTTGATTAATAGTTGTTCTAATTGAAATTGATCATACGAAAATTTTCGTATACCTTCTGCCAGTTTTTCTACTGACATGGTATCTTGATTATATTGATATCTAAAAAAAAATTCATTTATTAAATAATAATTGCGAGATACTTTTTTAATAGCAGGAAAAAGTTTTTTAGTTAAAGAATTATTACAAATTTTTAATTGATGCAAAAAAGTAGGAGATATAGTTAAAGCATCACATCCAGTAAGAGAAGTAATTTGAAAAATATTTCTAAAACTTGCCGCCATTATAATTGTTTGATAATTATTTTTTTTATAAAAATTAAAAATATTTCGAACAAAATTTACTCCAGCATCTAAGCTAATATTAGACTGAAAATTATTTAAATTATAATGATAATACCAATCTGAAATACGTCCAACAAATGGAGAAATTAAATAAGCACCAGCATCTGCACACGCTTTTGCTTGTATATAAGAAAATAATAATGTCATATTACAATTAATACCTTCTTTTTGTAGTTGTTTAGCTGCTTGAATTCCTTCCCAGGTACAAGCTAATTTAATAAGAATTCTAGATTTGTTTATACCTAATAATTGATATAAATCAATTAATTTATGTGCTTTAGCTATGCAAGCAATACTATTAAAAGATAAACGAGCATCTATTTCAATAGAAACTTTTCCAGGAATATATTTGAGAATTTCTAAACTTATATTCATTAAAAATTTATCACTGGAATTTACTAACTGTATATATTGTTTTCCATTTAAATTATGAGCATATATAATGGCATTTTCGAGTAAAAAATTATTTTTTTGTAAAATAGCTCCTTTTAATATTAAAGATGGATTAGTAGTAGCATCTATTGGATGATATCGAATAATTTCTGTTATATTACTAGTATCTCCAACAATTTTAGTGTATTTATTTAATAATTTTAATTGATTCATAAGTTTATATTTCATTAAATAGTTTTATTTGAAAAATAAAAAAAATGACTTATCGAAAGTAAATTAACTATTAATTAGTTTACTATTAAGAATTATTTTATAAAAATTAGTTAGACAAATATCAAACATATTATGAATAACATTTTGAATTATTAATTAATTTATTACTTTTGAGTAAAAAGGAATTTTTATTCATGAATATTGGAAAAATATTCTTTGAATAATTAATATTTTATATATTTATTCAATATACTAAGATGATTAAAATCATGAATATATTACTTAATATAAAAAATATTTACGTTTCTATAAATAATAGTAATATTATTTATAATGTTTCTTTTCAATTAAAATCTGGACAAATTGTGACATTAATAGGACCTAATGGAGCGGGAAAAACTACGTTAATTCGTGTAATTTTAGGATTAATTACTCCTAATCAAGGAACAATTTATATTAAAAAATTCTTACGAATTGGTTATGTACCGCAAACAATAATAAAAAATTTTTCTTTACCTTTATCAGTTCATCGATTTATTCAATTAAAAGTCAAAAGTAAAAAAAATTATATTATTTCTATTTTACATCAGGTAGGAGCAGAAAAATTAATTGATTATCCTATGCAATATTTATCACAAGGACAAATACAACGGGTATTACTTGCACGTGCTTTAATAAATAAACCTCAATTACTAGTATTAGACGAACCTACTCAAGGAATTGATATTAAGGGACAAATATCTTTTTATAATTTAATTAATCACTTAAGAAATAAATTTCAGTGTGGAATATTAATAGTATCACATGATTTATATTTAGTAATGGCTCATACAGATGAAGTATTATGTCTCAATAAGCATATCTGTTGTTCAGGTACACCAGAAAAAGTATCTTTACATTCAGAATTTATTAATATTTTTGGTTATTCTGCTGCTCATCAGTTAGGAATTTATCAGCATAACTCTCATCATAATTATCAACACTATTAACTTATAAATATAAAATGTTTAAATTAATTTTACCAAGCTGGATAGCAGCTAGTTTACTAGCTGTCCTGTCTGGACCATTAGGATCTTTTGTAATATGGAGAAAGATGTCTTATATTGGTGAAACAATGGCACATATTTCATTATTAGGAATCGCTATTAGTTTATACTTTAATATTCATCCTGTCGTAACTATTTTAGTCATAACTATTATTATATCTTCAATAATAATTTTTCTAGAAACAAACTTTCCTCTCCATTTAGATACTATTTTGGGTATTATAGCACAAAGTAGTTTATCGATAGGAATTATAATAATTAGTATTATTTCACATAATAGAAAAAATAATTTTATGAATTATTTTATTGGAAATTTAAAATCAATTAAAATAGAAGAAATTATCACCTTAGGAATTATTGTAAGTATATCACTATTCATTATAATATGGAAGTGGAATTCCATATTATCAGTGATCATTCATCCTGAATTAGCACATGTTGAAGGAATTTCCGTTAAAAATATTCAATTATTATTAATTTTACTTTTAGCTATAACTATTTCAATTTCAATAAAATTGGTTGGAGCTTTATTAATAACATCTATGCTAATTATTCCAGCTGCTTCTGCACAATTTATATCTCGTTCTCCAGAACAAATGGTAATAATTGCTATTATTCTGGGTATTATTGCTGTGACAACTGGAACTATTTGTTCCTTTCTTTATTCTATTCCTAGTTCACCTACTATTATAGTAAATTCAACAATAATATTTATTATTATTATTATTATAAAAATTAGGATGAATAAAAATTTAAATATTAATAATTCCAAAATGTGTATAAGCTTGTTTGGTAGCTAGTCTTCCTCTCGGTGTCCGCTTAATATATCCTTGTTGAATTAAAAAAGGTTCTAAGACCTCTTCAATTGTTTCTTTGTCTTCACCAATAGCTGCGGCAAGATTTTCAATACCTACTGGTCCCCCACTAAATTTTTTAATAATTGTCCAGAGTAATTTTTGATCTAAATAGTCAAATCCTTTTTGATCAACACTTAAAAGATCTAAAGCTTTTATAGCTACCTGACCATTTAAGCAACCTTTAGCATATACATCTGCAAAATCTCTAACTCTTCGTAATAATCGGTTAGCAATTCTAGGTGTACCGCGAGATCGTTGAGCTATTTCAATTATTCCTTCCTCATTAATATTAATTCCTAAACATCTAGCACTATGAGCAATAATTTTTTGTAAATCAGAAACTTCATAAAAATCTAATCTTTGAATCATTCCAAATCGATCTCTAAGAGGAGATGTTAATGATCCTGCTTTAGTAGTAGCTCCAATTAAAGTAAATTGAGGTAAATCAAGTTTAAGACAGCGCGCGGCTGGTCCTTCACCAATAATAATATCTAATTGATAATCTTCCATAGCAGGATAAAGAATTTCTTCTACTACTGACGACAAACGATGAATTTCATCAATAAATAAAATATCATTATTTTCAAGATTAGTTAAAAGAGCAGCTAAATCTCCTGCTTTTTCTAATACTGGTCCTGAAGTTCTACGAAAATTTACTTTCATTTCATTAGCAATAACATTCGCTAAAGTAGTTTTTCCTAAACCCGGAGGACCAAAAATTAGTAAATGATCTAAAGCAGAATTACGTATTTTAGCAGCTTTAATAAATATATCAATTTGTTCTCTAATTTTTTTTTGACCTATATATTCTTGAAAATTTTTTGGTCGAACAACGCGGTGAGGTATATTATCTTGTATACAATCAGCAATATTTTTTTCAGGAGATATAAAACGAGAAATTTTTGTCATAAAATTTGTCAATTATAAGTAGGTTCGAAGAGCTTCTCTAATTAAACTTTCGCAATCTGTATAATTATTCTGCTTATATATCATATGAATGATCCGTTTTGCATCTTTTGCTTTATATCCTAACGATATTAATCCAGAAATTGCTTCATTTTCAATATTTTTACATTGAGAAAGATTATTATTTTTTTTCTCAGAGAAATTTGTAAAAATATGAGAATGTTTATTATGAAAAAGATCATTATATTTTTCTGTCAAACGATCTTTCATTTCCATGACCAAACGTTCAGCAGTTTTTTTTCCTACTCCCGGTAATTTTTCTAGAGTACTAATATCGTTAGTTTTAATAACACTAATAAATTGTAACGACGACATACCTGATAGGATTGATAATGCTAATTTTGGACCTATCCCATTAACTTTAATTAATTCTCGAAATAAAGTTTGTTCTTGACGATTATTGAAGCCAAATAATAAATTAGCATCTGATCTAACTATAAAATGTGTAAAAATAATTACTTCACAATTTAATTGAGGAAGATGATCAAAACAAGTTATAGGCATACTAACTTCATAACTAATACCATTGACTTCTAGTAAAATTTCTGGAGGATATTTTTCAATAATAATTCCTCGGATTCGTCCTATCACTTTTATTTCCTGGATAAATTTCTCATTTATTTTTCCAATAAAATTTTGAAATAATATATTTCATATATAGTAATTGTTTAGTTATTTTAGACACATATGACAATGTGTTATAGCTATAGCTAAAGCATCTGCTGCATCTGAATTAGGAGTAAAAGATAATTTTAGTAAAAACCGTACCATATACTGTATTTGTTGTTTACCTGCTTCACCTGTTCCTACAATAGTTTTTTTTACTTTTTTAGCTGCATATTCAAATATTGGTAAGTGATGATTAACAGCAGAGACCATTGCTACTCCCCTGGCATGTCCTAATTTTAATGCAGAATTAGCATTTTTAGCAATAAAAACTTGTTCTATTGCTAAAACATTAGGATGAAATTTATTTATAATTTCACTTACTCCTAAATAAATTAATTTTAATCGTCTAGGAAATAATTCTTTATTAGTATTAATACAACCACTATCTAAATAGTAAATACTTTGATCTCTTTTTCTAATTACCCCATATCCTGTTATTCTTGATCCAGGATCAATACCTAAAATAGTTATCATTATGTATCCTTTTATCCTTAATTGAAATAATTAAGGATGATTGATATTTCCATTATGGAAAATGTTTTGTACCTCTGCACTCTGGTGTAGAACATGGAGAAAATTTAAAAATTGATTTACCACTAATGAACATACTTTTACTTTCATTCTAGGTATCATAGTAATCGATATTGATTCAGGAAAAAAATTATAATTTTTTAAATTTTTATTGATGATATTTAATAATTTCGGTTCAATATAGATATCTATCTTTCCATTATCTCTTCTTATAATATCATTTGCACCCACTTCTAATGCTAAATTAATTAAATTTTCTTCATTACTACCTGAGACATACGTTATTAGTCCCATCTTCTTAAAAAGATAAGATAAGGATCCAGGATTAACTAAATTTCCTCCATTTTTTGTAAAAAGTGTTCTTAATTCACAAATTGTTCTCTTTCGATTATTAGTTAAACATTGAACTATAATTGCAATACCACCTAAAGCATACCCTTCATATATAATATTAATGAGTTCTTTATTTGTGTGACTTTTTCCTATAGTCCGATTAATAGCTCGGTTAATAGTATCACGTGTCATATTATTTACGATAGCTTTATCGATTGCTTGTCTTAAACGAAAATTACAATTAATATTACTACCTCCTAGTTTAGTAGCTGTTATTATATCTCTAATAATTTTATTGAAATTTTTTTCACGTTTTGCATCTTGTCCAGCTTTTCTATGTTTAGTATTAGACCATTTACTATGTCCAGACATTTTATTCTCCAAAATAATTTTTATGAAAAGAAATATTATTTTAATTAGGACAACCTGTCATTAAACATGATGCTGTAGTAGTTTTAGGAAAAGCAATAACTTCCCGAATATTTTGTGTACCTGTAAGTAACATAATAATTCGATCTAATCCTAAGGCTATCCCGGAATGTGGCGGAGTACCATATTTCAGTGCTTCTAGAAAAAAACCAAATTGTTTATTTTGTTGAAGTCCAGACATTCCTAATAACGAAAAAACTGTTTGTTGCATTTTTAAAGAATGGATACGTACAGAACCACTTCCTATTTCACAACCATTAATTACTAGATCATACGTATTAGTTAGAGTAGTAAGAGGATTTTTTATTAAGTATTCAGGAGTTACTTCTGGATAAGGTGAAGAAAATGGATGATGGTGAGAAGTTAACTTACCATTTTCATCTTTAATAAAAATAGGAAAATCTACTATCCAAAGAGGAGTCCAAGTATCTTTTTTTATTAAATTTAAATCATGTGCTATTTTAAATCGTAACATTCCTAAGATATTTAAAATTTCTTGTTTATCTCCTACACATAAAAAGATTCGATCACCTTCAGTAAACTCCATACGTGGAAATAATACTGGTATTAACTCCATGGAAATAAATTGACTATTTTTTTTAATTCCAATTTTTTCTTCTAAATAGGTTATTTCTAACCATTCACATTTTACGTTTGAATAAGATGTTACATAATCTTGTTTATAAGATTCCAATTTTGTTTTACTTATTTTAATATTATGAGAAATTTTTAGACCTCGAATAATATTATTTTTACTATTTAAAATAGATAAAAAAGAAAGATTATTAGATAATATTTTTTCACTAAAATCTAATAATTCTAAAGGATTACGTAAATCCGGTTTATCAGTTCCAAATCGTTTTATAGCTTCATTAAAACTAATAACTGGAAATTTGGATAAATTGACTCCTTTTATTTTTTTCCACAGATAACATATCATTTTTTCTATCAAAAATCTTAATTTAATTTCAGACATAAAAGATGTTTCTATATCAATTTGAGTAAATTCTGGCTGTCTATCCATTCTAAGATCTTCATCACGAAAACATTTAGCTATTTGATAATATCGATTAAATCCAGCAATCATTAATAATTGTTTAAATAATTGTGGAGACTGAGGTAACGCATAATATTTTCCGGGATAAACTCTACTTGGTACTAGATAATCTCTAGCACCTTCTGGACTAGCTCTAGTTAAGATAGGAGTTTCTATTTCAATAAATTCTTTACTATTCAGAAAATTTCTTATTATAGAACTAGTTTGAGATCTTATTTTTAGACGTTGTTGAAATTCGTCTCTTCGTAAATCTAGATAACGATATTTTAAGCGCATTTCTTCATTATTAATTCTATGTATATCAATTGGTAATGGATCAGCAGTATTTAGAATTTTTAGAGAAGTTGCTTGAACTTCTATCGATCCTGAAGGAATCTTATTATTCCATTTTTTTCTCATTCTAACTATACCTTGTACTTGAATACAAAATTCTAATCTTAATTCTGATGATTTTTGAAAAATATCTTGTAATTGTGAATCAAAACAAATCTGCACAATACCTTGACAATCCCGTAAATCAATAAATAGTAATTTACCTAAATTACGAATACGATCTACCCATCCACATAAAGTTACTTTTTGACTCACATTGGAAATTCTGAGTTGACCGCAATATTTAGTTCTCATAACTCATTTCCTTTTTTTAATAAGTAAATTACAATATCTATTTTGAATTAAAATAAATTATATCTTTTATTTAACTATCTAGTTAGATAATTAATCTGTATTCATAGCAAAAATAATTTTCCTAAATATTAATAAATATTTTTTTTAAAAAAATTGCCTCAATTAAAGATACATATTATTATGTATATTTAAGGAAAAATGTTTTATGTGCTTTTATCAAGATAAACTTTTTATGTTCCCTTTATTCAATTTTAATCAATGGAATTTTGATCAACATGTTGCTGATGTCTTTCCGGATATGATAAATAGGTCAGTTCCAGGTTATTCTCTTATAAATTCTATGATCGGAAAATTTTCTCAATATTTTATTACTTCTAATACATCTATTTATGATTTAGGATGTTCTTACGGACATATAACGTCTTCTATAGTCAATAACATAAAAGCAACTGACTGTACTATTATTGCTGTTGATAATTCTCCATATATGATTGCTCATTGTAAACAAAATTTACATAAAGTTATTACTGATAATAATAATGATATTAAAATTATTGAATCACATATATGTGATATTCCTATTATTAACGCTTCATTAGCTGTATTAAATTTTACTTTGCAGTTTTTATCTATAATAGAACGTCAGAAAATTTTAAAATCTATTTATAGAGGACTAAAAACTGGAGGAGCTTTAATTTTATCAGAAAAATTTTATTTTAATGATCCTGAAATTAGTAAACTTTTAGTAAAAATGCATCAAAATTTTAAATTGGAAAATGGTTATAGTTGGTTAGAAATTAATCAAAAAAGTAAAATTTTAAAAAATATTTTGCGAATAGAAACTATAGAAAATTATAAAAAAATTCTTTTTTATATTGGTTTTCAACATGTAGAACTGTGGTTTCAATATTTAAATTTTGGATCTTTAATAGCTATTAAATAAATAAAAAAATGAATTTTTCTCTGTTTTTTCAAAAAATTATTCAATATCCTTTGCTAAATACATGGATAGAAAGATTACCATCTTTACTAGGACAATTTCATCATCAAAAATATACGTCAATAATAAAGAAATGGAAAAATACTGTCAAAAATTTACCTTTAATTATCCCAGAAAAATTAAATTTACACCAACAAATTAGTGCACAAAATAAATTATTAACTCCAGGAGAACGTACTAAAATACAAAATCTTCTTCTTCATTTAACACCGTGGCGAAAAGGTCCTTTTTATATTTATGGGATACATATTGATTCAGAATGGCGTTCTGATTGGAAATGGAATAGAATCTTAAAATATATAAGTTGCCTTAAGGATCGGAATATCTTAGATGTTGGATGTGGAAATGGTTATTATCTATGGCGTATGATAGGTTGTGGGGCTAAATTAGTAGTAGGAATAGATCCTAGTAAATTATTTTATTTTCAATTTAAAGCAATTAAAAAATTATTAGGAAATACAATTCCCATTGATTTATTACCTATTGGTATTGAACAACTACCTAAAAGTTATTTTTTTGATACTATTTTTTCTATGGGGGTTTTATATCATCAAACATCTCCTTTAGATCATTTGAAGAAATTAAAAAACCAATTAATTAATGGAGGAGAATTAATATTAGAAACTATTATTTTACCTAACGATAAATATCCGGGTTTATTTCCACTAGAGAAATATGCAAATATGCGTAATGTGTGGTTGATTCCTTCTGCTAACACTATTAAAATATGGTTACATCGTTGTGGATTTCAAGATATTAGATTTGTAGATTGTCAACTTACTACTGTTAATGAACAACGTCGTACTAAATGGGCAAATATTCCGTCTTTATCTGATTTTCTTGATAAAAATAATTATTCTCAAACTAGAGAAGGTTATCCCGCACCATTACGGGCTATTTTTTTAGCAAAAAAATAATTTATTATATACGTCCGCAGAAATTTTGACTAAAAATTTAAATTTTATGAATCTTCAAATGTTTCTTTATGATCAAATTAGGAATGCTATGATAGCAGCAGGAATTCCTAAAAAATATAAAATTCCAGTCATACCTGTTAGTCAATCTCAATTTGGAGATTATCAAGTTAATGTGATATCTCTATCAAAATCTTTAAAAAAATTACCAGAAGAAATAGCTAAACAAATTATTGACCAATTACAAATTACTAATTTTGCTAGTAAACTTTTAATTGTCAAACCAGGATATATAAATATATATTTAAATCTTGATTGGATAGCTCATCAATTAAGTCAAATAATACTATCATCACGACTCGGTATTGTACCAGTGAAACAACCTCAAACAGTAGTTATTGATTACTCGTCCCCGAATATAGCAAAAGAAATGCATGTAGGTCATCTTCGATCTACTATAATTGGAGATTCTATAGTTAGAACGTTATCTTTTTTAGGTCATAATGTTATACGTGCAAATCATATAGGTGATTGGGGATTGCCATTTGGGATGTTAATTGCTTTTTTTAAAACTAAAAATTATCATCTACATGATAGTATTAATCTAAGTAATTTAGAATATTTTTATTCTCAAGCTAAACATTATTATGATAATGACCCTTTTTTTTCAAAGTTATCAAGAGATTATGTAGTTAAATTACAACAAAAAAATTTAGAATGTCTTACTTGGTGGAAAAAAATTGTAGATATTACTATGAAGGAAAATCACTCTCTCTATAAGAGACTTAATGTCAGTCTTACTCCTCTTGATGTAATGGGTGAAAGTATGTATAGTAATATGTTATGTACTATTGTGACAGATCTAAAATTAAAAGGAATAGCTGTCAATAGTAATGGAGCTACGGTAGTGTTTTTACCTGAATTTAAAAATAAAAATGGTAATGTCATGGGAGTTATCATTCAAAAAAAAGATGGAGGATATTTATATACCACAACTGATATTGCCTGTCTAAAATATAGATACGATCATTTACATGCTGATCGAATTATCTACTATATAGATTCTCGCCAACATCAACATTTAATGCAAGTATGGGCTATAGTCCGTAAAGCAGGTTATGTTCCATCCACAGTTTTATTAGAACATCATATGTTTGGAATGATGTTAACCAAAAATAAGAAACCTTTTCAAACTAGAAAAGGCCAAACTATAAAATTATCATCTTTATTAGATGAATCAATATCTAGGGCATTAAATTTAGTAAAAACTAAAAATTTTTCTATATCTTCCGAAGACAAACTAAAAATTGCTAAAATTGTTGGAATTGGAGCTCTTAAGTATGCAGATTTATCTAAAAATAGATTAACAGATTATATTTTCGATTGGGATCAAATGTTATCTTTTGACGGTAATACGGCTCCTTATATACAATATGCATATACTAGAGCTTTCTCTCTATTTAGAAAATCTCAAATATCACAGGATAGTTTAATTGATATAAAAATATTTTTTTTCAATAAAATAGAATATATTTTAGGAGTACGTTTGCTTCAATTTGAAGAAACTCTAAATAAGGTTGCTCTTTATGGAATGCCTCATATAATGTGTAATTATCTTTATAATTTAGCTAATTTATTTTCACAATTTTATGAACATTGTCCTATTCTTAATTTGTCTAATCCATTACTCAAAAAAAGTCGATTAAAATTAGTCATATTATTATTTAGCACTTTAAAAAAAGGATTAGATACTTTAGGTATTGAAACTATAGAAAAAATGTAATTAAATTATATATTATTAATAATAAATGAATTTTATGGTGAGATGTCCGAGTGGTTAAAGGAGCATGCTTGGAAAGCATGTATACGTCATTACGTATCGTGGGTTCGAATCCCTCTCTCACCGTACTTAATTGAGTAGAGAGTAAGATTGTTAAAAAATCATTGATATTTTTACAAAAATTTTTCTTTTTTATTAAGAGAAAAATGAAAGTCTAGTAGACTCACAACTATAATAGCTATGCTTGCTAATATAAAACCAGGAATAATTTCATATATACCGAAATAAGGATATTGATTCCATACTATAACAGTAGTTGTACCTATAAACATACCTGCTAGAGCACCCTTTCTAGTCATTCGTCTCCATCGGAGTGATAATAATACTACTGGACCAAAAGACGCACCTAAACCCGCCCAAGCATAACTCACTAACCCTAATACTCGATTATGTGGATTAAACGCAATAATAATAGCAATTATCGAAATTAATAATCCCATAATTCTTCCTACCCAAATCATTTCTAATGGACTGGCATTTTTTCTTAAAAATGATTTATACACATCTTGTGTTAATGCACTCGAACATACTAATAGCTGACCACTAAGAGAAGACATTACCGCAGTAAAAATAGCTGAAAGGAAAACTCCTGCAATCCATGGATAAAATAGTAACCGTGTGAGTTCTATAAATACTTTTTCACTATTTGCTAAAACTCCAGGAGCTAAATTAGAATTTTGATGAAAAAAAGCAATTCCAAAAAAACCAATTAAAAATGCTCCACCTAAACATAAGATCATCCATAGCATGCTTATACGACGCGCACTTCTAATAGTAGATGGAGAATTAGCAGACATAAAACGTGCTAAAATATGAGGTTGTCCAAAATATCCTAGTCCCCAACCTAGGAGAGATATAATAGCTATACTATTTAAACCATGTAATATATTAAGTTGATTAATATTATTCAGTGCTATAATGTGTATAGAAGATAAAAATCCTCCATTATTTATAACTAAAATAATAGGAGTTAAAATTAATGCAAACATCATTAGCATTGCTTGAATAGTATTAGTCCAACTAATAGCTAAAAATCCACCCATAAAAGTATAAAAAATAGTGACAGTAACTACTAATAAAAGAGAAGTAAAATAATTTAGTCCAAAAATAGTTTCAAATAGTCTAGCTCCTGCTACTATTCCCGAAGCACAATAAATGGTAAAAAATAATAATATTATTAATGCAGAAGTTAATCGTAATATTTGTTGTTTATCATCAAAACGACAAGTAAAATAATCAGGTAAAGTGAGAGCATTATTATTTGTAGTATATATTAGTAATTTTTCTGCTACTAATTTCCAATTAAGATATGCACCTATAGCTAGACCAATTACTATCCAACTTTCTGATAATCCAGATATCAAAACTGCACCAGGTAGACCCATTAATAACCAACCACTCATATCAGATGCTCCTGCTGATAAAGCAGTTACTATACTTCCTAATTTTCGTCCTCCTAAAATGTAGTCTTCAAAATTTACTGTTGATTTCCAAGCTATAAAACTAATAGAAATAATAATTATTATATAAATTAAAAAAGTTAATAGCATTGGTCTACTTATGATCATTAATACTCTCCATGATTATTTGAATAATCTAAATAAAAATAATATTTTTGTTAATTTTTATAAATTTAATTTCAGTATTGTCTTTGATAATTTTCAATATTATTGATAATTCATCATTTAATTGAAAATTCATGAAATTTATTGAAAATAAATATTGATTTTTTATCAATTATTGATTTTTGTTAAGAAAATCATAAATTTATATGATAATATATTTAAAATGAATTAGTTATCAAGTAAAATTTATCTACTAATTAGTACTATATAATTTCTTTCCATAAATATATATATTGTATAATTAATCTATTTATTATAAATAATTTATATGATACAATATTAATAATTATGTTAAATTTAATAATTATAAATATAATTTTTATAACTAAAAAAAGGAATAAGATTGTTTGAATTACCTTCAGATCTTTTAGATCTCATAGAAAAAAAATTTTCGGAAGAAAAAAATGTTTCTTTTAGAAATTTTTCTGGACCATTACTTCCACAATCTCCAACCAGAAAAGCAATAATAGATGCCTGGAGAATTCCCGAGACTCAAGCTATACCTCCGTTATTAGAACAAGCACGGTTGTGTGCAGAATTAAAAAAGAAAACACAAAATTTAGCTTATATATTAGTAAAAAATGTACGTGATCAATATAATAAATCAGGAACAAAGAATGCTATTCAACAGTTATTACAAGAATACTCTCTTTCTTCTGAAGAAGGAATAGCACTTATGTGTTTAGCAGAATCTCTTTTACGAATACCTGATTCATATACACGTAATGCTCTTATTCAAGATAAGATTACTAAAGGAAAATGGAAATCCCATCTAGGGAAAAATTCTTCTTTATTTGTAAATGCTTCTACTTGGGGTTTATTAATCACCGGAAAGTTATTAGAAACAAAAACAATTAGTAATAATAAACTCGCAAATTTGTTACAGTTAATTATACGTAAATGTGGTGAACCTCTGATTAGAAAAATAATAGATTTGACGATCAGATTAATTGGAAAACAATTTGTGACCGGAGAAAATATTTCTCAAGCACTATCTAATTCAAAAAAGTTAGAATTAAAGGGATTTAGATATTCCTATGATATGTTAGGAGAAGCTGCTCTTACAGCTAAAGATGCTTACGCATATTTATTGTCTTATGAAGAAGCAATTCATCAAATTGGACGTTATTCTAATAACAGAGGTATTTATGAAGGTCCGGGAATTTCCATAAAACTCTCGGCATTACATCCACGATACAATTATCGACAACGTGAAAGAGTTATACACGAACTATATCCAATATTAAAATCTTTAATGTTATTAGCCAAACAATATGATATAGGTATTAATATTGATGCTGAAGAATCAGATCGTTTAGAATTATCATTAGATTTACTGGAAAAATTATGTTTTGATCCAGAATTATCACACTGGAATGGAATTGGATTTGTAATTCAAGCATATCAAAAGAGATGTCCATTTGTAATTGATTATATTATTAATTTAGCTCAGTGCAGTAATCATCGTTTAATGATACGGTTAGTAAAAGGAGCTTATTGGGATAGTGAAATCAAATGGACTCAGATAGATGGTTATAAAGATTATCCAGTATATACCCGAAAAGCTTATACTGATATTTCCTATATAGGATGTGCACGTAAATTATTATCGGTCCCACAATTAATTTATCCACAATTTGCTACTCATAATGCTCATACTTTATCCGCAATTTATCATTTAGCCGGTGTTAACTATTATGCAGGACAATATGAATTTCAAGGTTTACACGGTATGTCAGAAAAATTATATGACCAAGTAGTAGGAAAAATTTCACAAGGAAAATTAAATAGACCATGTAGAATTTATGCTCCGGTAGGTAGTTATGAAAAATTATTAGCGTATTTAGTAAGACGTTTATTAGAAAACGGAGCTAATACTTCTTTTGTAAATAGATTAGCAAATCCATTATTTGATATTAATAAATTAATAGAAGATCCTGTTGATATAGTTGAAAAAATATCAAAAATAGAAGGAAAAATTGGTTGTCCACATCCTCAAATAACACTACCGAGATATTTGTATGGAAAAAATCGTATTAATTCCCAAGGATTAGATTTAAATAATCCACATCAGTTATCAGATTTATCAAAAATTTTGTATAAACTAGGGCAGATTACCTGGAATGCAGGTCCTATAATTTATAATAATTTTCCTGATAATCAAAAATCTCCTCGAATTATTTTTAATCCAGCTAATCTGACAGAAATTATAGGTTATGTACGTGAAGCTAATGAAAATGAAGTTAATATAGCACTAACAGTAGCTAATACATCATGGCATAATTGGAAAAAACAAGGTATTCAAAAAAGAGCATCTATCTTAGAAAAAGCGGCAAACATTATGGAAAATCAAATGCCGTTATTGATAAGTATTTTGATTCGCGAAGCAGGGAAAACTTGTAGTAATGCTATTGCAGAAGTACGAGAAGCCATTGATTTTATTCGTTATTATTCTAGTGAAATACGTAATAAATTTGACAATGATCATATTCCACTTGGAATAGTAGTTTGTATTAGTCCTTGGAATTTTCCATTAGCTATTTTTACTGGTCAAATTTCTGCTGCTTTAGCAGTCGGTAATAGTGTCTTAGCAAAACCCTCTGAACAAACACCTTTAATTGCTTATCAAGTAGTAAGGATTATGTATGAGGCTGGAGTACCTAAAGATGTGTTACAACTTGTAATTGGAAAAGGAAGTAAAGTAGGGACTTATTTAATTAAAGATAGCAGAGTACAAGGTATTATGTTTACTGGTTCTACAATAGTTGCAACATCAATACAAAAAATGATTGCGGAAAGAGTGGATTCATATAAAACCATTCCATTAATAGCTGAAACGGGAGGAATTAATGCTATGATTGTTGATTCTTCTGCACTGACCGAACAAGTAGTATTAGATATAATACAGTCTGCTTTTGATAGTGCAGGTCAACGTTGTTCCGCATTACGTTTACTTTGTATTCAAGAAGATGTTGCAGAATATACCATAAATATGCTGAAAGGAGCAATTGTTGAATATGTTATAGGTAATCCTAATAAGATTAAAACTGATATTGGTCCAGTAATCACTAAAAGTGCAAAAAATAATATTGAATCTTATATTCAAAACATGAAAGATAAACAATATAAAATATTTCAGATGGATGAAAAATTTATTTCGGATTTTGATAAAAAACATGGAAATTTTATTCCTCCTACAATAATAGAAATTAATAGTATTCATGAATTAAAATCCGAAATTTTTGGTCCTGTATTACATATAATACGTTTTAAAAATTATAATTTATTAAATATTATACAAAAAATAAATGATACTGGATATGGATTAACCATGGGAATCCATACACGAATTAATGATAATATTATTAAGATTATTCAATCTGCCAAAATAGGAAATTTATATGTTAACCGAAATATGGTAGGGGCTGTAGTAGGAGTTCAACCATTTGGAGGAGAAGGACTGTCAGGAACGGGACCAAAAGCAGGAGGACCTTTATATTTATATCGGCTTATTTCTTCTTATCCTCAAGATAATTTAAATTTAATAATTTCAAAATATGATCAAAATATATCTTTAAATAATAGTACAAAATCACAGTTACTTTATTTCCATCATATTTTTCATAAATGGATTGTAAAGAATAATTTCAATCAATTAGCAAAAATAAGTAAAAAATTTCAAAAATTATCTTTATGTGGAACAACTTTTTTACTAAAAGGTCCGACAGGAGAGTTGAATAACTACTCTCTATTACCTCGAAACAGGATATTATGTTTAGCCTCTAATGAATATGATATTTTACTCCAATTAGCTGCCGTCACAAGTACGGGAGGTAGAATAGTATGGATTAAAGATAAAATTCATCAAAAAATTTATCAAGAAATTCCTCAAGAAGTAAGAAATATAATTTATTTTGCTAAAAATATTTTTCAATCAACTATTCCATATGATACAGTACTTTATCATGGAGATATTAAAAAAATGTCTCAAGTATGTATAAAAATAGCTAATCTTAAAGAAAAAATAATTCCAGTATATGGATATGAGAGTGGTAATAGTCGTTTATTTTTAGAAAAATTACTATTAGAACGTACTGTAAGTATTAATACTACAGCTTCTGGTGGAAATACTAATTTAATTACTATTAATGAACCATTAGAATCATATTAATTATAATAATAGATTATATATCTAATATGAATTTTTTATCTAAAAAAAAATTTTTAATAACCGGACTAGCTAATAATCATTCTATTGCTTTTGGAATTGCTAGATCTCTTCATAAGTATGGAGCCCAATTAGCTTTTACTTATCATACCGAAAAATTAAAAAATAGAGTTAAACAAATAGCAAACAAATTTCAATCACAAATTATTTTACCATGTGATGTAAGTCAAGATTATAAAATAAAAAATCTTTTTTCTAATTTAGAAAACATATGGCCTAAATTTGATGGTGTAGTACATGCTATTTGTTATGCACCTTCTGATCAGTTTAATGGTAGTTATATAGATTGCATTACTAGAAAAAGTTTTAATATAGCCCATGAAATAAGTTCTTATAGTTTTGTAGCTTTAGGGAAAGCTTGTCGTCATATGCTTAATTCAACAGCAGTTCTTATCACTATTTCTTATGTAGGATCTGAACGTACGGTTACAAATTATAATGTTATGGGAGTTGCAAAAGCTTCTTTAGAAGCTAATGTACGTTATATGGCTCACTCTTTTGGTTCGGTAGGAGTTCGTGTGAATGCAATTTCAGCAGGTCCAATTTTAACACTTTCGTCTTCTGGAATTAAAAATTTTCGAAAATTAAAAAATTATCAAGAAAGTGTATGTCCTTTGCAACAACCAGTTACTATAGAAGATATTGGTAACGCTGCAGTGTTTTTATGTTCACATTTATCTGCGGGAGTTACTGGAGAAGTTTTACATGTAGATAGAGGTTTTAGTATAACAGCTATAAATTTTCATAATGAATCTACTTAAAATAAAAATATCAAAATTATTCTCAAAAAATTTTATTTATTAATAAATAAATTATCTAAAGAATTAATTAATTCTATTGACGGAAAATATGTAAAAATTCCATTGCTATTTTTAATATAATCAGTATTTCTACCTATACCGCGTAAAAAAAGATAATAAACTCCACCAAAATTTGTTTGATAACTATAATGGGGTAATCGATATTGCAAATAACGATGGAATGCTAAAGTAGATAAATACGATTGCCATTTCAAATGATGAGTTATGCTGATAGATTGGAGTATTTCTGAAGTATAAAATGATTCATTTTTTCCTAACCACTGAGTTTTATAATCAAGAAGATAATATTTTTCTTTCCATTGAAAAATTAAATCAATTATACCTGTAAAAATTCCATTAAATTGTTGAAAATTACGTAACGAATCATAAAATGAACAATTTATTAATTGTTCTATTTGTTTTATTTTTTCCCTAGAGTCTAGTTTTAATAAAAATTTCCATGAAATTTGGGTATTTTTTTGACTCAGTTTACTTAAACTTAAGTCTAATTCCTTTATTAATAACAAATTACAAATATCATTTATCCAATTTTTAATTATTACAGTCCATGATGTATCTACACCATGATAATTTAGATAATTTTTATACCATGTATAACTCATAATTTTATTAAATTTTATTTGTTCTAATAATTTATGTAAAAAAATATTAGATTTCAACCCTTTCGGAAAAGTATGACGAGATTTATGAATTATGCATTGTTCAAAATTATTATCAGAGGGATTATTAATTGAAAAATCAACTTCATTTGCACTATAAGGAAATAACTCTTGTGTAATAGAATAAGTTGTAAGTGTATTCTGAATATTACTATTATATGAATAATGATTAAAATTTTTATCTAAAATTGGAGATGAATAAAATTTGTTAGCATAATTTTCAAAAAAATCATTATCATTAAGAGTTATATTTTCTGTATATACTACAGAAATATTTTTACTCTTTATTTGATCTAAGATAGATATTAACTCTTGTGCATTGTTAGATTTTCCTTGTTGTAATAAGTATCCGATAGCGGTATGATGTAAATCAGTATTCCCTTCTCTTTTTTGTTTATTACCTTTCATTAGTGGACATATACCTATACTACAATACCAAATAGAACGTGTTAAAGCAACGTAGAGTAATCGTAAATCTTCTGCAAGACGTTCTTCGTATGATAAACGAATACTTTCTTCTTCATTCCGTAAATCTAAAATTTTCTGTAGAGTCAGTCTATCATGATAGATAAGATGATTATCATTACGAAAATAAGCTGTAAAAGGAACCCATACTACTGGATACTGTAATCCTTTAGATTGATGTATAGAAATAATTTTGATAAGATTATTATCTTCACTTTTTATTGTTCCAGTAAATGGTAACATTTGATTTTTTGATTTATTTATTTGTTCTTCTAACCAATGGACTAATGTATATTGACTATCTATACTAGTAGATTTTTCTTGTAAAATTTCCATGATATGAAAATAATTATTAATTGTAGGATTAAATTTATTAGAAGAATATATTAAAGTTTTCGAAAAAATAGATGAATTAATAATTTCTTGAAACATTGATAATAATCCATAATTTTTCCAAATTTGTTTATAACGAGTGAATTCAGTTAGATATTTATTCCAAATTAAATGATTGTGCTGAATAATTTTTTTAAGATTAATAATATTTAAATTAAAAATTCTTGTTGATAATGCTCCATATAACCATTTTTTTTCAGGAATTAATATTGCTTTCAGTAGTAATAGTATTTCATAACTTTCTACTAAAACATAAACATTTTCTTCACTAGAAACATAGATTGAATTAATATGAAAGTGAGAGAGTGCATTCTGCATAATTCTAGCTTCATTTCGGTTTCGTACCAAAATAACCAAATCTGAACCAGAAAAATATCGAATATTATTATTGCTATCTATTAGATGTACTTGTTTCTTTTTACTTGCAGTTAGCCACTGAAAAATATCTGAGGCACAATAACGAGACATAAAATACTGATATTCACTAATATTGACACCAGCTCCAGGTTGTAAACAAATTCGAAAAGGTACTTGTTGTTTTTGATTAAATATTAACCGTAATTTAGAATTACTAATAGATGATTTTACTTGAATAAAAGGAATATTTTTCCATAAAAATGGATGTTGATTTTGAGAAAAAAGTTGATTAATAGCCATGACCAAACCAGATGAAGATCTCCAATTAATATTGAGAGTATAACGTTTTTTGATAGAATCTACTGCTTGTAAATACGTAAATATATTTGCTCCACGAAAAGAATAAATGGCTTGTTTTGGATCAGCTATAAGAATAAGTAAATTATTATAATGACCATTATATATAGTATTAAAAATGCGATATTGTATTGAGTCAGTATCTTGAAATTCATCAATTAATGCTACGGGATAATGATTACGAATATCGTGAGCTAAATATCTTCCATTATATTGCTGAAGTGCCTCATCTAAAAACTGAAGTAAATCATCAAAGGTTAAAACAGAACGACTTTTTTTTGTTTTTTTAATAAAATAGGGTAATTCCTGTAATGATTTTCCTATAATCCATTCTCGTAATGAGATGATATTTGTAAAAAATTTTTCTATATTTTCTATAAAATTTTGTTTTAACAAATAAATATCAATTTTATTATCTGAATAAATTAATATATTTTTTCTTATAAAAAAAATTTCTTTTGGAAAAGAACAATTATATGTTTCTTGTTGAGCCCATTTAGAAATTTTCTTAAAGAAGATAGATAATTTATGATTACAATTCTGGGAAAGTGAAGATTTATAGATAAAATTTTTAATATCATTAATTTCTAGTAAAAATTGTTTTTTTATTAATATTATCTGAGATATTATTTTTTGATATTCTTCAGGTAAAGTTGAAGATAATAAAAATTGTTGTTTTAAGATAGGTGGATTTTGTCTAAATAAGGGTATTAAAGTATGAAGTAACTCTTCAGGAGAAGACCATTCTTTTGATACTTCTTGAGCTATCCTAACAGGTAATAACGAACAATGTCTATCCCAAAAATCCATAATAGATTCTTTGATTAAAGAATCATTTTCTATTAACTGGTGTTCCTTACAGATAACTGTTGGAATTATTCCATTAAGATATAACATTCGGTAACAAAAACTATGTATAGTATAAATTGAGGCTGTAGATTCTATTTGTAATTCGGCAATTAACAGTAATACTCTTGCTTGCTTCAAATTATCTATTTGAGCTAATATTCCAATAAAATCTGGATTATCACTTTTATGACAGATACATGCTATACGAAGATCATGAATATTTTTTTTAATTCTTTTTTTTAATTCTAATGTTGCTGCTTCAGTAAAAGTGACGACTAAAATCTCTTCAACTGTAAGGGGAGTATTTTTATATCCTGGTTTCCGTAAACCTAATAATAAACGTAAATAAAGAATACTAATATTATATGTTTTTCCTGTTCCAGCAGAAGCTTCAATAAGTATTTTTCCATATAAAGATAATGTTAAAGGATTGAAAATTAAATTTGTCATCACAGTAATAACTTGCTGAGTAATCAATATATTTATATAATTATTATTTTCATATAATTATAATATAAATAAATATATTTTTGATTTTTTAAAAATATTTTTCAAATGGATAAAAATCTTATCATGTTAAATTATATAAATAAAAATATAATATATTTAAAGGAAATAAAATTATGAGTTATTCTCTTCCAATACTGCCCTATTCTTATGATGCCCTAGAACCTTATATAGATAAATTAACAATGAAAATTCATCATAGTAAGCATCATCAAAACTATATTAATAATACTAATATTATATTGAATAATATACCTAATAAATATTCTCTTATGTCAGTGAATGATTTAATTATGAATTTAAATCAAATTCCGGAAAATCAAAAAATATTATTACGTAATAATGCGGGAGGACATGCAAATCATTCCTTTTTTTGGTCTATTCTAAAGAAAGGAACTATTTTACAAGGACATTTAAAATTAGTTATAGAAAAATATTTTGGTTCAGTAATTGCATTTCAAGATCTATTCGAAAAAATAGCGTTAGAAGTTTTTGGTTCGGGATGGGTATGGTTAGTAAAACAAGAAGATAAACTTGTAATATTATCAACCGCAAATCAAGATAATCCCTTAATGGGAAAAGATATTGTAGGAACTACAATGAGTGGTAGTCCTATTATTGGATTAGATCTATGGGAACATGCTTATTATTTGAAATATTACAATCAACGTTTAAATTATATTCGTGCTTTTTGGAATATAGTTAACTGGGATGAAGCAACAACACGATATAATTCACTCATTTAATAAATAAAAATTAATTTTTCTTTTTATTATCCAATAAATAAAGTGATTTAACTTTCATTAACAAATAATTTTTTATTTTTAATAAATAATAATATCCTTCAACATTTGTAGAAATGATTGCGAGAGTTTTATTTAAGGAATTTTGAGATGAAAACATTAGGAGAATTTATTGTTGAAAAACAATTTTCTTATGAAAATTCAGTGGAATTACTTGCTATTATTTCTGCTATTAAATTAAGTGCAAAAATTATTAATAGAGATATTAATAAAGCCGGTTTAGTAGATATTAGTAGAGTAACAGGAATAAAAAATATTCATGGTGAATATCAAATTAAATTTGATATATTTGCTAATGAAAAATTTAAATCTGCTCTTATTAAAAGAGCAGGAGGTTACGTAGCAGGAGTAGCATCAGAAGAAGATGAACAATTTGTGATTTTTAACGGTCGAGAAAATGGACAATATATAGTTCTTTTAGATCCTTTAGATGGATCTTCTAACATTGATGTTAATATTTCTGTAGGTACGATTTTTTCTATCTATCATCGAATCACTTCTGCTGGATCGACGGTAAAAGAGAATGATTTTTTACAACCAGGAACTAATCAAGTAGCGGCAGGTTATATAGTATATGGTTCATCTACTATGATGGTTTTAACTATTGGAAATGGAGTACATGCTTTTACTTATGATCCTTCAGTTGGTGTTTTCTTTTTAAGTAAACAAAATTTAAAATTTCCGAAAAAAAGTTTAATATATTCTATTAATGAAGGTAATTCTCAAACTTTTCCAAATGGAGTAAAACAATATATCCATTTTTGTAAACAAAAAGATTCTGTTAGTCAACGACCTTATACTGCACGTTATATTGGTTCATTAGTAGCAGATTTTCATCGTAATCTATTAAAAGGAGGAATTTATATTTATCCTTCTACCGATACATTTCCTAATGGTAAATTAAGATTACTCTATGAATGTAATCCTATTGCATTCATAGCAGAACAGGCTGGTGGAAAAGCAAGTGATGGAAAAAATAGAATTTTAGATTTAAAACCTAGTGTACTTCATCAACGGACTCCGTTATTTGTAGGTAATTTTCAAATGGTAGAAGATATAGAATATTTTTTACGTAAATTTTCTTCTTTGAAAGAAAATTATGAAAATTTATTATTTCTGAAATAATTTAGATCATTCTTTATTAAAGACATATAATAGGTTTAGGTAATCCGGCTATTTTTGCTGCTTGTTTTATAGGACCTTGAGGAAATAAACGAAAAAGATAACGACTATTGCCTTTTTTTTGACCCAATTTTCGGGAAATAGCTTTGACTAAAATATATACAGTAGGAACTGTATGAAAGTTAACATAAAAAGTTCGTATTATATATATAATATCCCAATGTTCCTTAGTCAGAGAAATGTTTTCTTCTAAGGCTATTTGATTAGCAATCAACTCATTCCAATCATTACTATTTTTTAAAAAACCATCATGATCACGAGATAAATTATTATGTATGAAAATCATTTTTCCATTTCCTATTGAAATATGTTATTTTAGTGATATCTGGAGGAGTGGCCGAGTGGCTGAAGGCACCGGTCTTGAAAACCGGCAACGGTAATACGTTCGAGAGTTCGAATCTCTCCTCCTCCGACAAGTTTATATACTTATTATAATTTTTATTACCATCCAAGTTTTGTCTGATGATTTTTCTTACATAGTGGAAAAAAGTAAATTCAGAAAATTTTTTTTGAGTTTTGAATATATTAATACTATTCTTATAATATCTATAATTTTCTAACATAGGATAATAATATATGTCAAATAATTCAACATTTCCTAAAATGCAAAAGGAGATTCAAGATTTATTATCTTCTCTTGAAGAAATGATAAATAATTCAGATAATCATACTCCTACCGAAATTGATAATTGGTGTAAAAAAGCTCGATCTATATTAGATGAAACTAAAAAATATCTTGGACAATCACGAGATCAAATTTTGCAACAATCGCGTGAAGTTGCTCATTTAGCTAAAAATTATTTACGCGAAAATCCCTGGGCAGGATTCAGTATTGGTGCTGCTATAGGACTAATATTAGGTATTCTTTTAATGCGTAGATAATTTTATGAAAAAATATCAAAATATTCATTATAAAAAAATCGATTTATTAAAAATTGTCCCCCGTATTTTACGAACGATGGTTAATGTAATAGAAACACGGATATTTTTAATGATATCTGATTTACAAGAAAGTAAAAAGCAAATTTTTTCTTTATTAATATTAATAGGATTAACTCTATTTTGTGTATGTTTTAGTTTAATGAGTTTATTTTTTATTTTAATTTCATTAATAAATCCAGTCACTAGATTAGTAGTAATGATAATTACTACAACCTTATTATTATTGATTTCAATTATTTTTGCTTGGATAACTTTTTATCAAATAAAAAAAATAAAATTGTTATATTGGACGTGTAAAGAATTCAAAAAAGATAGCAAATTCCTTGAGGAATAATAAAATATGAATTTATATGATAATAAAAATTATAATAATAAATTATTATGTACTATCCAAGAACAAAGAGTAAAATTATCAACTGAGTGTAATGAGTTAATTGTTGCTTTAAAACAATATGAAATTTTATTCCATCAACTATTAAAAATGCGATATATTTTTACTATTATAAGTAGTATAATAATAATTTTTTCAATTCGTAATCCTCGTATATTAATCCGTTTATCGAAAAAATGTTTTGCTATCTGGAAGATATATAAAACAATGCGTTATTTATTAATTAATAAATAAAAATTTTAAAATATCACGATGCTACTTAATATCAAGTAGCATCGTCTTTATTAAAAGAATATACAAATAATTTTAATAAAAATAATATAAATATGTGGGGAAAATTATATATTACTCCAACTCCTATAGGAAATTTAGGAGATATAACTCAGCGAGCATTATCAGTATTAAAACAAGTGCATATTATTGCTGCTGAAAATATACATCATACTAAATGTTTATTAAATTATTTTCATATTAAGACTAAACTAATGGTAGTCCATAATCATAACGAACGTCAACAATCTTCTAATCTTATAAAGATTATTCAAAAAGGTCACAGTATTGCATTAGTTTCTAATGCAGGAACACCATTAATTAATGATCCTGGATATAATTTAGTTCAAAATTGTAGAGATAAAGAAATTTCCATAATTGTCCTTCCAGGACCTTGTGCAGCTATTACTGCACTTATTGCTTCTGGATTACCTACTAATCGATTTTGTTATGAAGGATTTCTCCCTACACGACAATCAGCACGTATTTTATATTTACAAACATTAAGTTACGAAACTAGAACAATAATTTTTTACGAATCTTCTCAACGTATCATAGAAACCATGCAAGATATTAATCTTATTTTAGGAAGTAAACGTATAGTAGTTATTGCTAAGGAAATAACAAAAACTTGGGAATCTATTTATAGATCTACAGCAGGTAATTTACTAAATGAAATGAAAAATAATGCTTTATATTATAAAGGTGAACTAGTAATTTTAGTAGATGGTTTGCAATCTTCTTCCAATAAGAATATACATCTGCAACAAGCTTTACAAACATTAACCTGTTTACAAAAAGAAAGTAATATTAGTCTTATTACCGCAATCAAAATTATATCTAAAATGTATGGAATTAGTAAAAATAAACTCTATCAATTTTTTTTAAAAAATATTAATATTTAGTTTAAGCTGACTAGACAGTCGCTGCTTTTTCTGGAAATGAACAAGGAGAGGAAAGTCCGGGCTCCATAGGGTAGGGTGCCAGGTAATTCCTGGGAGATAAATAAAATATCGACGACAAGTGCAACAGAAAGAAAACCGCCTCAATTTTAATGATATTTTTAAATGAATAGAGGTAAGGGTGAAAAGGTGTGGTAAGAGCACACCGCATTAATTGGTAACAACTGATGGCGAGGTAAACTCCACTTGGAGCAAGGCCAAAAATAAAGTTAGTGTATCCCGCACGAAAACTAGGTAGGCTGCTTGAGTCAATAAGTGATTATTGATCTAGATGAATGACTGTCCATGACTAAACCCGGCTTATAAGTCAGCTTTGTAAATATATAGAACTAATTCAGTTTAAGTATAACTTTTAATTTAATTAAATATGTTATAATTTAGAATAAAATATTTATATATTTTTCAAAAAAAATATTTTTTATTATCTCTAAAATATTAGATTTTTTATAGTTTATCATAATTAGATTGAAGAAAATTCACTACTCCTTCAGAAGAAGGTATCATTCCTGGTTTTCCTACTGACCATTGTGCTGGACATACTTCGCCATGTTCTTCATGGTAAATCATAGCATCACATAAACGTATCATTTCATCAATATTACGACCTAATGGAAAATCATTAACTATTTGATGACGAACTATTCCATTTTTATCAATTAAAAAAGAACTACGAAGAGCTACACCTGCTAAAGGATGTTCAATACCATAAGATTTTTGAATGGTTCGATGAATATCTGAAACCATTACATACTGTACTAGTCCAATTCCACCGTTATTAATAGAAGTATTACGCCATGCTTTATGAACAAAGACAGAGTCAATAGATACACCTACTACTTCTATCTTTCTTTGTTTAAATTGATTATAACGTTTATTGAAAGCTATAAGTTCAGAAGGACAAACAAACGTAAAATCCATGGGCCAAAAAAATAGAACTGCTGGATGATTATTAATATATTTATAAAAATTAAAATTTTCGACAATTTCATCATTACCTAAAATAGCTGGACTAGTAAAATTCGGAGCTTTTTGAGATACGAGGACCATATTTATTCCTATTTAATAAAAAAATAATTTATTATTATATAATATTTTAAAAAAAATTATATATACTAATTTACTGATTTATTAAATAATATTTAATATTTAAAGTTAATTAAAATTAACTGTGTAAATTAGATTAAGGTATAAATTTTCTTGAAAATTTTTTTTTGAGAAATTAACAGTTAATTTTATATATGGTAAATAATATTTTATTATGAATTACTAATGCACATTATTGATAATAATAAATATCACTAATATTAATGGATTGAACAGTGAAATTTGAAATTAATAGTCAAGAAGGTTTAGCGCGGAGTGGACGACTAATTTTTCAACAAGGAATCGTAGATACTCCAGTATTTATGCCTGTTGGTACTTATGGAACAGTTAAAAGTATGAATACTGATGAAATTTCTCGATCTGGAACTAAAATTATTTTAAGTAATAGTTTTCACTTGTGGCTTCGACCAGGAACAGAAATTATAAAAAATCATGGAGGACTTCATAATTTTATTAATTGGAAGGGAATTATTTTAACGGATTCGGGAGGTTTTCAGATTTTTAGTATGAAAAAGATGTGTCGTCTTACAGAAGAAGGTGTATATTTTCAAAATCCCTATAATGGAAAAATAGTATTTATAAATCCAGAAATTTCTATGGAAATTCAAACACATCTGAATGCAGATATAGTGATGACATTTGATGAATGTCTTCCATATCCCGTGGACTGGTTTCATGCAAAAACATCTATGGAGAAATCATTACGTTGGGCAGAACGCAGTAAAATTTATTTTAATAAAATGAAAAATAAAAAAGCACTTTTTGGGATCATACAAGGTAGTATATTTA
The DNA here is from genome assembly GCA_041941865.1 of Candidatus Dasytiphilus stammeri. Lineage (GTDB taxonomy): Bacteria > Pseudomonadota > Gammaproteobacteria > Enterobacterales > Enterobacteriaceae > Dasytiphilus > Dasytiphilus stammeri_H. Next base: position 129,636 of record CP145873.1, read on the forward strand.
ATGATTTACGATTAATATCTATGTCCAATATGATTGATATAGGTTTTGATGGTTATGCTATTGGAGGTTTAGCAGTAGGAGAACCAAAAGAAAAAATGAATATAATTCTTCAGAATCTTTGTTGGAAAATACCCTCAAATAAACCTCGATATTTAATGGGAGTAGGAAAACCTATAGATATTATTAATGCTGTATGTCAAGGAATTGATATGTTTGATTGTGTTATTCCAACTCGTAATGCACGTAATGGTTATCTTTTTATTACTAACGGAATAGTAAAAATTAGAAATGCTAAATATAAAAATGATACTTCTAGACTAGATAATGAATGTGATTGTTATTGTTGTTGTAATTATACTAAAGCTTATTTACATTATCTAAATCGTCAACGTGAAATTTTAGGAGTACGTCTTAATACTATTCATAATATGCATTACTACCAAAAATTAATGATAAACTTGCGATTATCTATTCAAAAAGGATTATTAAAACAATTTAGCGAAAATTTTTGTCAAAACTATTGTCAGTAAATATACTTTATATTAAAAGGAGTATTTTATGAATTTTTTTATTTCAAACGTACAAGCAGCTACAAATTTTCCTCCTATTCAGGAAAATTATTTTTCTTTCATTATAATGTTAATAAGTATGGGTTTAATATTTTATTTTTTAATTTTACGTCCTCAAACAAAACGTATTCAAGAACATAAGAAAATTATTGAATCTCTTACTGAAGGTGATGAAATTATGACTACTACTGGTATAGTAGGACGTATTATGAAAATCAATAAAAATGGATATATTATTCTTTCTTTAAATAAAATTACTCCTATTATCATAAAACAAGATTTTGTAGCAGCGATTTTACCCACAGGAACTATTAAATCTTTAAATGTTATGAATGAATAATTTTAAAATGATACAATTAATTACTTTATAGCAAGTTAATAATGATTTTTAGGAAAAATTTGAGTAAAAATTATTCTTCATGTCATGGTTTGGGATAAGTTACAATAATAAAAATTTTTTTAGTATTAATGCGTAATAATTCGAGAAATTTTTTCTTTTTTTCTCCATGTTAAAATTTCACATCCTTTTTCTATGACGACTATAGTATGTTCATACTGAGCAGATAAACTTTTATCCTGAGTTTTAACAGTCCAACCATCTTTCATAAGAAAAATATTTTTTTGTCCCGCATTCACCATAGGTTCAATAGTAAAAGTCATTCCAGGTTCAAGAATAATACCATTATCTTCTGCATCGTAGTGTAATATTTCTGGTTCTTCATGAAAATTTTTACCAATTCCATGCCCACAGTATTCTCTTACAATAGAAAAATTTTGAGATTCAACATATTTTTGTATTTCTCGTCCTAAACTACGTAAACGTATTCCGGGTTTTACTAAATTTAAAGCTAAATAAAGACTATTTTGAGTAACTTCACATAATTTTCTTGCATTACAAGAAATTGGTCCAACCATAAACATAGTTGATGTATCACCATAATAATGATTTTTAACAACGGTAACATCTATATTGACAATATCTCCTATATTTAGAATTTGTGTATCATTAGGTATTCCATGACAAACAACATCATTAACAGAAATACATATAGATTTTGGAAATCCATGGTATCCTAAACACGCAGAAGAAGCATGTTGTTTTTGAATAATATGATTATGACAAATACGATCTAATTGTGCGGTAGTAATCCCACATATAACATATGGTTTTATAATATCCAGAACTTCAGCTGCAAGCATGCTAGCTATGCGAATTTTTTCAATCTCTTTTTTATTTTTTATTAAAATAGACATGTATTTACATATGTTAATATTTATAATTAATTAATTGATAATAGTATATCGTTTAATAATATGGTATAGAAATAACTATGCAAGTTAATTTAAAAACAATTTTTACTCATATTAAAAAGAGGTCACAACTATGGTAACTATTTCGATGCACGAAATGATAAAAGCTGGGGTACATTTTGGGCATCAGACTCGTTATTGGAATCCGAAAATGAAATCATATATTTTTGGAGTTCGTAATAAAATTCACATTATTAATCTTGATAAAACCATTATTTTATTTCAAGCAGCATTAGTAGAATTAAACAAAATTGCTTCTCATAAAGGAAGAATTTTATTTGTCGGTACTAAACGAGCTGCTAGTAAAAGTATTAAAGAAACTGCAGAAAAGTGTAATCAATATTTCGTTAATAAACGATGGTTAGGAGGTATGCTGACTAATTGGAAAACTGTACGACAATCTATTAAGAAATTAAAAAATTTAGAAATTCAATCTAAGGATGGAACATTTGAAAAATTAACTAAAAAAGAAGCTCTTATATGCTCTCGTAAACTTCAAAAACTTGAAACCAGTCTTGGAGGAATTAAAAATATGGCTGGGTTGCCTGATGCAGTTTTTATAATTGATGCTAATTTAGAACGCATTGCTATTTTAGAAGCTAAAAAATTAGGAATACCAATATTTTCCATTGTTGATACTAATTCAGATCCAGATGGTATTGATTTTGTAATTCCTGGAAATGATGATGCTATACGTGCTATAAATTTTTATTTAACTAGTATAGTTAAATCAATTAACTCAGATATTTATGATGAATTGCAATTATTAGAAGAAAAAATTATTAATTAAATATGTATCATAAGATATTTTATTTTTATAAATTTTAATTTAAATATTGATCTAATAGAGGAGAAATAAAAATATGACTACTATTAATGCTGGTTTAGTTAAAAAATTACGAGATATGACCGGAGTAGGAATGATGACATGCAAAAAAGCTCTTATAGAAACAAATGGAAATATTGAAAAAGCTATTGACTATATGAGGATAATGGGACTATCAGAACGTGCAAAAAAACCACTTTCTTCGGCGTTAGAAGGAATAATCTTAATCAAAATTCAAGATTCTTTTGGGTGTATGGTAGAAATTAATAGTGAAAGTGATTTTGTTGCTAATAATCTTCAATTTAAAAATTTTGCTAATAATGTTATTTCAACAGCAGTATCAGAACGTATTACTACTATTCAAATATTACAATCTTTATTTGAACAATCACGTATTTCTTTAATGACTTTAATGGGAGAACAAATTAATATTCGACGATTAGCTGTTATAGAAGGTCCTAACATAGGGTTTTATATTCATAGATCACGTATTGGTGTTATGGTAACATTAGTACCTAATAATCAAAGAGAGCTACCAAATAAACTGGCTATGCATATTGCAGCTACCAAACCAGTTTATATAAAAAAAGAAGATATTCCTTTGCATGTATTAAAACGAGAACAAGAAATTCAACAAGCTATTTTAAGTAATTCTTCTGTTTCATGTATCGAAATTGCTCAGAAAATTTTATCTGGAAAAATGAAAAAATTTTTTACCGATTTATCTCTGAGTGAACAAAAATTTATTTTTGAACCAACTAAAACAGTTAGTCAAATTTTACAAGAAAATAATACTCAAGTTAATAATTTTTTTCGGTTTGAAGTAGGGGAAGAAATTTCACAAAATTAATAATAATTTATATAATTAATTTTATTATGATAATAATGTTTCGATAAATATGGAGAATTACGTGAAAGTAATTTATAAACGTATTTTATTAAAAATTAGTGGTCAAGCTCTTCAAGGCGATCAAAATTTTGGAATTGATAAAAATATAATAAAACGCTTAGTAAATGATATTAAAGAATTAATAGCTGAAAAAGTACAAGTAGCTATTGTTATTGGGGGAGGAAATATATTTAGAGGTAATCAATTAGCTAAAGAAGGTATGGATCGGGTAGTAGGTGATTATATGGGAATGTTAGCTACCGTAATAAATGGAATGGCACTATTAGAAGGTTTTCAGAGGATATCAGTAGATAGTTGTCTGATGTCAGCTCTTCCTCTACATGGAGTCTGCCAATATTATAGGCGGGAAAAAGCTCTAGATTTACTCAACAAAAACTACGTCGTTATTTTATCAGCTGGTACTGGAAATGCACTGTTTACTACAGATACGGCAGCATGTTTACGGGGTGTAGAAATGAGAGCAGAGGTAATTCTTAAAGCTACACAAGTAGAAGGAGTTTTTTCTAGTGATCCTTTATTTAATCATAATGCCATACTATATAAAAAAATATCTTATCAAGATGTTATTCACCAACAACTAAAAATAATGGATTGTACAGCTTTTACATTAGCAAAAGATAATAATCTTTCTATTCGAGTATTTAATATCAATAAAATAGGAGCTCTCCAGAGAATAATAGAAGGAAAAGAGGAAGGAACATTGATTAGTCCGTCTGCATAGAGTATTATATTAAAATTTACGAAATTAGTAGTAAAATAAAATAAAGAGGTATTAAGTGATTAATTCAATTAAAACAAATGCTTCTATTGATATGGAAAAATGTTTTTTAATTTTTATGAAAAATATCAATAAAATTCATACTAGTCGCATATCACCTAGTATAATTGAATTATTAAAGATTGAATGTTATGGAAGTATTACAACATTACGTCAAGTTTCTACTATTACAGTACAAGATTCTCGAACATTACTAGTCACTGTTTTTGATCGATCTTTGTTAACTAGAATTGAAAAGGCTCTAATAAATTCAAATTTAGGAATCCAATCTAATACCGTAGGAATGGTTATTCGAGTTTCTTTTCCTATCTTAACTCAAGAGAGACGTATTTTTCTAAGTAAAATAGTACGTAAAGAGTCAGAACAGGGAAAAATATGTATTCGCAATATCCGTCGAGAGGCTAACTTAAAACTTAAGAAGTTATTAAAAGCTAAATCTATTAGTGAAGATGAAGAATATATTATACAGAATGAAATTCAAACCAGTACTGATATATTTATCAAAAAAATAGATAAAGAACTTTCTACTAAACTTACTGATTTAATGGTATTTTAAAATATATAGATTTTTATTAAAGAACAAATATTAAAAATATTAATTAAAGAAGTATTTTATCTAAATTTTTAACATTTTTTATGAAACGATTAGTTATTCTAGGTTCCACAGGTTCAGTTGGTATCACTACACTGAAAATAGTGCAAAATTATCCTAAACTTTTTACTATTAAAGCATTAGTAGCTGGAAAGAATTTTCAGCTTCTGACTAAACAATGTAATCAATTTCATCCTAATTGGGCAGTTATGTATGATACACAAGCGGCAAAAGAATTAAAAATACGTTTAAAAGATTTGAATTTAAAAACTCAAGTCTTAGTAGGAGAACAAGCTGCATGTGAATTATCATCTTTAGATGATATAGATCAAGTTATAGCAGCAATGGTTGGTTCGGTAGGAGTACGTCCAATAATATCAGCTCTTCGGTCAGGAAAACAAGTATTATTAGCTAATAAAGAATCATTAGTAATGTGTGGACGTTTTTTCATGGAAGCTATTTCTTCTTCCAAAACACAATTATTACCAATTGATAGTGAACATAGTTCTATTTTTCAAATATTACCCAAAAAAATTCAAAAAAAATTAGGAGTAGAATCTCTTGAGAAGCATGGGATCAAAGGTATTATTCTTACAGGTTCAGGTGGTCCTTTTAGAACTGTTCCTTTACAACAGTTGTTACATATTACCCCCGAACAGGCATGTTCTCATCCTATTTGGAAAATGGGTAAAAAAATATCAGTAGATTCTGCTACTATGATGAATAAGGGATTAGAATATATTGAAGCAAGTTGGTTATTTAATACTACCAAACAACAATTAGAAATAGTAATTCATCCTCAATCAGTGATTCATGCAATGGTCCGATATATAGATGGAAGTATAATTGCTAATTTAGGATATCCGGATATGCAAATACCTATATCATATGCTATGTCTTGGCCAAAACGAATTAATACAACTACAATACCTTTAGATTTTTCCTCTATTAATCAATTAAATTTTACAATTCCTGACTTTCATCGTTATCCTTGTTTAAAATTAGCCATTCAAGCACATAATCAAGGACAAGCAGCAACTATAACATTAAATGCAGCTAATGATATTGCAGTAGATGCATTTTTAAAAAAATTAATATCATTTCCAGCTATTACTGCTTTGAATAAGATGGCTTTGGAATCTTTTTCTTGTAATAATCCCAAAAATATAGAAGAAGTGATTGCTATAGATTTTTTAGCTCGAAAACATATTAATAATTTATTACCAAGATTTACTATTCTATAAATTTATTAGTAATAAAAAAAATATTAAGTATGGCTATTTACTCTCAATATTCAAAAATTCGCCACGTAGCTATTATTATGGATGGTAATGGACGTTGGGCACGTCGTCATGGTTTAATTCGCATCAAAGGTCATCAAGCTGGTATAAAAGCTGTAAGTAAAGCAGTATTATTTGCTCTAAAATATAAATTAGAAGCTTTAACTATTTATGCATTTAGTAGCGAAAATTGGCACCGACCACTTCAAGAAGTAGTTTTATTAATGAAACTGTTTTTCTGGACATTAGAAAAAAATATTTCCCTTTTACATAAAAATAATATTAAATTTCAAATAATTGGTGATACTACTATTTTTAGTAGTAATTTACGAGATCGTATCAATTACGCGGAAAAATTAACTAAAAAAAATTCTGGGTTAATTTTAACAGTTGCTGCCAATTATGGAGGAAGATGGGATATTATCCATGGAATAAAAAAGATTATTCAAGAAATAAAAGCAGGAAAATTAATTATTGATCAAATTGAAGAATCTATTTTTTCTCAATATCTTTGTCTTAATGAAGTTGTTCCTATAGATTTAGTCATTAGAACTGGAGGAGAACAACGAATAAGTAATTTTTTATTGTGGCAAATTGCTTATACTGAATTATATTTTACAGATGTACTGTGGCCAGATTTTGATGAAAATATTTTTACACTTGCTCTAAATATTTATTGTGAAAGAATAAGACGATTTGGTAATATCACAGCTGTCAATTAATATTAGTTTGATATTTTGTATATTATAAATAAATATTTATATATAAAAATTATATAAGTTAATAAATAACTTACTAAATATTCTGATTAATAATCTCTTATAATTTGATTACGAATCAAATTTATTTTCAAAACTTAATAAAGAATGATCTTCAATATTTTTTGAAGAAAATTAAGTTTTACAATTTTCATTTATCTAATTTTATCTAAAATTCAATACTTTGTTAAGTTAATCATAAATTCAAATAGAAGATCAACTTTTTTCCAGTGAATAATCAATATTAAAAATCATTAAATAATTTTATCATCATACTCATGATCAAATTATAATTTGATTTTATTATTAATATTAATTTATTGGCCATTTATTCTATATCCTTGTAGATAATCTAAAAGAATGAGCCAGGATTGTCTGAACATATTTGATCTATCATAATTTTCAATTATTATAATTAAAATATCATTCAAAACTCTTGTGATGAAAAAATATTAATTGTTATTAGGATGTTAGTAATCTATCAGAGTCATTCTCAATAAAATATTAATCGTAACTATAAATTTTAGAAAAATTAATAGTTATATTTTCATTTATCAAGAAAGAGTGATTGATTAATAATCAATTGTCTGTCTTCTAGAATAGAAGTCATTTTCTTAGTATAAATTAAAATATGTAATTCATTTACGATGATATGTTGAAATATAGTGATCTTTTTCAGAGATATGGAAAATTAAAAATAACAATTTTAAAAAAAAATTATTATTTTTAATTAATGAATTAGTTTAATTTTATTAAATATAGTGATTTCATTAGCTATTATTAATTATTTAACTAATTTTTTATTAAATATTTTTCAAAAAAAATGAATTTATCCAAGATAATAGGAAAAATTATCAATAATTCAACCAAAAAGAAATTTTTTTGGAGTTTATTATTAGTATTATTATTTACACCTAAGGTAATGGGAAAACAAAATTTTATTGTAGATGAAATTTACTTTCAAGGTTTACAGCGTATTTCGGTAAAAGATGCTTCAATGATTTTACCTATTCGAAAGGGTGATTTTATAACAGAAGAAGATATTAAGAATACTATTCGTGCTTTGTTTTCTTCCCGCCAATTTGATGATATTCAGATATTACGTGAAAATAATATTTTAATACTTAAGGTACAAGAACGTTTTCTTATAGCTAGTATTAAAATTTTGGGAAATAAATATTTAAATACTCAAATCATTACTCAATATTTAGAACGAGAAGGCATTCAAGAAGGTGCACTTTTTAATCCATATTTATGGAATTTAATAGAAGAAAATTTAGAAAATTACTATTATAGTAATGGAAAATTTACTGCTAATATTAAGGTAATTGTTAAATTATTACGATATCATCGTGTTGGACTCAGAATAGTCTTTAATGAAGGTAAATCATCGTTAATTAATAGTATTAATATACTAGGAAATTATTCATTTTCTGATAAAAAATTAAAAACTTATTTAATACATCAAGAAATGATTTCCTGGTGGAAATTTTTGATTATGAGGAGGTACTATAGTAGAAATAAATTAATAAAAAATCTTAAAAATTTAAGTATTTTTTATTTCTCGAGAGGTTATGGACATTTCTATATTGCTTCTACTACCGTCTTTTTTAATCCCAATACTACATCAGTGGATATTACTATAATTATTCATGAAGGTCTACGATATAAAATAAATAAAATTATTATTCATAATTGTAATTTCATTAAAAAATTTAACCTCAAGCAAAAAATTTTTTTAAAAACAGGACTAAGAATTTATACTGAAGAATGGTTTAACAGAGAAAAAATAAATAATTTAGAAAATTACCTCAGAATTTTTCTTAAACAGTATGGATATGTAGATCCTACTATAAATACTCATTTAGTGTTTAATGATATTAGTCATTCAGTTCAAGTGTGGATTAATATTATTCAAGGAAAATTTTCTTATATTAATAAAATTTTCTTCAAAGGTAATTATATTACCGATAATTTATTTTTACGACATAAAATAGGTCAATTAGAAGGAATAAGATATAGTGAATTTTTAGTAAATAAAAGTAAAAATATTCTCCAGAACACAGGTTATTTAGAGAAAATAAATATTTTTACTCATCCCGTATTAGAAACAGATAATAAAGTGAATCTTATATATCAACTAAATGAAATAACTACTGGTGCACTGATTAATTTAGGTTCTTCCTATAGCAGTGAAAAAAAATTAGATTATCACATTTTATTACACCAAAAAAATTGGATGGGTGAAGGATATAAAGTAAATATCGCAGCAATCAAAAATCCTTATAAAATTCATGCACAAATGACATTAACTAATCAAATTTTTACTATTAAAGATATAAAAGTTAAAAAATCTATTTTTTATACTAATACTTTTAGAAATGATAATGACAATCTTTTTCCTGAATATAAATATTCACAGAAATATTATGGTTTTGACGAAAATATTGCATATCCAGTATGGAGAAGTAATTACTTAAATGTAGGTATAGGTTTTATTCATAATGAGCTCTCAGATATATCTTTACCATTTATTATGTGGAAAAATTTATATTATTTGCGAAAAAATTATGATTTAATTGATCGAAATTATCCTAATATTAGGGATAATAATTTAAGTTTTCAAATAGGTTGGCAATTTTTGAATTTGGAAGAAAAAGAATGGTCTACATATGGAAATAATACTCAACTTCATGAAAAATTTTATTTTCCTTTATTTTTTTCTCCTTCTTCTCAAATAATATTTGATACGGTACAATATATACCATTTAGTGTTAAAATTAATAATAAGATGATTTTTTTAGTTCAAAGTCATATAGGATATACCGCAGGATTAATTAATAATACTCCTTCTCCTGTTTTTTTTAATTTTCATGTAGGAGGACTCAGTTCTCTCCGAGGTTTTAAAGTTAATTCTGTAGGACCAAAAATTACTTATTATGATTTAGAACAAAAATCATGTAAATATAATAACCAAATATGTGTATCTCAAGATTACATAGGGGGAAATATTATGACTATTGGTAGTATTGAAGCTTTAATACCTTTTAAAAGCTGGCTAGGATTTATGCATTCTTCAATATTTATTGATTTTGGCACTGTTTTTAATAACAAAGAATTTAATCAATTTTTACATCAACCATATAATCTTATAGAGGAGAGTGATCCTAATAGAATATTAGTGTCCACGGGAATATCATTTAAATGGCATTCTCCGTTAGGTTCAATATTATTATCTTATTCCCAGCCTCTAAAAAATAATAATGATGATCAAATTGAAAAATTTCAATTTAGTGTTGGTACAAATTGGTAAATATGTCATTTTAATTTTTAAATTTTTTCAAAATTTTTCTGTCAATTTTTTTTTTTAGAAGGAGTTTTGATAGTCATGAAAATATATAATAAACTATTCATCAGTATCTTATTTAACTTAATTTTATTTTCTCCTATACATGCTGAGAATTTACTTAATAAAGTAGCAGTAGTTAATATAGAACAAATTTTTCAACAATTACCTCAAATTAAAGTAATTGCAAACAATTTAGAACAAGAATTTAAAGATAGAGCTATTGCCTTAGAAAATATGGCCGTAAATTTAGATACTCAATTCCAAAAACTTCAAGAAAATAATAATGTCATAAATTCTCAGGAACATAAAAAATTAGAACAAGAATTAATTACTCAACGAAAAGCTTTTGCAATAAAAATTCAAGAATTTGAAAACGATAAGCATCAACGTGAATTGGAAGAACAAAATAAACTTATTAATATAATACGAAAAGCTGTAGAAACAATAGCACATATTGATCAATATGAGGTGGTATTAGATTCTAATGTAATTATTTATGGTAATAATTTACCTGATATTACAGAACAAGTATTAAAAAATATAAAGTAATTATTTCAATATTTTCAGAAAAAAATTAAAAATTTTCCACAAGGAATAAATATCAATTATGATTAGTAATAAATTTATTGAATAAATTGTGATGAAAAATTAATAAAATATTTTAATTAATATAATAATGGATTTTATCAAGAAATAATTTTTTTAAAATGTTACTCAAATGAAACATGAGTTACTTATAAAAAATAAATTTTTCATCCAAAGATTTATCATTATTTTCCACTAAGTGACTTTAAATAAAAAATATTTTTTTTGAGATAAAATGTTCAATTAGATTAATAAGGTATTATATGGAAGAAATTTTGCAATTATTACCACATCGTTATCCTTTTCTGTTTATAGATCGAGTTTTATCATATTCAGAAGATAATGGATTACGAGCTATCAAAAACATTTCTTTTAATGAAGTATATTGTCAAGGACATTTTCCTAAAAAATTTATTTTTCCAGGAGTGTTAATATTAGAAGCTATAGCTCAAGCTGCTGTAATATTTTTATTAAAAAAAAGAATAAATCTAAAAATTAATGAAAATTATTATTTATCATCTATTGAAAAAGCTATATTTAAACGTCTGGTATTACCAGGAGATCAATTAATTCTAGAGGTAAAATTAATTGAACAACGATTTGGTTTATTAATGTTTACTGGTAACGCAAAAGTTGCGAATCAAGTAGCATGTGAATCATCATTGAAATTATTTCGAAAAGTATTATAATAATTCTATCAATAGTTAAATTTTTAATAGAGGGATATAATGAGATTATTATTGATGTTAGTAAAAATGATTTATATGTTTTTTCAAAAAAATAAAAAAGATCTAAAAAAATATCATAAGGTTCCCAAAAAATAATTAATAAAAATAAAAAATTAATAATTTTATTATTTACTAATATTTATTAGTAACTAAAATTATGAATAGTCATCGTTTTATACATTTACATATTCATAGTGAATTTTCTCTTCGAAAGGGTTTAGCTAAAATTTCACTTTTAGTGAATAAAGCTGCAAAATTAAATATGCCTGCTCTTGGATTAACAGATAGCAGTAACCTTTTTGGATTAATAAAATTTTATAAATTAGCACGACAATCAGGAATTAAACCTATTTTAGGTACTAATATTAAAATTAGTCATCCTTTTTTAGAAAAAAAAACTTGTCCTTTAACTGTATTAGCTCTTAATAATACAGGATATCAAAATATTTTGGAAATAGTATCTCTTTCTTATCAAAATGGATATAATAACGAAGGTCCAGTGATCAAGAGAGAGTGGTTAAAACAATATAGTGAAGGTATTTTATTACTTTCCGGTGGACTCACAGGAGATATTGGTCAAGGATTAATTAAAAATAATTATGATATTGTTTATAAATGTGTAGATTTTTATCAAAAATTTTTTCCAAATAGATTTTATCTAGAATTAGTACGAACTGGAAGACAAAAAGAAAAAGAATATTTACAGGCAGCACTTAATTTAAGTGTGCAAAAAAATATTCCAATAGTAGCTACAAATGAAGTGTGTTTTTTACAATCTTCTGATTTTGAAGCTCACGAAATAAGAGTCGCTATTTATCATAGTTTTAACCTTCATGACCCTAAACGTCCACAACATTATAGTTCTCAGCAATATCTTCGCACCGAAGAAGAAATGTGTTTATTATTTTCAGACCTTCCCCAAGCATTAGAAAATAGTGTAGAAATAGCTAAACGTTGTAATGTTATTTTATCTGTAGGAAAAACATATTTTTTACCAAAATTTGCTACGGAAAATATTAGTATTCAAAATTATTTAGTCTATAAATCTCAAAAAGGTCTAGAAAAACGTTTAAAACAATTATTTTTGAATAAAATAGAACGTAATAATAAGCGTTCAATATATAATATTCGCTTAAATATGGAATTGAAAGTCATTAATCAAATGGGTTTTCCAGATTATTTTTTAATTGTTATGGAATTTATTCAATGGGCTAAAAATCAAGGAATACCAGTAGGACCAGGACGAGGTTCTGGAGCGGGTTCATTAGTAGCGTACACATTAAATATTACTGATATAGATCCATTATCTTTTGATTTATTATTTGAACGTTTTCTTAATCCTGAACGTATTTCTATGCCAGATTTTGATATTGATTTTTGTATGGAAAAACGTGACTTAGTTATAGAACATGTAGCGAATAAATATGGTAGAAATTGTGTATCCCAAATTATTACTTTTGGAACAATGGCCGCAAAAGCGGTCATTCGAGATGTAGGAAGAGTTCTCGGCTATCCTTATTTGTTTGTAGATCGCATTGCTAAACTTATTCCTAGTTATCCAGGTATGACTTTAAAAAAAGCTTTTTCTTTAGAACCGAGATTAATAGAATTATATAATACAGATAAAGAAGTAAATAATTTAATAAATTTGTCAAATAAATTAGAAGGAGTAATGCGTAATGTCAGTAAGCATGCTGGTGGAATAGTTATTTCTCCTATTAGAATCACAGAGTTAATTCCTATTTATTGTGATGAAACGGGAAAAAATTCAGTTACACAATACGATAAAAATGATATTGAAGATATAGGTTTAGTAAAATTTGACTTTTTAGGATTACGAACCTTAACGATTATTAATTCTACTATTAATAGTATTCAAAATAATCATAAAAATTCAAAAAATTTTTTGATTCATTTAAAAAGTATTCCTCTGGATGATCGTAAAACATTTGACCTATTACAACAAGCAGAAACTACCGCCATTTTTCAATTGGAATCTAGCGGAATGAAAAAGTTAATTCAAAGATTAAAACCTGATTGTTTTGATGATCTAATAGCCTTAGTAGCTTTATTTCGTCCAGGACCATTACAATCAGGAATGGTAGATAATTTTATTAATCGAAAACATGGTCGAGAAATAATTTCATATCCAGATAAAAATTGGCAACATTTATCCCTAAAAAATATTCTTGATCCTACTTACGGAATTATTTTATATCAGGAACAAGTCATGAAAATAGCGCAAGTACTTGCTGGTTATACGCTTGGACAATCAGATTTGCTGCGTCGTGCAATGAGTAAAAAAAATCCTATAGAAATGTCTCGACAACGTTCTATTTTTAGGTTAGGAGCAATGAAAAAAGGTATTAATGAGATTTTATCTATGAAAATATTTGATTTATTAGAAAAATTTGCTGGATATGGTTTTAATAAATCACATTCTGTAGCTTACACATTAATTACTTATCAAACTTTATGGTTAAAAGCACATTTTCCTGTTGAATTTATGGCTGCAGTTTTAACTTCCGAAATGGATAATAATGAAAAAATTATAATTTTAATTCACGAATGTTGGCGAATGGGTATAACAATATTACCTCCCAATATTAATAAAAGTTATTATCATTTTTCTGTCAATAAAAATGGACAAATAATATATGGTCTAGGAGCTATTAAAGGAGTAGGATATGCAAGTATTAATTCTATTATTCAAGAAAGAACAAATAGAGGTAATTTTTTTAATTTATATGATCTTTGTACACGTATTAATAAAAAAGATATTAATCGTAGAATACTAGAAAAATTAATTTTATCTGGATCTTTAGATGATTTGGGAACGCATAGAGCTGCTCTTTATATGAATATAAATTCATCTTTAAAAGCCGCTGATCAAATTTATAAAACTTCCAATAATCAAAAAGATATGTTTGGTTTATTAGAACAAAATTTGGTTACAGATATTTCTCTTATTAATATTCGTCCGTGGAGTGAAATGCAGATTTTATCTGGAGAACGAGAGACATTAGGAATATATTTTAGTGGACATCCTATTAATCCTTTTCTTCAAGAAATAGTATTTTATACTGGTGGAATTAGATTAAAAGATATTAAATCATTAAAATCTGGAACAAATATTACCGTAGCTGGTATAGTCATTTCTTTTCGAACTATAATTACAAAAAATAGAAATAAAATAGGAATATGTACTTTAGATGATAAAAGTGATCATATAGAAGTATTATGTTTTTCAAACATCTTAGATAGATATAGTAATCAAATCGAAAAAGAACAAATTATAATTGTTAGGGGAAAAATTAATTTTTCTGTTTTTGGCATAGATCATAAAATTACTATTATCGCTGAAACAATTACTGATATTGACAAAGAACGTATAAAGTATGCTAAAAAATTAGTTATTTTACTTAAAAATGAACAATCTAATCAATTAATTTTAGAACAAATTCGTCAAATACTACAAAAATATTATTCACAAAAAAACAATATTCCAGTCTATATTTTAGATAATAATAAAAATCAAGTGAAAAATAGAAAATTTCTATGTCAAGAATCATTAAAGGTATCTGTAAGTAATAATTTACTTAATGAACTATACGACCTATTAGGTTCACAACAAGTAGTTGTTAAATTTCAGGAATAATTATTATTAAATATTACCCTTTTTGCAATAACAAAAAAATATTACAAACATTATATAAGAATCTTCTCGAATATAGAAATTTTCTTGTATCTTATAGCGGAGGATTAGATTCAACAGTCTTATTACATCAATTAAGCCAATTACGTTACTTATATCCGCACATATATTTTCGGGCTATTCATATACATCATAATATTAGTAAAAATGCAGATTTTTGGGTATTACATTGTCAAAAACAATGTAAATTATGGGATATTCCTCTTTTAATAGAAAAAATCAAGGTTACCTCTCAACAAAAAAAAAAATATGGACCAGAAGCATCTTTTCGTCAAGAACGTTATAATGCTTGTTATCAAGTACTTCTAGATAAAGAAGTATTATTAACAGCTCATCATCTTAATGATCAATGTGAAACTGTTTTATTGTCATTAAAACGTGGTAGTGGTCCTACTGGTTTAGGAGGTATGCGATCTATATTAAAAATTAAAAAAATTAATAAAATTATTCTTCGTCCCTTCTTACTGCAAAGTCGTACACAAATTAAGCAATGGGCACACATACATCATTTATCATGGATCAATGATGAAAGTAATTATTCTATTCATCTAGATAGAAATTTTCTTCGTATAAAAATACTACCTATTCTGATTAAAAAATGGCCTCAATTTTATCAAACTGTTGCTCGTAGTGCTAAATTATGTGCAGATCAAGTAAATTTACTATATGAATTATTAACTAATACATTAAATATCTTAATAAGATCAGATGGATCTCTTCGTATTGATGAATTATATAAATATAGTGAAATTTATCAAATGGAAATATTACGTGGTTGGTTATCTAATCATAATAGTATAATGCCTTCTTATAAACAAATTAAATGTATTTGTCGAGAGGTAATATGTAGTCGTAAAGATTCTGTTGCTTGTTTCAAAATTGAAAAATATGAAATTCGTCGTTTTCGTCAAAGTCTCTATTATATTTATCCTTTATCTTCATTAGAAGATATTACTATTCATTGGTCTTTTCCCTGGAGAAGTTTGATACTGCCATCTCAATTAGGAACTATTGATTTTCATGAAACAAATGGAATAAAGGTACGAGCGCCTTTAGGAGAAGAACTAAATAATATTACTATTCGTTTTAAGTGTTGCGAAAAATTTTATCTTTTAGCACGTGATGGTAGTCGTGATATTAAGAAAATATGGCAAGAATTAAATGTTCCTCCTTGGATGCGTAATCGCATTCCATTAATTTTTTATGGTCATAAATTAATTACAGCAGGAGGATTATTTATTACTCAGGATGGAGCACCTATTCAGAAAACTACTACTTGGTATTTCCAATGGAATAAAAACTAAAAATTATTTTTTCAATTTGGTCATTATAAAATTAATAATTTGAGAAGTATTAATTAATAATTGATTATTAGTTTCTTTTTTTCTTGATTTATATACAATGAGATGATTTTCTAAATAACGTTCACTAACAATAATAATATGTGGAATACCTATTAATTCAATATCAGCTAACATTATTCCTATATGTTCTTTTCTATCATCAATAATAGTTTCAATTTTATTGGATTTAAGAGAAAAATAAAGATTTTCTGATACTGTTCTTACTTGTTGAGATTGATGAAAATTTATAGGAATAATTGCTACTTGAAATGGAGCGATTATATTAGTAGGCCATATAATTCCACGTTTATCATGAGATTGTTCAATACATGCTGCCACAATTCTGGAAATTCCTATTCCATAACAACCCATTAGTATGTTCTTAATACATCCATTTTTATCCTGAATCTTTGCCTTCATTGATAGAGAATATTTTTGTCCTAATTGAAAAATATGAGCAATTTCGATACTACGATGAAATTTTAATATACCATGTCCATCTGGACTAGCATCTCCTTCAACTACATTACGAATATCAGCTATTTTAGGTAATGGTAAATCACGAATCCAGTTTAGTCCACAATAATATTTATCCTTAATATTAGCTCGTACAGCAAAATTTTTTAGAGAAAGTACACTTCTATCCGCGATAATAGGGATAGGTAAATTAATAGGACCAATATAATTTGATTCTGATCCAATATATTTACGTAATTCTTTTACATTAGCATAAGTTAACGGTTTAAATATCATATCTATTCTTTCTGTTTTTACTATATTTAATTCATGATCACCTCTAATTAATAGAGCTATCCACTTATATTGGCTATTTTGTTGTGATTTTACTATAAAAGTCTTTAAAATTTGATTCGAATGAAATAACTGATTTTTAGTACTACTAATTAATGATAATGGATGAAAATTCTTATCAGAAGATACATTTATTTTTGTTTCTACATTAGAAACAGCTTCAGCAAAATCAATTTTTGATACATAATTGGAAAGATTAGATAAAACAAGAATATTTTCACCGGTCTTTGATAAGACTTGAAATTCATGTGATATATTACCTCCAATAGATTCAGTATCCGCTTCTACTATTCGAAAATTTAATCTTAATTTAGTAAAAATTTTAGTATAAGCATTATACATGTCACTATAAGTTTGTTGAAGACAGTCTATATTTTCATGAAAAGAATATGCATCTTTCATTATAAATTCTCGTGATCTAAGAATGCCATAACGAGGACGTATTTCATCCCTAAATTTATTTTGGATCTGAAATAAATTGAGAGGTAATTGTTTATATGAATTAACTTGATAACGTATTAAATGAGTAATACACTCTTCGTGAGTAGGAGATAATACTAAATTACGTTTTTTTCGATCAATAAAACGCAGTAATTCTGGTCCGTACGATTCTAATCTACCACTTTCTTTCCATAATTCCGCAGGTTGAACTAGAGGCATAGAAATTTCTAAACAACCTATTTTTTTCATTTCTGTTCGTATAATATTTTCTATTTTTTTTACTACCAATATTCCTGTAGGTAACCATGTATATAATCCTGACGAGATTAATCGAATTAATCCAGCTCTAATCATTAATTGATGACTAATAATTTCTGCATCTTTAGGAATTTCCTTTAAAGTGAAAAGTAAATATTTACTAGTACGCATAAAATTAATTCATTTTTTTTTCAAGAAAATTGAATATAGTTTATTCATAATAGTTACCATCACTTTCTCCCTCTAATAGTTCAGATAATCTCACACAGGCATCTTCATCACTTTTTTTGGAATCATGATTAATAATCTTTGATTCTTTATTATTTTTATTATAATTTAAACGTAATCTTTCTTGATGATAAGAGTATCCAGTACCAGCAGGAATTAACCTACCAACAATAACATTTTCTTTTAAACCACGGAGTTCATCTTTTTTTCCTGCAACCGCAGATTCGGTTAAGACACGAGTAGTTTCTTGAAAAGAAGCAGCTGAAATAAAGGATTCAGTCAATAAAGAAGCTTTTGTTATTCCTAATAAATCTCGCGTATATTTTGCTCCTTTTTTTCCTTTTTTCTGTAATTCATCATTTATGATTTTTACACGAGAATATTCTATTTGATCTCCTTCTAAAAAAGAAGAATCATATGATTTTGTAATGGTAACTTTGCGTAACATTTGACGAATGATTACTTCGATATGTTTATCATTAATTTTTACACCTTGTAAACGATAAACCTCCTGAACCTCATTAGTAATATATTTAGTTACTGCTTGTATTCCGCGTAAACGAAGAATATCATGTGGTGATTCTGGTCCATCCGATATAATATCTCCTACTTCTACTAGTTCACCTTCAAGCACATTAATTTGCCTCCATTTAGGAATCATTTCTTCGTGGTATAATTCACTGTCTTCATTAGATGTTATAATTAGTCGACGTTTACCTTTAGTTTCTTTTCCAAAAGATATAATTCCATTTTTTTCTGCTAAAATAGCGGAATCTTTTGGTCTGCGTGCTTCAAATAAATCTGCTACCCGGGGTAATCCTCCCGTAATATCTTTAGTACCTCCTGACTCTTGTGGAACACGAGCTAATGTATCACCTGCATTCACCCATATATTATCTTCCAGTTGTACAATAGCTTTTCCAGGTAAAAAATATTGTGCAGGAATTTTTTTATCTTTAGACTGAATAAATATTTCTTCTCCGTTCTTTTGAACTATTTTTATTACTGGTCTTAATTCTCTTCCTACCGAAGGACGTTCAGAAGTATCTAATACTACTATAGAACTTAACCCAGTTAAATCATCAGTTTGTCGAATAATGGTCTGGCCTTCAATCATTTCGGTAAATTTAATAAAACCCTCTACTTCAGTAATTACTGGCATAGTATGGGGATCCCATTGAGCTACTATTTCTCCTGCTTGTACTATATTACCATCTTCTTTGGTCATAATTGACCCATATGGAACTTTATAAGTTTCTTTAGTGCGATTAAATTTATCTACTATTTTTAGTTCTACATTTCTATTAGTAATGACTAATTGACCATTACCATTTTTCACTGTTTTTGCATTAATTAACTTAATCCATCCTGAATGCTTAATTTCAATACTAGATTCAGCTGCAGAACGAGAAGCAGCACCTCCGATATGAAAAGTTCTCATAGTTAACTGAGTTCCAGGTTCACCAATAGATTGAGCTGCTATTACACCTATGGCTTCTCCTTTATTTACCAATTTTCCTCGTGCTAAATCTCGACCATAACAGTAAGAACAAATACCAAAGTTTGTTTCACAACTTACTACAGAACGTACTTTAATAGTATCAATTGAATTAAGTTCTAGTATTTCACATAACTCTTCATTAAGTAATGAATTACGTAATATTAAAATTTTTCCAGTTGTTGGGTGGAGTATATCGTTTGCAGTCACTCTACCTAAAACTCGTTCTCCAAGAGACTCTTTTACTTCTCCTCCTTCTATGACTGAAGTCACGAAAATACCTTCAGTAGTACCACAATTATCTTCAGTGACTACTAAATCTTGTGCTACATCTACTAATCGACGTGTTAAATATCCGGAATTGGCAGTTTTTAACGCTGTATCGGCTAAACCTTTTCGTGCACCATGGGTAGAAATAAAATATTGCAGTACATTAAGACCTTCACGAAAATTAGCAGTTATAGGAGTTTCAATAATGGAACCATCTGGTTTAGCCATTAAACCGCGCATTCCAGCTAATTGTCTAATTTGTGCTGCTGATCCTCTAGCTCCAGAATCAGCCATCATAAATATACTATTTAATGAAGTTTGTTTTTCTTTTTCTCCAAAAGTATTTATAATTGTTTCTGTAGAAATAGTTTTCATCATGGCTTGAGCTACTTTTTCATTAGCTGATGCCCATATATCGATAACCTTATTATATCGTTCTCCTGCTGTAACTAATCCAGATTGAAATTGAATTTGAATTTCAGCAACTTCTTTTTCTGCTTCACAAATAATTTCTTCTTTAGAATTAGGTACTATCATATCATCAATACCTACAGAAGAACCTGAACGAGCAGCATACGTAAATCCTTCATACATTAACTTATCGGAAAAAATAACAGTTTCTTTCAATCCTAAAATTCTATAACAAGTATTTAATAAATAAGAAATAGATTTTTTATCTAAGGTTTTATTAATCAAAGCAAAAGGTAGTCCTTTGGGAACAATCATCCAAAGAATAGCTCTTCCGATAGAAGTTTGCATTAAAGTAGTATTACTAATCCATTGTTCTTCACCGGTCTTTTGATATTCGATAATTCGTACTTTTACTCTTGCATGTAAATCTGCTATTCCGGATCTATATATGTGTTCTGCTTCCTTAGATCCCGTTAATACCATACCTTCTCCCTTAGTATTAACTTTCTCTATCGTCATATAGTATAAACCTAAAACAACATCTTGAGATGGAACAATAATTGGTTCACCATTTGCTGGAGATAAAATATTATTAGTAGACATCATAAGTGCTCGTGCCTCTAATTGAGCTTCTAAAGTTAATGGTACGTGAACAGCCATTTGATCTCCGTCAAAGTCAGCATTATAGGCCGCACATACTAAAGGATGGAGCTGAATTGCTTTTCCTTCTATAAGAATAGGTTCAAATGCTTGAATACCTAGTCTATGTAAAGTAGGAGCCCTATTGAGTAACACAGGATGATTACTAATCACTTCATCTAAAATATCCCATACTACTGCTTCTTCACGTTCTACCATTTTTTTAGCAGCTTTTATAGTAGTAGCAAATTCTTTTTTTTGTAATTTTCCATAAATAAAAGGTTTAAATAATTCTAAAGCCATTTTTTTCGGAATTCCACATTGGTTCAAACGTAAATATGGTCCTACTGTTATAACAGATCTTCCAGAGTAATCTACTCGTTTTCCCAAGAGATTTTGTCTAAATCTTCCTTGTTTTCCTTTTATCATGTCAGTAAGAGATTTAAGTGGACGTTTATTTGATCCAACAATAGCTCTTCCTCTTCTACCATTATCTAACAACGCATCAACAGCTTCTTGTAACATACGTTTTTCATTACGTACTATTATATCTGGAGCTGATAATTCTAAAAGACGTTTTAATCTATTATTACGATTAATCACTCTACGATATAAATCATTAAGATCAGAGGTGGCAAAACGTCCACCGTCTAAAGGAACTAAAGGTCTTAAATCAGGAGGTAAAACTGGTAATACATTTAAAATCATCCATTCAGGTTTATTTCCAGAATGAAGAAAAGATTCTAATAAATTAATTCGTTTTGTTATTTTTTTACGTTTATTTTCAGAGGAAACATCATGAAAGTTTTCGATTAAACGGTTACATTCTTGTTTTAAATTAAGATTTTTTAATAAATATTGAATAGCTTCTGCTCCCATTTTAGCTTCAAATTCATCTCCAAATTCTTCTAAAGCATCTAAATATTGCTCTTCTGTTAAAATTTGGCCACATTCTAAATTTGTTAATCCCTCTTCTATAATTACATATGTTTCAAAATAAAGCACCCTTTCAATATCACGAAGAGGCATATCAAGTAACAACCCAATCCGTGATGGTAAAGATTTAAGAAACCAAATATGTGCCGTAGGACAAGCTAATTCTATATGTCCCATTCGTTCACGACGAACTTTAGTCTGTGTAACTTCAACACCACATTTTTCACATATTATTCCTCGATGTTTAAGACGTTTATATTTACTACATAAACATTCATAATCTTTAATAGGTCCAAAAATTTTTGCACAAAAAAGTCCATCACGTTCCGGTTTAAAAGTACGATAATTAATGGTTTCTGGTTTTTTTACTTCTCCATAAGACCATGACCGAATCATATCCGGTGAAGCTAAAGAAATTTTTAGTGAATTAAATTCTTCTGTTTTAGTTTGTGCTTTTAGTAAATTTAATAAATCTTTCACAACTTCACTCCTGTATTGTAAAAAGAGGAAAAGCATATCTCCGTTTCATAAATGAAAATAATGCCTGAATTTAAATATTAATTTAATTTAAAATTATTCATCTTCTAACTCTAGATTTATTCCAAGGGAACGAATTTCTTTTACTAAAACATTAAAAGATTCTGGAATTCCAGGTTCCATCTTATAATTACCATCTACAATATTTTTATACATTTTAGTTCTACCAGTTAAATCATCTGATTTAATAGTAAGCATTTCTTGTAAAGTATAAGCAGCTCCATATGCTTCTAGCGCCCATACTTCCATTTCTCCCACCCTTTGTCCTCCAAATTGAGCTTTTCCTCCTAAAGGTTGCTGAGTGACTAAACTATAAGAACCAGTAGAACGCGCATGCATTTTATCATCAACTAAATGATTTAATTTCATCATATACATGTAACCTACCGTAACAGGTCGTTCAAATTGTTCTCCTGTACGACCATCAAATAAAGTAATTTGACCACAACTAGGTAAATTAACTAATTCTAGCATTTGTTTAATTTCACGTTCTTGAGCACCATCAAATACTGGACATGATACCGGCATTCCTTGTCTTAAATTTTCTGCTAGTTGAATAATTTCATTATCATGAAAACTATTGAAATCTACTTTATTACGCAAATTAATTCCTACATCATAATATTTTTGAAGAACATTCCGAATTTCATCAACTGACTGATATTTGTTCATCATAATATTAATTTTATTTCCTATTTCTTTTGCCGCCATACCTAAATGAGTTTCTAGTATTTGTCCAATATTCATACGGGAAGGCACACCTAGAGGATTAAGAACTATATCTACTGGAATACCATGCTCATCATATGGCATATCTTCTATAGGATTTATTTTAGATATCACTCCTTTATTACCATGTCGACCAGCCATTTTATCACCAGGTTGTATCTGTCTTTTAACAGCTAAATATACTTTAACTATTTTTAAGACTCCAGGCGCTAAATTATCTCCTTTACTTATTTTTATTTTTTTTTCTTGCATTTTAAATTCAAAAAATTTTTGTAAATTTTTATAATGTTTTATGAGTTGTCCTAACTTTTGTTGTTCATCTGTATTATCTAAATTAATATTTAACCAATTTTCATAATCTGAATCACACACATTATTTTTAATATTATTTCCGATTTTTCCTAATAATGTATTAATTCTTGAGGATATACCCTGTTCTAAAATTTGTAATTCTTCAGTTAAATCTTTCTTGGCTTTTTGCATTAATAGTTCTTCTATTTGTAAAGCACGTTTATCTTTAGCTATGCCTTCTCTAGTGAATACTTGTACGTCAATTACAGTACCTGTCACTCCATTAGGAACCCGCAAAGAAGTATCTTTAACATCAGAAGCTTTTTGACCAAAAATTGCATGCAATAATTTTTCTTCAGGAGATAATTGAGTTTCTCCCTTAGGAGTTACTTTACCTACTAAAATATTGCCACCGAACACTTCAGCTCCTATATAGACAATGCCCGACTCATCTAACTTAGAAAGAGCGGATTCTCCTACATTTGGAATATCTGCAGTAATTTCCTCAGGTCCTAACTTAGTATCACGAGATATACAGGATAATTCCTGAATATGAATGGTAGTAAATTGATCTTTTTGTACTATACGTTCGGATATCAGAATAGAATCTTCAAAATTATAACCTAACCATGGCATAAATGCTACTCTTAGATTATGACCTAAAGCCAATTCCCCTAAATCTGTAGCAGGACCATCAGCTAGCACATCTCCCCTATCTATAATTTCTCCTAATAAAACACATGGTTTTTGGTTGATACAAGTATTTTGATTAGAACGTACATATTTAGTTAAATGATAAATATCAATACCAGTTTCATTGGAATCAATTTCTTCTTCCTTCACCTTAACTACAATTCGTGAAGAATCCATATACTGAATTATACCGCCACGTTTTGCTAGAATAGTTACCCCAGAATCTATCGCTACTGTACGTTCGATACCAGTTCCTACTAATGGTTTTTCTGGACGTAACGTTGGGACTGCTTGACGTTGCATATTAGCTCCCATTAACGCCCGATTAGCATCATCATGTTCTAAAAATGGGATAAGTGCTGCTCCTACTGATACTACTTGTTGTGTTGATACATCCATATAATCAATTTCATTATTATGAAATAAACCTGATTCTCCTTTACTCCGACAGATAATTAAATCTGATTCTAATAATCCCTGATTATTAAAATTGGTATTTGCTGGTGCAATAACATATTTGACTTCTTCTAGAGCTGAAAGATAATGAATTTCATCTGTTACTATCCCATTTTGCACTTTTCGATACGGTGTTTCTAAAAAACCATATTCATTAGTTTGTGAATATATAGATAACGAATTAATTAATCCTATATTAGGTCCTTCTGGAGTTTCAATAGGACATACTCTTCCATAATGAGTAGGATGAACATCCCTTACTTCAAATCCTGCTCGTTCTCTAGTTAATCCTCCTGGTCCAAGTGCTGAAATACGTCGCTTATGCGTTATTTCTGCTAAAGGATTATTTTGATCCATAAATTGTGACAGTTGACTAGTACTAAAAAATTCTTTTACTGCAGCAGAAATTGGTTTAGCATTAATGAAATCTTGTGGAACAGTAGAATCTAACTCCCCTAGTGATAATTTTTCTCTTACTGACCGTTCAAGTCGTGCTAAACCAATTCGAAATTGATTTTCAGTCATTTCTCCTACACATCGGATACGTCTATTTCCTAGATGATCTATATCATCTATTTCACCTTTTCCATTACGGATACTAATAAGTTTTTTTATAACTTCAATAATATCATTTTTTGTTAAAGTACTAGAACCTTCACTATTATCTCTATTTAAAGAACGATTAAATTTCATTCTTCCTACTATAGATAAATCATATCTATCTGATGAAAAAAATATATTTTCAATCATATTTTCAGCAGCAGAAAGTGTAGGAGGATCTCCAGGACGAAGCATCCGATAAATTTCTACTAAAGAACTGTATCGATCAGTAGTACTATCAATTTTTAATGTTTCGGAAATATAAGATCCGTGATCTAAGTCGTTAGTAAATATAGTTTCAATATATTTAACATTTAATTTTCTCAATTTTTCTATTATCTCTACTGTAAATTCAGTATTTGCCGTACAAATTAATTCCCCCGTATGTTCATTAATATAATCTTTGGCACTTCTTTTGCCTATAATATATTCTACTGGAACTTCAATATTTTTTATTTGTGCTTGTTCTAATAAACGGATATGTCGAAGATTAATACGTCGTCCAGCTTCAATATAAATTTTACCATTTTCTTCAATATTAAAATGAAGCGTCTCTCCACGTAACCGAGTAGCTACTAGTTCTAATTTTAATTTTGTCTTATTCTTTATTTCAAAAATCATCTTTTCAAAAAACAGACCAAGAATCTCTTCAGTACTATAATTAAGAGCACGTAAAATAATTGTAACCGGTAATTTACGTTTTCTGTCAATACGAAAAAATAAATGATCTTTAGAATCAAATTCAAAATCTAACCATGATCCGCGATAAGGAATAATACGTGCATTATATAAAACTTTTCCTGAAGAATGAGTTTTACCCTTATCACTATCAAAAAATACTCCAGGACTACGATGAAGTTGAGATACTACTACTCTTTCAGTACCATTAATTATAAAGGTTCCATGTTCTGTCATGAGAGGGATTTCTCCCATATACACTTCCTGTTCTTTTATAAATTTAATTTTCTGATCTAATTCTTCAAGATTATATGCAATTAGACGCAGCTGAACTCGCAACGGTGCCGAGTATGTTAAACTACGAGTAAAACATTCTTGAACATTAAAAACTGGATGACTTAAACGAAAATCAATATATTGAAGTTCAGACTCATGATTATGACTTTTTATAGGAAATACAGAACGTAAGGCTGATTCTAAACCACACTGTCCTGATGAATTTTTTGTAATAAATCTTTGAAATGAATCAAGCTGAATGGAAAGTAGATATGGAAAATCCAACACTTGGGTACGTTTACCAAAATCCTTTCGGATACGTTTCTTTTCTGTATGGGAATAAACAACCATAGAATTAGGATTCCTCAAGTATGTAGGATAAGATAACTAATTTCTATCTTAGATTATAAGAAACATTCTTTCTCCTCTTGAGAAGAAAAATTATTAGTTAACTTATAACAAGAAGTTTCTAAAAATTTCTTATTCTCAGGTAAGAGAATAAGAAGACATAAACTATCTAAAAAGAATTATTTTTAACAAACTAAATATTTTTATTGATTTAATATATTCATTATTATCATTTGATTTCTATAGATGCTCCTGTTTGGAGTAAAGTTTTTTTCAAAGTTTCCGCTTCTTCTTTACTAACATTCTCTTTGATAACAGTAGGACTAGATTCTACTAAATCTTTAGCATCTTTTAGACCTAGTCCTGTGATACCTCTTACTGCTTTAATAACAGCTATTTTATTATTTCCAATAGCAGTTAACATAATTGAAAATTCTGTTTGTTCTTCTACTTCCTCTGAAGTTTGCTGTATTCCTACAGAACCTATATTAGCACTTGCAGAAATTTCAAATTTTTTTTCCATGGCCTTAACTAATTCTGTAACTTCCATAACGGACATAGCTGCTATTGCTTCTAGTATTTGTTCTTTACTAATAGACATAATACTTCTCCAAAAAAAATTATTAATTTTGAGGATGGTTGAAAAAAAATATTATAATTTTTTTATTACTATTATTATAATCTACATAGTAGATTTACTCTTGCAGTAAATGTTTATAGTTCGAACTAGTCTACCAATAGCTGCTTCTTTCATAGTTATTATTAACAATATTAATGCTTCTTCAGCAGTTGGTAGCGAAGCTAACAATTCTATTTGTCCACCAGTAAGTATCTTTCCTTCATAAGCCGCTGATTTCAGGATAAATTGACTATTTATTTTGGAAAAATTCTTAAACAAACGTGCAGCAGTTCCTGCATGAGCTGTAGAAAAACCAATCAAACAAGATCCTGTTAAACAGTCTATAAGACATTTAAATTTAGTATTACGTATTATAATTCGTAATAATGTGTTGCGTGTTCCAGATATATATACGTTATTTTGTCGGGCTAATTTTCTAAGTTCATTCATTTTATTAGCTGTTATTCCACTGCTATCTGCAATTACTACTGATAAGGAATTGTTTGCTATTTCACTAATTTTAGTTACTATTGCTTGTTTTTTTTCTAAATTGATTGCCATGATAATTAATTCCTTTTTATGGCAAATTTATTTTTGCTTTTTTTGATAAAACTGGAAAAGTTTATTAATTTTTAATATATTTTAATAAAAAATATTTTTCCTGTAAACTAACTTTTAATTATAACTTAAAAATTAAGAGAATTCATATCTATGATAATACCTTGTCCCATAGTAGAAGAAAGAGTTATTTTTTGAAAAAATGCACCTTTTGTGTGAGGGGGTTTTCTTTTTTTCAAAGTATCTAATAAATATTCTACATTTTCTTTTAAATGAACAAGAAGAAAATTTATTTTTCCAATAGGAGCATGAATAATACCATTTTTATCATTACGATAACGAATTTGTCCTGATTTAGCAATTTTTATTGCATCCTTAATATTATTGGTAACTGTTCCATTTTGGAGATTTGGCATAAGTCCTCTTGGACCTAAGATTGGTCCTAATTGACTTACTATTGACATTGAATCTGGCGTTGCTAATACAATATGAAAATTTCTTTCTCCATTCTTTATTTTTTCTGCTAAATCTTTTAGTCCTACTAATTCCGCTCCAGCATGTTGTGCTAATTCTACATTTTTACCTTGAGTAAATACAGCAACGCGAACATATCTTCCTGTACCATGTGGTAAGACTATCATTCCTCGTACTATTTGATCTGTTTTACGAGCATCAATACTTAGATTAATGGCTATATCTATGCTTTCAATAAATTTTGCAGTAGGTAACTTTTCTTTGAAAAAATTAATACTATCTATAAAAGAATATTGTTTAGAAAAATCAAATTTTTCTCTTGAGATACGTTGACGTTTAGATATTCTAGTCATAGAATTTAATTGGAATCCTCTACTATGGTTAATCCCATGGAACGGGCTGTTCCTTGAATACATCGAGTCATAGCTTCAATATTAGAACCTGTAAGATCAGATAATTTTGATTGTGCTATTTCACGTAATTGTTTATATGTAATAATTCCTACTTTATCCTTATTAGGTTTACTTGATCCAGAATTAATACCTGCAGCTTTTTTAAGTAACGCTACAGCTGGAGGACTTTTAATTATAAATGTAAAAGATTTATCTGAATAAACGGTGATTATTACTGGAAGTGGTAATCCCTTTTCAATAGATTCTGTTTTAGCATTAAAAGATTTACAAAATTGCATAATATTTACTCCTCTTTGACCCAAAGCAGGACCTACGGGAGGACTAGGATTAGCCATACCTGCTGGTACTTGTAATTTTACATAAGATTGTATTTTTTTAGCCATAATTAATTATCTCTTAAAAGATATTGTCAAATAGTTAAAATTCAATATTGAAAAATAATTAGTTTTTTTCAACTTGACGAAAATTTAATTCTACTGGCGTACTACGCCCAAATATAGATACCGAAATTTTTAAACGATTTTTTTCATAATCTACTTCTTCTACTACTCCCTGAAAATCTTCAAATGGACCTTCATTTACTCGTATTATTTCACCTGGATAAAATAATAGTTTTTGTTTTGGTTTAGTAATAGACTTTTTCATAAGTAATTTAATATTATCTATTTCTTGATTGCTCATTGGTGCAGGACTGGCGGCAGTACCACCAATAAAACCCATAATACCAGGAATACTACGAACTAAATTTAAACTAGCCTCATTTATATGCATCTGAACTAAAATATAACCAGGAAAAAATTTACGTTCAGTTCTACGACGATGTTGTCCTCTCATTTCTAACACTTCTTCTGCAGGAATCATTACTTGTCCAAAAAAATGATCCATATTATGTAATTTTATATTTTCAGATAATGATTGTGCTACTCTCTTTTCAATGCCAGAACTACACTGAATGATATACCAATGTCTCGGTTGTAATACTTTCAACATTTTATAACCTTAGATTAGTAAGAAATGAGATAATAGACAATAAGATTGTATCTAATCCCCATAATATTATAGACATTATTGCTGTAGCTGTAACTACAATTAAAGTAGTATAAAGAGTTTCCTTATTACCAGGCCATCTTACTTTACGCATTTCTTGTTTAGATTCTTGAAAAAAAATTCTAAATAATTTTCCAGCTTTTGTTAAAGATATTAGAATTCCGGATATAAAAATGGTAATAATTATTATTAATATGCGTATTATTAATAGAATATTTTGGTAATAATTACTTATCATAGCTATAAGTAATAATATTATTACTAGTATCCACTTGAAAATTTCCACTTCTCTATCTCTCCTTTTAGACTAAAAGTACTTGAATACCACGTATATTTGGTATTGTAAACTCTATATTTCTATATTCAGGTCTGATTTTAGCTAATTATGATTAATAATAAACATCTAACAATTAACTGCAATATTGAGATAAAAAATTAAGAATGTTTGTTATTTGCTGATAGGTAGAATCGAACCACCGACCTCACCCTTACCAAGGGTGTGCTCTTCCAACTGAGCTATATCAGCAGATTTTCAGCGGATAGCGGGAATTGAACCCGCTTCATCAGCTTGGAAGGCTGAGGTAATTCCATTATACGATATCCGCATACGAAAAATATTAAAAATTTACTTCTAATATATTTATTTTTCTAAATTTTATATAAATATGATTTTATCACTCTTCCATTTAGAAGAAAAACTAAACTTTTTGTAAAATTATTGAACTTTTTATCCTAAAATTTAATCTGGTGGGGGAAGGATTCGAACCTTCGAAGTCTCTGACGGCAGATTTACAGTCTGCTCCCTTTAACCACTCGGGAACCCCACCAAAAAAATTAACCTATGCCGGCTGCCGGAATCGAACTGGCGACCTACTGATTACAAGTCAGTTGCTCTACCAACTGAGCTAAGCCGGCTGAAATCAGTAAAAATAATATTTTTTGTAAATTATTTGCTATTTTAGCATAAAAATTCTTTATTATAATTAATAATTATATTTTTATTATCAAAATGAATAAATTATCTATTAATGACTAAATCAATGAAATATTTGTTGTTAATTTTGTAAATAGTAAATTAATTAATTTAGTTAATTAACTCTAATATATTACTGTTCTTGCAGGTAATATTCCATGAGAACCGATAAAATGAACTTCTGGTTCCAACCAAATATTAAATTTTTTTCCAACTATATATCGTATTTTTTTTGCTAAGAAGGCAATCTCCCATCCAGTAGCATTTCCTGTATTGATTAAAATAAGTGCATGTTTATTATGGACTACAGCTCTTCCATATCGAGTACCTTTAAGATTACATTGATCAATAAGCCAACCAGCAGAAAATTTTACTAATCCAGTACTTTGAATACTATTAGGTATCATTGGAAAATTATATAAAAGCTGCGAAGCTGTTTTAGGTTGTAAAATAGGATTTTTAAAAAAACTTCCAGCATTTCCCCAAATTTTTGGATTAGGTAATATTTCTGACCGAAGAGAATAAATTGTATCAAAAATTTTTTGAGGAGTAGGAGAAGAATTTAGACAGAATAAGCTGGGATGAATTAAATTAGGATACCAATTTTTTTTAATTACTAAACCAACAGCTGTAATAATAAAATTATTTCTATAATTTTGGATAAAAATACTATTTCGATACTGAAACTCACATTGTTTCGCTGAAATACAGAAGATATGTTGAGTTAATAAATCAATAACTTCTACATATTCACAAAAGGTACTAAATTCTATTCCATAAGCTCCGATATTTTGAATAACAGCAGAACCTACACATCCAGGAATAAAAGCTAAATTTTCCAGTCCAAAAATTTTTTTTTGAAGAGTATATTCTACCAAATAATGCCAATATTCCCCAGAATTAACATGTAAATGCCAATATTCAATTGTTTCGCTAATTTTTATTCCTTGCATACGATTAATAATGACAGTACCTAGAAAATCTTCTAGTAATAAAATATTACTTCCAGCACCTAATATTAAAATGGGTAAATTATTTTTTTTGCAGAATTGAAATTCTTCAATTAATTGATCAATATTTTCTATAACTAGAATTTTCAGAGCATGAACATTAATACCAAAGGTATTGAATGAAATTAATTTTTGTTTTGGTGGCAAAGAAACATAATTATTCATTATATAGTCTCACTATAAAATAATAATCAATTGTTATAAAAAATTACTATTATTCAGAATTGTTTATTTTTATATCTGTTAAATTTTATTATAGTTATTTTAGATGAATTATTGTCTATTAGTAAATCAATCCGTATGAAGTAGTTTGAATAATTTTTTCATAAAAAATAAAAGGAAAAAAATATGTTTAAGAGAAAGTTATATGATGTTATTGTTATAGGAGGAGGACATGCAGGAACGGAAGCTGCTTTAGCAGCTGCTAGAATGAAATGTCAAACTCTATTAATATCACATAATATTGATACTATTGGAAATATGTCATGTAATCCATCTATTGGAGGTATTGGTAAAGGACATTTAGTAAAAGAAATTGATGCCCTAGGAGGATTAATGGCTCAAGCTATTGATCAGGCAGGTATTCAATTTAGAATTTTGAATTCTCGTAAAGGTCCAGCTGTTCGTGCTACTCGTGCACAAGCAGATCGCATACTTTATCGGCAGATAATACGTAATACTTTGGAAACTCAACCAAATTTAACGATTATTCAGCAAATAGTAAATAGATTAATTATAAAGAATAATCAAGTATTAGGAGTGGATACAAATATAGGAG
Organism: Candidatus Dasytiphilus stammeri; assembly: GCA_041941865.1. GTDB lineage: Bacteria > Pseudomonadota > Gammaproteobacteria > Enterobacterales > Enterobacteriaceae > Dasytiphilus > Dasytiphilus stammeri_H. The sequence continues at coordinate 162,351 of CP145873.1, forward strand.
TACAATTTTACTCTAAAACAGTCATAATGAGTGTGGGTACATTTTTAAATGGACAAATTCATATAGGTCTAAATAGTTATTCCGGTGGTCGTGATGGAGATCCGTCATCAAAGAAATTAGCTAATTTTTTAAAAGAAATATCTTGTCGAGTAAAAAGACTAAAAACTGGCACTCCACCTCGAATTGATGCTCGATCTATTAATTATAATGTTTTAACTAGGCAAGATAGTCATTATCCTTTACCAATTTTTTCATTTTTGGGAAAGACAGATCAACATCCAAGACAGGTTCCTTGTTTTCTTACTCAGACTAATGAAGTTACTCATAATATTATTAAAAATAATTTACATTTCAGTCCAATCAAATCTGGATTAATTGAAGGACCAGGACCACGATACTGTCCTTCTATTGAGGATAAAATTATTCGTTTTCCACATCGTAGTGCACATCAAATATTTCTGGAACCTGAAGGAATAACTAGTCAAGAAATATATCCAAATGGTATTTCCACTAGCTTACCATATGATGTACAACTACAAATTGTACGTTCTATTAAAGGATTGGAAAAATCTCATATTGTACGTCCTGGATATGCAATAGAATATGATTATTTAGATCCACGAGATGTTAAACTTACTTTGGAAAGTAAATATATCAAGGGTCTTTTTTTCGCTGGACAAATAAATGGAACTACTGGTTATGAAGAAGCAGCTGCACAAGGGTTATTAGCGGGAATAAATGCAGCATGTTTATCTTTCAATAAAGAAGGTTGGATTCCACAACGAAATCAAGCATATATTGGAGTATTAATAGATGATTTATGTACTCGAGGTACTAACGAACCATACCGAATGTTTACTTCTCGAGCAGAATATCGTTTATTTTTACGAGAAGATAATGCAGACATAAGATTAACAGAAATAGGTCGTAAGTTAGGAATAGTGGATAATAAACGTTGGATTTATTTTCAAACAAAAATGGAACAGAGTGAGAAAGAACTCCAACGATTGCGGAATTTATGGTTACCAAAAAGTGTTTTAAATCCCATTAGTAATTTACTTAATAATATGAACAGGGATAAAATTAATGCAGAAGAATTATTACGTCGTCCAGAAATAACGTATGAGTCTTTATTAACTATTAAATCTTTCGCTCAGGAAGGAATAACTGATCCTTTAATTTATAAACCATTAGAAATTAATATTAAATATAAAGGATATCTTCTTCGGTACCAAAAAGAATTGATGCAACAAGAACGTCTAAATAATATTTTATTACCTGAGAATTTAGACTATAATCAAATACATTCTATTTCTCACGAAGTGAGTGAAATTCTTAATAAAGTTCATCCAGTATCGGTAGGACAAGCAGCACGTATTCCAGGAGTAACATCTGCGGCTATATCTATATTATGTATTTGGTTAAAAAAACAAAATTTACTTTCCTGTAAATCTGAAAAATTAACTCTTTTCCAGAAAATTAATAAGTAAAATTAAAAATTTCAGGTTTTAATATTCAAAGTAAAAAATGAAAATTTAACTGCGTTGACTTTAATAATAAAAACTGCTAAACTATTATTAGTAATGGTTATTACTGAATTATACAGTTAATCTAATTTAGGTAGAAAAATGTCGATTATAGGAGAATTATTTAACTCATCGAAATATATAAGTCATCATTTACATCATCTTCAAATGGACTTAGCTACTTTCAGTATAATTAAAACTCCTTCAACAACCCAGACTACCTTCTGGATAATTAATCTGGATTCTCTATTTTTTTCAATTTTATTAGGAATAATATTTCTTACTATTTTTTATCGAGTAGCGCACCAGGTCACTAGTAGTATTCCGGGGAGATTACAAACTAGTGTAGAAATATTGGTATTATTTATTGATAAAAGTGTACGTGAGATGTATCAACAACAAAATAAGCTTATTGCCCCATTATCTCTAACTATTTTTGTATGGATAGTATTAATGAATGCAATGGATTTATTACCTATAGATTTTTTACCTTATCTAGGACATCATTTATTTAATTTATCGTCACTCAGAGTGGTACCTTCCGCTGATGTGAATATTACACTATCTATGGCACTAGGAGTATTTATACTAATAATTTACTATAGCTTGAGGTTAAAAGGTTTAAAAGGTTTTAGTAGAGAAATGACTCTTCATCCTTTTAATAATATTTTTTTTATGCCAATTAATTTAATATTGGAGAGTATCAATTTACTATCTAAACCAATTTCATTATCATTACGCTTATTTGGTAATATATATGCGGGAGAGATCATTTTTATATTGATCACTGCTTTATTACCTTGGTGGTTACAGTGGTTATTAACTGTTCCCTGGGCTATTCTTCATATATTAATAATAATCCTCCAAGCTTTTATTTTTATGGTTCTAACAATTGTATATTTAGCGATGGCTTCTGAAAACCATCACCATAATTGATTCTTTATATAAACAATGGAGAGTTGAATGCAAAACCACAATATCTTATATCTGTCCGCTGCATTGATGATTGGATTAGCAGCTATTGGAGCCGCTATTGCAATTGCACTTCTCGGTAGTAAATTTCTTGAAGGATCTGCGAGACAACCAGATCTTATGCCATTATTACGAACACAATTTTTTGTAGTAATGGGATTAATAGATGCTATTCCAATGATAGCGGTAGGAATAGGTTTATATATGATATTTGCTGTAGGATCCAATTAATATTAATCTTCTGATTGAACTGTAGTTTGGATTGTTATCAACAAATTATTATTTTTATATGAAAAATAGGTTAATTTCATGAAATTAATTTTTGGTGTATTCTAGGATAGAGTAAAATGAATATTAATGCTACTATTCTAGGACAATTGGTATCTTTTATAATTTTTGTTATATTTTGTATGAAGTACATATGGCCTCCTATTCTAAATGCCATAGAAAAACGACAAAAAGAAATATCAGATGGATTATCTGATGCAGAAAAAGCTAAAATTACTTTAAAATATGCTCAACAAAAATCTAAGGAACAATTAATCCAGTCTCATAATCAAGTATTAAAAATTTTAGATCAAGCTCACCAAAAAAGTATTCAAATTTTAGACAAAGTAAGCAAAGAAGCACAAAAGGAACGAAAAAGAATTATCTTATTGGCTAAAAGAGAAATTGAATCTTCTCACCAAAGAGTACGAGAAGAATTAAGAAAAGAAGTGGTACTTTTAACTATAGCAGTAACCGAAAAGTTATTGGAAAATTCAGGAAATGAAAAAATTAATAAGAATATTATTGATAAAATAATTACTGAGTTATAATTTCATGAAAAAAATAACTGAATTAAAAACGATAGCACGTCCTTATGCAATAGCCGCTTTTGAATTTTCGAATGCAACAAACAAAATTAAAAAATGGCAACAGATGTTATCATTCAGTGCAGAAATATCTCGTCATCCTAAGATTACTCCGTTACTTTCTGGATTAGTATCCCCTCTTATCTTAAATAAGATATTTATAACTATTTGTGGTGATAATATTGATAAAGAATTTCAAAATTTTATTAAAATTATGACCGAGCACAATAGAATACAATTACTCCCAGAAGTACTACAAATATTTAAGCAGTTACATGATGAATATCAACAAATTATTTGCATTGAAGTTATTACGACCAATTCACTTAATTGGTATCAATTAACCAAGATTAAAAATAAACTTCAAGAAAAACTTCTGCGAAAAGTTAAATTTCATTTCACTATTAATAAAATATTAATAGCAGGGATTATAATCCGCATAGGTGACATAGTTATAGATGGTAGTTTGCGAAGTCGTCTGAATCGGTTATCGGTATTTTTACAGTCATAAGAAATCGGAAAATATGCAAATTAATTCTACAGAAATCAGTGAACTTATAAAACAACGAATTGATAATTTTAATATTATAAGTGAAATTTATAATGAAGGAACCATTTTAACAGTTAGCGATGGGATTATCAAAATATATGGTTTAAGTAATGTTATGCAAGGGGAAATGATTTCTCTTCCAGGAAATAAACGTTATGCCATTACTTTAAATTTAGAACGAGATTGTGTAGGAGCAGTTGTCCTAGGACCTTCTACGGATATTAGAGAAGGTATGAAAGTGAAAAGTACTGGACGTTTATTAGAAGTCCCTATTGGTAGAGGTTTATTAGGACGAGTAATTAATTCTTTAGGAGAACCATTAGATGGAAAAGGATGTTTAACATATGAAATGTTTTCTCCTCTAGAAACTGAATCTCCCGGAGTTATTGAACGACAATCTATTAATCAACCTCTTCAAACAGGTTATAAGGCCATTGATACTATGATTCCTATTGGCAGAGGACAAAGGGAACTAATTATTGGAGATCGTCAAACGGGTAAAACTGCACTAGCAATTGATACTATTATTAATCAAAAAAATTCTAAAATAAAATGTGTATATGTTGCGATAGGTCAAAAGGCTTCTACGGTAGTTAACGTGGTTAAAAAATTAGAAGAATATGGTGCGTTAGATTATACTATAGTAGTAGCATCATTCGCATCTGATTCAGCGGTGTTACAATATCTAGCACCTTATGCAGGATGTACAATGGGTGAATTTTTTCGTAATCGAGGGGAAGATGCATTAATTATTTATGATGATTTATCTAAACAAGCTATAGCATATCGCCAGATATCATTATTATTACGACGACCTCCGGGAAGAGAAGCTTTTCCAGGTGATATTTTTTATTTACATGCTCGCTTATTAGAAAGATCCGCCCGTGTTAATATTGATTTTGTAGAATCTTTTACTAACGGAAAAGTCAAAAATAAAACTGGTTCTCTAACTGCTTTACCTATTATTGAAACTCAAGCGGGGGATGTATCCTCTTTTGTTCCTACTAATGTAATTTCCATTACTGATGGACAAATATTTTTAGAATCTAATTTATTTCATGTGGGTATAAGACCAGCAGTAAATCCTGGAATATCTGTTTCTCGGGTCGGAAGTGCAGCACAAACACCAATTTTAAAGTATTTAGCAAAGGGAATTAGAACTTCCTTAGCTCAATACCATGAACTAGCTGCATTTTCACAATTTTCTTCCGATCTAGAGGAAGAAACTCGAAACAAAATTCAATATGGTCAGAAGTTAACCGAATTATTGAAGCAATCCCAATATCATCCAATGAGTGTAGCTGACCAAGCAGTAGTATTATTTGCAGTAGAATATGGTTATGTAGATAACATAGAACTGACTCAAATAAAAGATTTTGAATGTAAATTAATAGATTATATTAATAAAACAAATATGACTTTAATTAAAACCATAAATGATAATGGAACTTATAATGATCTTATTCTCCAAGAAATTAGATGTCTCATTGAACAATTTAAATCTTTGTATTTAAGTGAAAAGTGTTTTATGGAAAATTAAATGACTAGTTTAACAACTATACGTAATAAAATTTCTGCCATTAAAAATATGCAAAAAATTACTAAAGCTATGGAAATGATTGCTGCTTCTAAGAAACGTAAAATGAAAGATCGCATGGAAAAAAGTGGTCCCTATATAGAGAGTATCCAGAAAGTCATTAATCATCTTCAAGTCAGGAGTTTAAAATATAAACATTTATATTTAGAAAATAGAAAACCTAAAGCAATTGGATATTTATTAATTTCTAGTGATCGTGGACTTTGTGGAGGAATGAATAATAATTTATTTAAAAAATTAGTGAAAGATATAACAAAATGGGTAAATAAGGGAATTAATTGTAATTTAGCAATTATTGGAAGTAAAGGAGTAACATTTTTTAAAACATTAGTCTTAACTCGAATTATAGCACAAATAACTAATTTAGGTAATTATCCATCATTAAGCGAAATTATTCAACCTATAAAAATACTGTTACAAGCATATGAAGAAAAAAAAATAGATAAAATTTATTTAGTTTATAATAAATTTATAAATATACTATTTCAAGTACCTCAAATTATGCAAATTCTTCCTTTACCTTCTGTGGAACAACAGGTTAAAAAAAGAGGTGATTATATATATGAACCTGAATCTCCATTATTAATTAATAAATTATTACAACGTTATATTGAATCACAAATATATCAAAAATTATTAGAAAACTTAACTAGCGAACAAGTTGCCAGAATGGTAGCTATGAAAACAGCTACTGATAATATAGGACGTATGACTAAAGAATTCAAATTAGTATATAATAATATACGTCAAAATAGTATTACTCAGGAATTAACTGAAATTGTTTCAGGAGCAGCCGCTGTATAATAATATAAGAGAGGCAGAAAATGTTGAGAGGAAAAATTATCCAGATTATCGGAGCAGTAGTAGACGTCGAATTTTCTCAAAATGCTGTTCCTAAAATATATAATGCACTTGAGGTACAAAATCCAGGTAGAAAGGTACTTATTTTAGAAGTACAACAACAATTAGGCGGAGGTATAGTCCGTACTATTGCTATGGGATATTCAGAAGGATTAAAACGAGGTTTAGAAGTCATAGATCTACAACATTCTATAAAAGTTCCGGTAGGTAAATCTACTCTTGGTCGTATTATGAATGTATTAGGAGAACCAATAGATAATAAAGGAACAATAGGTCAAAATCAAGAAAAATGGAGTATTCACCGATCACCACCAGAATATTCGAATTTGTCAAATTCACATGAATTACTGGAAACTGGAATTAAAGTCATTGATCTTATTTGTCCTTTTGCTAAAGGTGGAAAAATTGGTTTATTTGGAGGAGCAGGGGTAGGAAAAACAGTTAATATGATGGAATTAATTCGAAATATTGCAATAGAACATGCTGGTTATTCTGTATTTACAGGAGTAGGAGAAAGAACAAGGGAAGGAAATGATTTTTATCATGAAATGAAAGTATCTAAAGTATTAGATAAAGTATCTTTAGTGTATGGACAAATGAATGAACCACCCGGAACTCGATTACGAGTAGCTTTAACAGGATTAACGATAGCCGAAAAATTTAGAGATGAAGGTAGAAATGTACTTTTTTTTATAGATAATATTTATCGGTATACTTTAGCAGGTACGGAAGTTTCTGCTTTACTAGGACGAATGCCTTCTGCAGTAGGTTATCAACCAACACTAGCAGAAGAAATGGGAATGTTACAAGAACGAATTACTTCTACTAAAGTAGGTTCTATTACTTCTGTTCAGGCAGTATATGTACCTGCCGATGACTTAACAGACCCTTCTCCCGCCACAACATTTGTTCATTTGGATGCTACTGTAGTTCTAAATAGACACATTGCTTCTATGGGTATTTATCCTGCCATAGATCCTCTAGATTCTACTAGTAGACAACTCGATCCGTTAATAATAGGTCAGGAACACTATGATACAACTCGACAGGTACAATTTGTACTTCAGCGTTACCAAGAACTAAAAGAAATTATAGCAATTTTAGGTATAGATGAGTTATCCAAAGAAGATAAATTACTAGTTAATCGTGCTCGTAAGATACAGCGTTTTTTGTCGCAACCATTTTATGTGGCTGAAGTATTTACAGGTTTTCCTGGAAAATATGTATCTTTAAAAGATACTATTAAAGGATTTCAAGAAATTTTAGCAGGAAATTACGATAATTTACCTGAACAAGCATTCTATATGATAGGTACTATAGAAGAAGCAAAACATAAGTTGAAAAATTCAACATAGTTTATGAAAGAATGTCAATTAGTAGTTGTTACTATAGAACAAGAATTATTTAGGGGCATAATAAAAAAAATAATAATAACGGGAAGTGAAGGATTATTAGGAATTTATCCGGGACATTCACCTCTTCTCACTACTATTAAACCAGGAATGATACAAATTTTTTATAAAAATAATTTTCATATTTTCGATGAAATTATTTATATTTCTGGGGGAATTCTCGAAGTATGTCCTAACATAATTACTGTATTAGCTGATACCGCAATAAGCGGTGGGGAAATCGATGAATCAAGAGCGTTATCCGAAAAACACAAAGCAGAAAAATGTCTCAACAAACATTTAAAATCTAATAATTTTAACGCAGAAAAATTATCTAAAGAAATTGCTAAACTACAAGTTATAAATTTGCTTCGAGAAAAAAATAATATTGTTTAAAATAATCAATTTTCTCAATATTTTTTCTGAAAAAAAATGAACATTTCTAAAAAGAATTGCTTAAATTCATTTAGTTATTTTATTTATAATATAAATATTTTAATATATCATTAATAGCTACAATTGGCATTTGGTGTTGGTGTGAAAAAGCAATTATATCAGAATTTTGTGCCATGGTTCCATCGTCATTAGTAAGTTCGCATAAAACCGCAGCTGGTTTAAATCCAGCTAATCTAACTAGTTCTAGAGCGGCTTCTGTATGTCCTTGTCGTTCTCTAATACCTCCATCAACAGCTCGTAATGGAAAAATATGGCCTGGACGTCGTAAATCTTCTGGAGTAGTATTATCAGCTATTGCTGTGCGTATAGTAGTAATTCTATCTTTTGCTGAAACCCCAGTAGTTACTCCTTGTGCCGCTTCTATAGAGATAGTAAAACTAGTTCCATAAATACTAGTATTTTCATCCACCATCATTGGTAAACATAATTGTTGACGTAGATTTTCAGTAATACATAAACATACTATGCCGCTCCCATGTCGAATGGTTAATGCCATTTGTTGAACTGTCATGGTATCGGCTACAAAAATCATGTCTGCTTCATTTTCACGAGATTCATCATCGAGAACAAGTATGCCTACTCCGGAACGTAATGCAGTTATACTATGCTCGACTCGTTCTTGTGAAAAATTTAATTCTATTTTATTATAGATGGATGTATAATTCATATTATTTTCCTTTTGAAAATGTCAATACTAGATAATTCTTATAATTTATTTACATTTTAAAATATATTTTTCAGGATAACTTAATTTTAGTGATTGAAAGAATAAAAATATTTCATTTTGACAATTTTTTGACATTATTAATAACTAGATACAATCTATTTTTTTTTTATATTTAATACATATTATATATAATATGCGTAAGAAAGGACGTGTATTAATGAAAATTTTTTTAGTAGGAGGAGCAGTACGCGATAGATTATTAAATCTTCCTATCAAAGATAAAGATTGGGTAATTGTTGGATCTACACCACAAGAATTAATTAGACAGGGATTTAAACCAGTTGGAAAAAATTTTCCGGTTTTTTTACATCCTATTACCGGAGAAGAATATGCTTTAGCGCGAACAGAAAAAAAAAGTGGAAGAGGTTATAGAGGATTTACCTGTTATACATCTCCAGATATTACATTAGAACAAGATCTTTCTCGAAGAGATCTAACTATTAATGCAATTGCATGTGATGCAGAAGGAAAATATTATGATCCATTTAATGGAATTAATGACATTTTTCAACGAAAACTTCGTCATATTTCCAATTCTTTTAGTGAAGATCCATTACGAGTATTACGAGTAGCACGTTTTGCAGCCTGTTATAACTATCTAAATTTTCAAATAGATCCTGAAACAATTAAGATTATGAGTTATATGTCAAAAAATGGAGAGTTAAATTCTTTATCAGCAGAAAGAATTTGGAAAGAAACAGAAATTGCTTTATGTTCTCGTAATCCTATTTTATATTTTCAGATATTAAAACAATGTCATGCTTTATCCTGTTTGTTTCCTGAAATAGATAATTTATATCGAATAGATATAAATAATCCTAATAAAAGTAATAATATGGTACTAACTAATAGTTATCGACCTCTTTTTTCATTATCTATTGCAGTACAGATAAGTAGTCAATTAGAAGTACGTTTTGCTTGTTTATGCCATGATATAGAACAATTTTTTTGTGCGGACACATCTGTTAGAAATAGCAGTAGTTTATCCTATTTAAAACATATATCAAAAAATAAATTATCAGAAAAATTCTGTAATCGATTACGCGTACCAAAATATCTGAGTAATTTTTTTGATTTAGCACAGAAATGGCATTATTTAGTACATAAAATAGAGCAAGTAGAACCTAAAAGGATAATAACATTTTTTAATAAAATTGATTCCTGGCGAAAACCAGATAGAATTACGAAAATTTCTGCTGTTAGCCAAGCAGTAAATTATCATCAATTAATAAAAGATCCTTCTAAATTATCATACTATCCACAAGAAAAATATCTCCAAAAAATATTTTCTTTAGCAAAAAATATATCTGTCAAAAAAATTATTGAAGATGGATATCAAGGGTCCAATATTCATAAAGAATTAGATTCACGGCGTTATGAAGCTATAAAATTTTGGAAAAATAAATAAAAATATTTAGGATTTTAATTTTTTAAAAAACTTCAAATAAATTATTTAGGGACCAACGCGGATAAACATTAATTTTTAAATTAGAAGATTGTTGACCGTGTTTAAATCTCAAGAATCCTACATAAGCTATCATTGCTCCATTATCTGTACAAAATTCAGGTGAACCATAAAGTATTTTTTTAGCAAAACTAAAATTATTAAAATTAGATCGCAAGGTATTATTTGAACTGACTCCCCCCACAATTACTAATTGAGTTACTTTAGTCAAATCTAGGGCTCTTTGACTTTTGATTAATAAAATATCGATAATTGCATCTTCAAAAGAACGAGCTATATCTGCCTTTGTTTGAATATCATGTTTTTCTTTATGGAATAGAGTAGTAGTATAAGTTTTTAAACCTGAAAAACTAAAATCTAAACCTGGTCGATTAATTAAAGGACGAGGAAGAATAAAACGATTTTTTTTACCTTGACGTGCTAATTGAGACAATTTTGATCCTCCAGGATATTTTAACCCTAGTAATTGAGCAATTTTGTCAAAAGCTTCTCCTACTGCATCATCAATAGTATGTCCCAATAATTGATATTTTCCTAATTGAATAACATTAACTAGTAATGTATTACTTCCGGAAATGATTAATGATACAAAAGGAAAAATAGGATTATTATTTTCAATAAACGGTGTAAATATATGACCTTCTAAATGATTTATCTGCAATGATGGTATATTTAAAGCAAATGCTAATGAACGTCCAAAACTGGCACCTGTTAGCAATGATCCGGATAAACCAGGTCCGGCAGTGTAAGCTATACCATCAATTTCTCGTGGAGTTAATTTGGTCTCTTGTAAGATACATTGAATTAAGCTGCCAATTTTTTTAATATGATGTCTAGCAGCTAATTCGGGAACTACACCTCCATAATTTGCATGGAGCAACATTTGGCTATAAACTTTATTAATTAATAAACCATTGTGTTCATCATAAATAGCAACTCCAGTTTCATCACAAGATGTTTCAATACCTAGTATTCGCATATTATGAAATTTCCATTAGATTAATTTTTACTTTACAATTAACTATTTTCTAAGTATATCTATATTAGATAATAATTATATTTGAGGAAGTTAATATGCCCATTATAAAAGTTCGTGATAATGAACCATTTGATGTAGCACTTCGACGTTTTAAGCGTTCTTGCGAAAAAGCAGGTATATTATCGGAAGTTCGTCGAAGAGAATTTTATGAAAAACCTACTACTCAACGAAAACGCGCAAAAGCATCTGCTATTAAAAGACTTTCTAAAAAATTATCACGTGAACAATCACGACGTATACGTATACATTATATTAAATCATAAATATTTATTTATTAATTATGAAAAATTTTTTAATAGCGTAGAGTTAGTCAATGTTTCGACATATTCCATATTCATTTATTCAAAATTTATTAAGTCATATTGATATAGTAGAACTTATTCAATCTCATTTATCCTTACAAAAGGTAGGAAAAAATTATCGATCATGTTGTCCTTTTCATAAAGATAAAAATCCTTCCTTTACAGTGAGTAGAGAAAAACAATTATTTTATTGTTTTGGATGTCGTGAGCATGGTAATTCTATTGATTTTATTATGCATTTTGAAAAATTAAATTTTATTGAAACAATTGAAGAATTAGCTAAGATTTATGGTTTTACAATTCCATACGAATCTAGTGATTTATTATCTAATTTTACTATTCAGCGTCGAGAATATTTTTTTAAGATGATGCAAATCATATGTGAATTGTATCAAAAATCTTTATTGCATAAAACTCTCAACGCTATTCAAGCTAGAGAATATTTGAAAAAAAGAGAGATTAATGGTAAAATTATTCAAGAATTTTCGTTAGGTTTTGCTCCTTCTAGTGGAACTACAGTAAAAAAATATTTTGAACAATATTATCCTAACGATATTCATTTGTTAAAAGAATTAGGAATTTTATCTATAAATGAAAAAAATGATTTTTTTATAAATAGGATAATGTTTCCAATTCGAGATAAAAGGGGAAGAGTTATGGGTTTTGGAGGAAGAATATTAAACGATTTTCATTCCAATACTAAATATTTAAATTCTCCTACTACAAATATTTTTAATAAAGGAAAACAATTATATGGATTATATGAATTATATAAGAAATGTGCTAAACCTTCTAAAATTTTAGTAGTAGAAGGTTATATGGATGTAATTTCTTTGGTAAAAAATGGTATTGAGTATACAGTTTCTTCATTAGGAACATCAACATCAATAGATCATATTCAACTTTTATTTCGTAATACGGATAATGTTATTTATTGTTATGATGGAGATCATGCAGGAAGAAAAGCTGCTTGGAAAGCACTCAATATAGCATTACCATATATGGTAGACGGACGACAATTAAGTTTTATGTTTTTACCTGAAGGAGAAGATCCTGATAGTTTAATACGTAAAGAAGGAAAAAATCTTTTTGAAAAAAGAATATTACGTGCTTATTCTCTATCCGAGTTTATATTTCAATTTTTTTTACAACAGGTAAATATTTCTACTGCTGAAGGTAAAGCTAAATTTATTACCTTAGTGCGACCCTTAATTAATAAGATTCCTAGTAAAATATTACAGTTTTCTATACAATCGGTTTTAGGTAAAAAATTAGGTTTCTTTGAGTCAAAAATATTCAAATTAATATATAATTCAACATTACCCAGACTAAAATCTTCTAATATTTTATATATAAAAAAAAAAGAAGTAAAATGCGAATACTGCTAAGTTTATTAGTACAAAATCCACATTTTTCATTATTAGTACCAGAATTAACATTTTTAAATAATTTGAAAATAAATGGATGGAATATTTTTGTAGAACTAGTAGAACAATGTAAAGCTTGTCCTAAAATCACTACTGGATATTTATTAGAACAATACCGAAATAAAAATTTAATAAAAACTCTTGAAATATTAGCTTATTGGGACCACATGATTAATGATGAATATTTAGAAAAAACATTTCAAGATTTACTAACTAGTATCTATGAATGTGCTTTACAACAACGTCAAGAAAAACTGCTTTCTGGAGAAAGAACTCAAGGATTAACTATTGAAGATAAACATGAGTTATGGTTTTTAAATAAAACGTTAGCAAAAAAATAAATATTAAAAAAAATAAATATTTAAGGATATTGAAAATATTTTTACAAAAAATGATTGATGATTTATCAGAATTTTGATTATTTCTATTTTCGATAAACTTTATGATGGATATTATCTTATGAATTATAATTTTTAGTATCAATTAAAAAGTCTTGTTAGTTTCTGGAGAGAATAAGGATATTTAACATATGCGGAAATAAATAAGTATCTTTTACAGTCAAAATTCAATATCAATTATATTATAAATATAGTTCCATTCATTAATAAGATGGGTATTCCAGTTATGGAAAAAAAACCAGATGAAAATATACAGTTATTGAAGAATATTTCAACTACAAAAAAAAATAAACATGTCAAAATCATTGTTGAAGATAATAATAAAAAAGATCTTACAACAGATCCCGTTCGGATATATATGCGAGAAATGGGAAATGTAGAATTATTAACACGTGAAGGAGAAGTGGATATCGCTAAACGTATTGAAGAAGGATTTAACCAAGTTCAATCTTCATTAGGTGAATATCCTGAAGTAATTTCATCTTTTTTGTACCAATATGATCAGTTAAAAAGTAATAATCTGAATCTTAAGGATCTAATTATAGGTTTTAAAGATACTGAAATAGTAACAGTGCCTACAAAAATTAAAATGACTAATAATTTTTTAGCTAAACATAAAGATCTAGATAAAGTGCTAGATTATGAAAATAATATTGATCCAGTGGTTGCATGTAAAAAATTTACTACCTTGCGAGATCAATATGAAAAAACTTCTGCAATAATTAATAGTAAAGGTCGAGAACATAGTGATTCTGTTCAAGAAATAAAAAATCTATCAGAGATATTTAGTACATTTAGGTTAATGCCTAAAATTTTTATTCAATTAGTAAAAAATATCCGTTCTATTATGGAGAAAATTCGTGTACAAGAACGTATAATTATGAAACTTTGTGTAGATCAATGTAATATGCCTAAAAAAATTTTTATTTTCTTATTTACTGGTAATGAAAGTAATGAAAATTGGCTCAAAAATGCCTTATTAAGAAAGGATCGTTGGGCAAAAAATTTACATAGAGTTACTACTAAAATAGTCACTAGTCTTCAAAGTTTAGTAAAAATTGAAAAAGAAACAGGTTTAAGTATTGAAAATATAAAAGATATTAATCGACGGCTGACAATTGGTGCAGCAAAAGCAGGTAGAGCAAAGAAAGAAATGATTGAAGCAAATTTACGTCTAGTCATTTCAATAGCTAAAAAATATTCCAATAGAGGACTTCAATTTTTGGATATTATTCAGGAAGGAAATATTGGATTAATAAAAGCTGTAGATAAATTTAATTATCGTCTTGGATATAAATTTTCTACGTATGCTACCTGGTGGATTCGACAAGCTATAACTCGATCGATAGCAGATCAAGCTCGTACTATACGTATTCCAGTACATATGATCGAAACTATCAATAAATTAAATAGAATTTCTCGTAAAATGTTACAACAAATAGGTCGAGAACCTACATCAGAAGAATTATCCGAACAAATGTTAATGAGCGAAGACAAAATTCGGAAAGTATTAAAAATTGCAAAAGAACCTATTTCGCTAGAAACTCCAATTGGAGAGAATGCTAATTCTCATTTAGGCGATTTTATTGAAGATACTAATATTAAAATGCCTTTTGAATGTGCTAGTTATGATAGCTTACGTTGTTCAACTCAGTTAGTATTAACGGGATTACCTACCAGAGAATGTCAAGTATTAAAGATGCGTTTTGGAATTAATTTGAATACAGATCATACTTTAGAAGAAGTAGGAAAAAAATTTGATGTCACACGAGAACGTATAAGACAAATAGAGGCAAAAGCATTACGAAAATTGCGGCATCCAAGTAGGGCTGATATTCTAAAAGATTTTTTAGAAGATTAAGATTTTATAAAAGAATATTAATAATTATTAATTAGGCCCTTTAGCTCAGAGGTAAGAGCAGGCGACTCATAATCGCTTGGTCGCAGGTTCAAATCCTGCAAGGGCCATTATTAGTATATAATTATGGAATTTTTTATGTACTAATAATACTTAGTGTATATTTAATTATATTATTCCTATTTAAAAAATATTTGATGCCGAAGGCCGGATTTGAACCGGCATGCTTATTTAAAAGCGATTGATTTTGAATCAATTGCGTCTACCTATTTCGCCACTTCGGCATTTTAAATTTATTCATATATCTATTTTAATAGTAATTAACTTGCATTAAACTAAAAATTAGTAAAGATAATTTATAATATTAGTCTAGAGATAAATATTTCACTAATTTGGAGAAAATTATACATGAAATTTCAAATTAAAACTGACAATTTAGAATTTCATCATAATGATTGTATTATCAGTGCAGTATTTGAAAATTATCAATTATCTGCTAGTGCAGAATTTTTAGATAAAATTAGTAAAGGATATATTAGTTCATTATTGAAAATAAGAGATATACAAGGAAAAATTGGTCAATCTTTATTATTATACCATATTCCTCAAGTAATGACGACGAGATTATTGCTTATTGGATGTGGTACAAAAGATGAAGTTAATGACGAAAAATATCAAAAAATAATTATGAATTACATTTCTATCCTGAAGGATAGTAATGTACATGAAGTCTTATGTTATCTTTCAGAAATAAATGTAAAAAATAGAAATATATATTGGAAAATACGTAAATTTATTGAAATAACTGAAAAAAGTTTATATGAGTTTCAACCATTTAAGACCACTTTTAAGAAAAAACAATGTAATCTACAAACAATAATATTAAATGTACAAGAAAAAGATTATTCTATAGCTAATCTAGCAATAAAACATGGAATAGCTATATCTACAGGAGTAAAAATAACTAAAGATCTTAGTAATCTTCCGCCTAATGTATGTAATGCATTATATTTAGCTAAAAAAATTCAAGAATTAGCTAATAATTATAACAATATTAATGTTAAATTTATTAATCAAAACGAAATGAAAAAGTTAGGTATGAATGCTTACCTAGCAGTAGGTCAAGGATCCAACAATGAATCAATAATGTCAATTATTAAATATTCAGGATTATCTCAACAATTATCACCTATTATCTTAGTAGGGAAAGGAGTAACTTTTGATTCCGGAGGATTATCACTGAAAAATGCAAGTTCCATGATAGATATGAAATATGATATGTGTGGAGCAGCTGCTGTATATGGAGTGCTTCAAGTAGTAGCATCTTTAGAACTCCCTCTTAATATTATTGGTATTGTTGCAGGATGCGAAAATATGCCAGGAGGAAAATCTTTTCGTCCAGGAGACGTAATAACTACTATGTCCGGAAAAACAGTAGAAATTTTAAATACTGATGCTGAAGGTAGATTAGTATTATGTGATGTCTTAACATATATAGAAAAATTTAAACCCGCAGTGGTTATTGATATTGCTACTTTAACCGGAGCTTGTGTGGTTGCATTAGGAACTAATATAACAGGTTTAATATCTAATAATAATAAATTAGCAAAAAATTTATTAACTGCCTCAGAACAATCAGGAGATTGGGCATGGCAACTTCCTCTTTCAGAGGAATATCAACAGCAACTAATTTCTAATTGTGCAGACTTAGTAAATGTAGCTGAATTGCCAGGAGGAGCTATTACAGCGGGATGTTTTTTATCTCAATTTACTCAAAAATATCATTGGGCTCATCTAGATATTGCAGGAACCTGCAAAACACAAGATCCTCAATCTATAATGAGTACAGCTTCGGGAAGACCTGTAACACTTATTATTCAGTACTTATTAAATATAGTTAAAGATAATACATTATATTAATTAATTAATATTACTAATATTTAGTATTATTAATAAAAATAAAAATTTTTTCTATTATTAGATAGTAGTAAAAGTATCATATTACTGACAAATAATAAAAAATTAATCATTATTTTATCAAAATATTATTTGTTAATTTATTAATTGTTTTGATTTAAAATAACCAAATTTTTTTTTATTTAAAAATCGTAAGTTAATTTGAAAATTTTGTAAAAAACATTATTTTTTTGAATGTTTGTGATAAAAAATAAACTAATTAATATCATTAATATATCTGATATAAAAGATATTTTATAGCTCATTGGATAGTGTAAATAAGTATGAAAAATAAATATTCTCCTAATAATATAGAGTTTCCTATATATAATTACTGGGAAAAAAATAAATTTTTTCAAAATAAATATAAATCTGATCAGGAAAATTTTTGCATTATGTTACCTCCTCCTAATATTACGGGTACATTGCATATGGGACATGCTTTTCAACATACTCTGATAGATACTCTTATTCGTTATCATAGAATGCAAGGAAAAAATACTTTATGGCAGGTAGGAACGGATCATGCAGGAATTGCAACTCAAATTATTATAGAACAGAATATCTTATTATCTACTGGTAAAAATAAAAAAGATTTAGACCAAAAAGAACTATTCAATCAAGTTTGGGAGTGGAAAAATTCATTAAATAAAAAAATATTTCAGCAAATGCGTAGACTAGGATGTTCAGCAGATTGGGAACGTGCACGTTTTACAATGGATGAAGGTTTTACTAGAGCGGTTAATGAAGGTTTTTTACAATTATATAAAGATGGTTTAATTTATCGTGGGAAGCGGTTAGTAAACTGGGATCCAATATTAAGAACAGCTATTTCTGATCTTGAAGTGGAACATATTAAATCTCAAGGATTTATTTGGTATATACGATATCCATTAGCTGATGGAATGAAAACTTTACAAGGAACAGATTATATCCTAGTAGCTACTACGAGACCAGAAACATTATGGGGAGATACCGGAATAGCAATTAATCCCCTCGATGACCGATATAAAACATTATTAGGAAAGTTTGTTATTTTACCTTTAGTACATCGTCGTTTACCAATAGTTGCAGATAAAAGTATTAATATGTCTACTGGTTCAGGATGTATGAAAATTACTCCTGCTCATGATTTTAAAGATTATGAAATAGCGCAACGATGTAATTTACCGATGATAAATATTTTAAATTTTGATGGTACACTTCGTTCTTCAGCTCAAATATTTAATTCTCAAGGTAAAATTACTAATTGCAATTTACCAATAATACCAAAAGAATTTCATGGTTTATCCCGGATAGAAGCGAGAAAAAAAATTCTTTGTTCTCTTAAACAAAAATCTTTTTTGCAACATCAAGAATCATATGAATTATATCTTCCTTATGGAGAAAAAAGTAAAGCAATTATTGAACCTATGTTAACTGATCAATGGTATTTACGTACTAGAGATTTAGCTAAAATAGCTATAGAGGCTGTCAAACAAAAAAAAATAATTTTTTTTCCACAAAAATATGAAAATATATATTTTTCCTGGATGTCCAATATTAAGGATTGGTGTTTGTCACGACAGTTATGGTGGGGACATCGTATCCCTGCATGGTATGATGAACAAGGACAAATATACATAGCTAGAAATGAACAAGAAGTCCGACAACAAAATAATTTTTCTTCTAATATTATATTAACACAAGATAATGATGTTTTAGATACATGGTTTTCATCAGGTTTATGGACTTTTTGTACCTTAGGATGGCCTCAAAAAACTGATTTATTACAAATTTATCATCCTACTAGTGTTCTCGTAAGTGGTTTCGATATTATTTTTTTTTGGATATCTCGAATGATCATGCTTTCTATGTATTTTATGAAAGATAAAGATGGACAGGGACAAATTCCCTTTAAAAAAATTTATATTACAGGTTTAATTAAGGATGAACAAGGTAATAAAATGTCTAAATCTAAAGGTAATGTAATTGATCCTTTAGATATAATAGATGGCATTTCATTAGAAGAATTAGTTCAGAAACGTACTAATCATATGTTACAACCTAAACTGGCTAACAACATTATATTACGTACAAAAAAACAATTTCCAAAAGGAATACAATCTCATGGTTCAGATGCTCTTCGTTTTACTTTAACTTCCTTATCTTGTCCTTCTCGTAATATTAATTTTGATCTAAAAAGATTAGAAGGATATCGAAAATTTTGTAATAAATTATGGAATGCAGGAAAATTTGTCCTTCAACATACAGAACAATATGTTGATATGTTAGCTTATCCTCCTTCTACAAAAAAAACATTATCCGATCGATGGATTTTAGCGGAATTCAATAATACTGTTAAAAAATATCGTAATGCTCTAGATAATTATCGCTTAGATTTAGCATCAAATATTCTTTATGAATTTACTTGGAATCAATTTTGTGATTGGTATTTAGAAATTACCAAAATTATATTAAAAAGTAATTCTCAATCATGTCAATATATATCCCGGATCACTTTAATAAAAATTTTTGAATCATTATTACGATTAGCTCATCCCATTATACCCTTTATTACTGAATATCTTTGGTTACGTCTTCAAAAATTAATGGGAAGTAATAAATCTACTATTATGATTCAGAAAATACCTTCTTATATATCTTCAGCAGAAGATAAGTTAGCAGTAAATAAAATGGAATTAATAAAAAAAATTATTATATATATACGAAAAATTAAAACTAAAATGAATATTAGCATGAATCAAAATATTGATTTATTGATCCGGCCATTTAATTTAAATAAAAATTATAATTTTTTTCAAGAAAATTTAGAATTATTGTATTCTTTTGCTCAAGTAAAAACACTTACTATTGTAAGTAAAAGGGATATTCTTCCTGTTATTCGGTTAACTCAAATAATTGAAGATATAGAAATTCATATTCCTTTATCAAAAATTATAGATCCAAATATAGAATATAATAGATTATGTAACGAATTGACTAAATTATTAGAAAAAATTAATTATTTAGAAATTTTGTTATCTAATAAACAATTTTTATCTTCTGCTCCGCAAGAAATCATTTTAACCAATCGAAGACAGCTAAAAATATTAGAAGAAAAAAAGAAAATTATTTTAATTCAACAGAATTTTTTTTCCAAAAATTCTAAATAAAAGACATTAACTTTCTTTAAGAATAAATATATTCAATTAAATCTAGTACTTTATGAGAATAACCTGTTTCATTATCATACCATGATATTAATTTTACAAAGTTATTATTTAAGGACATACCTGCTTTAGCATCAAATATTGATATGAACATAGACCCATTAAAATCAGTAGAGACTACAGATTCTTCCGTATAACCAAGAATACCTTGTAATTCTCCTAAAGAAGCATTTTTTATGCTCTTACATATCGTATGATAACATGCAGATTTTTTTAATCTTACTGTTAAATCTACAACAGAAACATTGGGAATAGGAACTCGAAAAGCCATTCCAGTTAATTTATTCTTTAAGAATGGAATAACTTTACCAACAGCATTAGCCGCTCCTGTAGATGAAGGAATAATATTTTGTAATGCACTTCTTCCTCCTCTCCAATCTTTATGACATTTACTATCGACAATATTTTGTGTAGCTGTAATTGCATGTATAGTAGTCATAAGTCCTTCTATAATTCCAAAATTATCATTCACTACTTTAGCTAAAGGAGCTAAACAGTTAGTAGTACAAGATGCATTAGAAATTATTTTTTGTCCGTTATAAGAAATATGATTAACACCCATTACAAACATGGGAATATCATCTCGTGGAGGAGCAGTCAGAACAACTTTGTCGCATCCAGCATAAAGATGTTTACTAAGAAGATCTTTAGTTAAAAATAATCCCGATGATTCTATTACAATATTAGTTTCTAATTCTTTCCAGTTTAACTGAGAAGGATCTTTGACTGCAGTTATTCTAACTACTTCTCCATTAATAATAAGATTATTTTGATCAATTTCTATTGATCCTAAAAATTGACCATGAGTAGAGTCATATTTTAACATATAAGCTATATAATCTATACTCATAATATCATTAATAGCAACAATTTGTATTGTCTTTCTTTTTTGTGCCGCTCGAAATACCATACGACCGATTCGACCAAATCCATTAATACCTAATTTTATTTTCATCTTTTTTTCCAAAAAATTATTTTTAGTCTGTCAACATCAATTATTTGATTTTTAATATCCGTTATAATTAACTGAAATAATATTAATAATTAAATTATTTTGAATAAAAAATATTCTGAAAATATTATAGGATTAATATTAATCAAATTATAGTTATAAAATTCATTTTTCCTTTCCAAAATATAGAAAAATTTTTTCCATCCACTGTTTGGATATCATATAATTTATAGTTTTCATACATAAGTTAAATACAATATTATAAATTATTTAAATTTATTGATGTTTCATCCTAATAATTCATCAATATTGGAGAAAATATGATCTCAATCATATTGATAATCATTGATTAAGCAAAAATATTTCTCAAAAGAAAAAATTTTACAAATACGTAATAATTCAATAGATTTAAGTTAGTAAAATTTTTTAGTTATCTTCTGAACAAAATTTGTGAAAAATATTATTTAATCATTAATTAATATTTTTTTACTTTATTAGCAATAACTATTTCCTATAATAAATCTGCTGATATTACGATAAAGTAAATTAAATACTAGGATGAACTGATTCAGTTAATTTTTGATACTGATAATTATTATCTAAAACTGATAATTTTCTATTATCCACTTTAATAGTTAGTTAATTTCTAATTGTTAGGATGAAAGATATTATCTAATATTCAGACGTATCATATTGTATGAGTCCTAAAATAAATTTGTTATGATACTTAAGAAAATTATTAACATAACCATTGATTACATTTGATAATTTTATCTTAAATAATTATGATTATTTTTTATAATAGTTATTTTTAGTGACAATGAAACATGATAATTACGTTATTACCATTTTGTACTGTATTTTAGTTTTTGACATTATAATTTATCTTTCACTATCGCAATAAATTCCATTTATTTGTTTTATAAAAATTTTCCATAAAAAGATTAGAGGATTCATTTTTGATAAACACAGATCATCTGCAGTTAATTTTACCTCCGAAAGATGAAAAAACTCTGCTCACTAGAGCTAATGTACTAGCTGGATTTACTTTAAATGAAGTAGCTGATAGTATACGTATAAAATTAAAATATCATAAGGGTTGGGTAGGTATGCTAATGGAAAAATATTTAGGAGCAGATGCGGGTAATAAATCAGAGCCAGATTTTACCAATTTAGGAATAGAATTAAAAACTATTCCAATAGATTTATATGGCAAACCATTAGAAAATACATTTATTTGCACAGTGTCATTATCATTAAAGATTATTGGAATGACTTGGAATAACTGTTCTGTCCGTAAAAAAATTAAACGAATATTATGGATTCCAATAGAAGGAAATAAAAAAATTTCCCTAGGTAGAAGAAAAATAGGTACTCCATTTTTCTGGAGTCCTACTGTTCAGCAAGAATATTATTTGCGTCTAGATTGGGAAGATTTCATGGATTCAATTACATGGGGGAATATTCACAATATTAGCGCTCGAAATGGTGAATATCTTCAAATAAAAACTAAATCATCTTCACAAAAATATTATACTCAAGGATATGATAAGAATGGACAACGTATTCGTACCAGGACTCAAGGATTTTATTTCAAAAAAATATTTACTACGATGATATTAAAAAATCAATTTTTGAATGAATTGTAATTATTAGTTCTAAAAATTAGATATAAATTAAGTACCCGTAATATGTTTCACTGGATACTTGTTCCAAGTGTATGGATATCTTTAATTACTTTGATAAGTGTGGAAATTATCCTCGGAATTGATAATATTCTTTTGATATCTTTTCAGATTTCTCATCTTCCTGATTCTCAAAAAAATCGGGTGTTAATATTTGGATTAGGAGTATCAATGGTAATACGTATTATCTTATTAAAAATTACCACTTGGATATTAAAATTTCGGAATCCAATATTTACTCTTTTTTTGCATAATTTTTCATTACGAGAAATAATATTTATCCTTGGAGGATTATTTTTAGTCTGGAAATGTTTTCAAGAATTACATAATACTATTTCATGCAAGTTTTATCAATCATCTTTTTTGTCGAAAAAAAAATCTTTTTCATTGAAAAAAATAGTGAGTGAAATAATTATATTAGATATACTTTTGAGCATTGATTCAATTATTACTGCTATTAGTATTTCTCAAAATCAGTGGATAATTTTTAGTGCATTAATTATTTCAATAATATTAATGTTATTGTTTTCTAAAAATATAGGAAATTATATTAATACTAACATTTTTATAAAAATAATAATATTATTTTTTTTAGAATTATTAGGAATTTTTCTTATCTTGGAAGGAATTTTTATCCATATTCCTCGAATATATTTATATAGTGCTTTATTTTTTTCTCTCGTTGTAGAATTTTTAAATTTTTTATATAGAAAAAATCATCTTAAATATCATTAATAAAAATATCTTTTATATAAGATTAATCTTATTCACAAAATATACATTATATATTAATACTCTATTACTATAGAAATAGTATCCGAATAATGACCAATATTAATATTTTTTTGTTGATTATTAACAGATACTTGATAAGTAATTATTTGAGGTCTACCTGAACCTGTAACACCTAATTTACTATTTTTATTCCAGATAATATTGGTATCAGGATGATAAATATTATATTGTATATAATGACCTAGTCCATCAGACATTTGTCTCCATTCTCCATGAGAAAAATTACCATCATTAAACCAAATATTGAAATGTTCGTTTTTAGTACAACTTACAGTAAGTGTATTTATTAATGGTCTAACTTTATGTATCGAAGTGGTAAAGCCAAAATCAATATTATTAATATTATTTATTAAACATTCTTTTTCTACTACTCCATGTACTTTAATAGTAGTAAATCCTGTTCCTTTCCAATTAGAAAAACATAGAAATAATGTTCCTACTCGACAAATAGAATATTCCCATTTTACTTGAAGAAAATCTTGATAAAGACCAGAACTAACATTGAAATTAGGCTGAGTTTTTAAATATAGGGGAATTTCCCTATTAGTTGAAGCAAAAATTACTGATAATAAATTTAATTTCTCGAAATTTATATCTTGTCCTATTTTATAAGCATACTGATAATCTTTATCAGGATATATTAAATATGGAATATATTCTTCTACCGAAGAATCTTGATTTTTCATTTTCATATTATTTAAAGTAGAAACAATTTGAGCTTTAATAGTATTATGAGTTAATAATGTGGCATTAAATCCTGAACAAAATAAACCTGAATTGCCTGATGATTGAATATTTCCATTTAGTATAGTAAATGAACTATTTTTTCCTAAATTTATATCTCCCGAAGAAAATGTACACTCTCCTCTGGTTATAAAAGGATAGAAAAAAATAATAATGGAAAATAATTTCAGATAATTTCTTTTGAAATATGAATTTTTAACTTTTACTGGCATAGTTGTAATCCAGGTTGAAAAATTTTATCGTGGGAGGTTTTACTAATATCCACTATTACTTTACACGTAGTACTATTATCTGATCTAGTAATAAGCAGAATATTATTATTAATAATATCTTCAATAAATACTTCTCCTTCTAACCCTACCCAAGTCATCTTAGAAGTACCTCTGATATTAACTAAACTACCTTGAGGTAAAAAATTACCATATTCATCAATTACAGAAAAAACCGCTGATTGAGTTCTGTAGAAAGGAAATTTCACTATATAACCACTATGTTCCTTAACATTAAAAGTTTTACTTATTTCTGGTACCTTCACTCCAAGTGGAATATTTCGATAATCAATTGTTATTGTAGATGGATACAATGAAGATACAGATGAAACTAAAAAATATCCCTTATTATTAGTTTTTCCAATTAATCTATTTTCATAAAAAATTGGAATATTTGGATATCCATTAGTAGATACCAGTACCAACCCATCATTAATAAAAGGGGAAAAATTTATATATTTACCTATAGCTACTACTGAACCAGTTAATTGACACCATATTTTTGAATAATTATTCATTCTATATAAACCTAAGTGACTAGAAAAATATTTATTTTTCCACAACATTTCAGCCTGATTAAATAAATAATTATTATTATTTTTATAATAAGCAATATTCCATCCTATACCTTCATCAGAAGGAATACTTCTATTCCATGATTGACTTATAAAATAATGATTATCTTTATTAATTTCCGTTGTTAAAGATGTATTTCCAAAAATATTTAAAGGCATACTTAACATTAACTGTGCTTGATAACCATTTTGGGTACCTTTATATTTATTAATAGAAGTCCATAAATTCAAATTTTTACCTAAAGAAGTACTATAAGAAAGAGTAAATTCTTGTAATTTAGTTTTACTTTTTTCTATAGTTTGCAAAAAACTCATACTCACATTACTACATGTACTTAAATGAAGGTTACCATTTATTTGAAAAAAATGTTTACCTAAATTATACTTAGGTATAATATTAGTTTGATAATTGT
This sequence comes from Candidatus Dasytiphilus stammeri, assembly GCA_041941865.1. Classification (GTDB taxonomy): domain Bacteria; phylum Pseudomonadota; class Gammaproteobacteria; order Enterobacterales; family Enterobacteriaceae; genus Dasytiphilus; species Dasytiphilus stammeri_H. The sequence continues at coordinate 188,375 of CP145873.1, forward strand.
ATAATTCAATATAATTACCAGTACGGTAGCTATATTGAGTATTGAAACTTAATAAACTATTATAAGATGTATATCCTAAGTTGATCTGTTGTCCTGAATAGTTACAATTTAGTGATCTACATTGACCTGAATTTAGATTACTTTGTAATAAAAAATTTGTCGGTTTATTTTTTTGTGAAAAATTACTTTTACTCCATGAAAAATTAATTAATCCTAATAAAAAAAATTTTATATCACCTCCTAGTCCTAGATTATAAAAATTTTTAGTACTTTCGCCTATTATATTTACTGTCATCCATGGTAATAAACCATATCTTATATATCCACTAAGAGCCATATCAGAAGTATAATTAAAAGATTTGATTCCGTAATTAAGACGTAAATATCCTAATGATAAACTAAAATCAGTTAACCCGACATTAAGTAAATTGGTATCTATATACAAAGGAATTTGTACACGTTTCGATCTACCTAATCTATCAGATGTTAGTATAGTAGCAATATTATACCCATTGAAATATCCTAAATTATTTACCAATGTAAATCTTCCTGGATTTATTAACCGAGAAAAAATTTTCGAATGATTAAGATATACATCTAATATACTAGGCATATTTGCATATCCTTTCATTTTAGGTAGATAATATGTAATGAAGTAAGGATGAAGACTAAATTTGCGTGATACTTTAATACCTGCCATTCTTACTGGAGAAAATCCGCTAAGAATATCTGTATTATAATCACCAATTATATAATTTAACATATGTTTTTGGTTATTTAGACTGATTTGAGTATCATTACGAATGTAATATGATTGTATATTTGTATGTAACTGATGAATGGTTAAGATTCCAGTAGTAGAGAATACACCTATGTTATTAAATAATCGTATTTCTGACCATAATGACGAATTTCCATTTTGATTATTATTGAATGATGTAAAATTCCAATTATAATTTAATAGTGCGCCAAAGGTGCTTTGTGCTGGTTTTTGATTTTTTATCAAATTATTTTGAAAAATTATTGTTTTTTCTGGTAACCAAAAATAAGGTACATCTAGAAATAATCTTTGCATTGGTTGATCATATTTAGTAATAAAATTTTTTACTAAATCTACAGGTAACTCATTTTTAATAAAATTTAGTTCTATTTTTTTAATTTGGTTGGAATTCAATCCTATTTTATTTAAAGATTCTCTCGCCATATAAAAATGGCGAGAATTATATTTTACTGGTAATATTTGTATACTGTCATTACCATTTATTACTAATTGTAAATATAATTGAGTACTAGAAGATAAAAAATTTTTATTTATTTTACCTTCAACATCATTGATAAAAAAAAATACTAAAAATAGTAACCACTCAATTATTCTGGAAAATTTCATTGTTTGATGAAAATATCTGCAAAATTATTGTTGTTTAATGGAAATAAAAAATGGAATTGTTTGAATTTTTTCTTGATTATTAATTCTGGCCGTTAAAATTTCACTTCCTGTTAACGATTGAGAAATCGGAAAACTAATTTCATTGCCAGGTAGAATATAACCTAAAAATTCTTCCTTCATTAAATATTGATTTTTCTTATCTTTAAAGTCAACTTCACTAAGTTTAGCATGCACATATCCATCATTACGAATATGTAAGTATTGTTTATTATTTTTATTAATAATGTAATAATGTAATTTAGGAGAAAAAATACTTAAATTATTATCCAAAGGATAAATAGTATTTGATGAAGATTGAATGTTAGGTCCATATCCAAAGAAGGGGATAGAGTAACGAATTTGTAATTTTAATTTATTTTTTTGTTGATTAATATCTTTCAAATCATTTAATCGAGGAATTTCATCAATTATTATACGATATGATCTTTCTTCATATGGAAGAGGATTAATAATTTTCACTAACCGTATTAACTGTTTATGATGAGACTTAATCAATACTATCGGTGGACTTACTAATATATCATTTTGTTTTTTTAATAAAAAATTATTATTTTTTTGTTTCCAGCTATAAATTCTAATTTGTAATAAAATATCTTGTTTATCTAAATTTTCTAACCATAATGAAGTAGTATTATCTTTATATTCAATAATAGGATCAATGGGCCAAATATTTACTGATGCAGCCGAAACTACTGTAATACAGTTTACGATAATAAATATCACTATCAACCATAATGTTAATCTTATTTTATAATCCATACACTGATTTGCTCCAGACCTATTTAATATTTGTTGAAGTTAAAAATTATTTTTTACCAGCTAACTGTAATAGTTAAAATATCTAGATATTTTCCGGCACTAGGAACAGGTTGTTTAGGTACTCGACCATAAATTACTAACGGCATATTTTGTCCCGTTCCTTTTTTACTTATAATTTCATCACTATTCCATAATAAAGAATATGCGGCATCTTTATATAAATCATATTTTATAAATTCATTTTTTTCTCCTTTCATTCTTCTTTGTGGTCCTTCAGGTTGTAATCCATTATTGACCTTGAGATGAAAAGATACTCCTTTTGTACAATTTACAGATATAATATTGACTGGTTTTGAGGTAGTAGTTGTATCTATTAAATTATTAATATTTGGATGTTCCCCAAAATCTAAATTACCAAAGGTTAATTCCTGTTCTCCAGTAATTTCACAACCATTACCTATAATCATATGAACTCCAATATTTCCTGATATTTGTCCACTTGCATAAAGTGAGGTGGAAAAAAATAAACTAATGATCAATATTAATATTTTATTCATAGATTTTTATTTTTTTTAAAAGTATATATTTAATACTAATTATAGTATTTCTTGCGCATAAAAATTATTTTAATTTACTTTATAACTTAAAAATGGATTCATCATATACTTTAAGAAATTCGACTGTTTTCCCCATAAAAAAATATTATTTTTACTAGAAAATCCCTTTTCATAAGCACGTAAACTTCTCAAAAAACTATAAAATTCGAAATTTTGAGAAAAATAAGTAGCATATAATTTTGTGACTATTGCATCTGCTTCTCCGCGAATTACAAGAGATTTTCTTTCTGCTTCCGATAATGTACGTATTACATTATAATCTGCTACCGCTCGTATTTTTTCAGCCTGTTCTTTACCTTGTGATCTATGATGACGTGCATCTGCTTCTCGCTCAGCACGCATTCTATTATAAATAGCTTCTGATACTTCTGAGGGTAAACTAATTTGTTTAATTCGTACATCAATTACTTCTATACCTAACATTGCTACACTATTTTGTTGAATATTTGCTGGAGAAGATAATATTAAATTTTTAGATGTTGTTATATTTACTTGATTTTTTTTATCATCTAAAGTTTGATGACAATTACTGCCTTGATTTAATGATCGTAAAACAGTAGAAGTCAATTCTCCTCTCGAATCCGTTACAATATCTTTGACATTTAATCTTCCTATTTCTGAACGAAATCTATCATTAAATTTTCTTTTTAGTAAATTTTCTGCCTGAAAAATATTTCCACCACCAGTAGTAGAATAAAAATTAGTAAAATCACTAATTCTCCACTTGATATAAGAATCAACTATTAAATCTTTCTTTTCCTTAGTAACAAAACGATCTGCTTTATTAACCATGGTTTGAATACGAGAATCAAAATATTTAATAGAATCAATAAAAGGAATTTTTAAATGTAATCCCGGTGTTAATAAAAAAGTATGATTATTATCGCGAATTACTTTGCCAAAACGTAGTAAAATTCCTCGTTGACCTTCTTCTACTGTAAATAAAGAAAAATTTAAGAAAATTAATATTCCACTGCAAATAATTATTAAATATTTGATCATTTCTTATTCTCTATAAAATAATGATAATAGTAACTATCCAAGTACTAGATTTTAAAGATCTTCCATTGGAAATGAATTAATTTTAATAATGAAAATTAATTTTTCATGGATAATAAGTTTTTTTCAGAATATAACTGAGTATTAAATAATTGTGGAAATGATATAATTCCTCCGTGAGGAAGATTATCATTTAAGATAAAATTATAAGTATTATTTATTATATGTTCCATTGTTTCAATATATAAACGTTCTTTAGTAACTTGAGGAGATATTTTATATTGTGATAAAATTTGAGTAAATTGAATGACTTCACCTTGAGCTTGCAAAATAGAACGTGTTTTATAAGCATAAGCATTTTCAATTATTCGTTGTGCTTGTCCATTAGCTTGAGGTTGTACTTCATTAGAATATGCTTCTGCTTCTCTTATATATTGTTGTTCATTTTCTCTGGCTGAGATTGCATCATCAAATGATGCTTTGACTTCTTCCGGTGCACGTGCTGTTTGAAAATTTACATCTAGTATGCTAATACCCATATCATATGGGTTAATAGTTTGTTCTAATTCTAGATGAGTATCACTACGTATAATAGTACGTCCTTCAGTAAGGATAGTATCCATACTATATTTTCCAATAACCCCACGTAATGCACTATCAGTAGCTTGTCGTAAACTATCATCTGGATTAACAACTGAAAATAAATATTTTCTGGGGTTAATCACACGATACTGGACATTCATTTCAACATGTACTACATTTTCATCAGAAGTAAGCATAATTCCTGATGCTGCTAATTCTCGTATAGTTTTTACATTAACAGTATGAACCATATCTATAAATTTCAATTTCCAATTTAATCCTGGTTCTACGATATGATGAAATTTTCCAAAACGAGTTATCACTCCAATATCTGTTTCTTGAATAGTATAAAAACCACTAATAATCCAAATAATTAAAGAAATAATTATTAATAAGTAATAAATTTTTTTTGATAAAAAAAATTTGTTTAAAGAATTGTGACCATTCTTACTAGAAGTATGAATTTTCCATCTGAAATTAAAATAATCATTATATATTCTGGATATAATATTTTCATTTATAAAAATTTTTTTTTCATAGCAAATATGAGGTTTGCTAAATTTGTTCAAAAACATCACTATATTTCGAATAATACATTGAAAACTAATCCACATGAGAATATATACTCCAGGAGTTATTAAAAAAAATATAATATTAATATTTTTTTTTAAAAAAAATCCAAAAAATATTTTACAAAAACCAAATAATATTAATAATCTATTTGAAGTTAGGAAATTATTACTTCTTTAAGCTAAGTTAATAAACTAACTAATTTTTTTCTTCTATTATGACATAAATGATCTAATTATTTTCACTGAAAATAGTTTGGATAATAAGTTTTGATTATTTGTAATACTTTATTACAAGTTAACTCTAGATTAAATTCATTACTATCTATCCAATAAAGATTTTGTTTTGGCCATTTATTTAACCAAGTAAATTGATGTTTTGCCAAGTGTCGTGTTGCAAAAATACTTTGATTAATCATATCTATATAACTTATATTACCTTGAATATAAGACCACATTTGACGATAACCAACACTACGCATAGAAGGCATATTTACATTTAGATCTCCTCTCTCAATTAATTTTTGTACTTCACCTTCAAAATTATTGTGAATAAACTTCAAAAAACGATGATCTATTCGTCTATATAAATTATCTTTACATGACGGAGCGAGGATAAATTGAACTATTTCATATGGTAATTTTTGTCCCGATGTTTTTTTTAAGAAAGATAAAGTTTTACCAGATACTAAAAATACTTCTAATGCTCGTGATAATCTTTGATAATCGTTAGGATGAATGAATTTTGCAGATATTGGATCTATAATTGATATTTGTTGATAAATATAATTCCAACCTTTGTGATCAGCTTTTTGTTGAATATATTTTCTAATGAAATTATCAGCAGATGGCAAGGGAGATAATCCATTAAGTAAAGCCTTAAAATAAAGCATACTCCCTCCCACAAGTAAAGGAACATGTTCTTGTTGATAAATTTTTTTCATTTCTATTTTAGCTTCAGAACAAAAATTAGCTACTGAATAGTATTCAGAAGGATCTTTAATATTTACTAAACGATGTGGAACAGAACGTAATACCTCAGGATCAGGTTTACCAGTTCCTATGTTCATATCACGATATATAAGAGCAGAATCTACACTGATAATTTCTACTGGAAGAAATTTTCGTAAACAAATAGCTAATTTTGTTTTTCCTACCGCAGTTGGTCCCATTAAAAAAATGGCAATTTTTTTTCTGGAAATTTTATGCATAAACTTTAAAAAGTAAGTTCTTGAACTATTTTGGTAAGATTTAATCGTTGTAAAAAATTCTTAGGAGAATTATGTACTAATTGAGGATATAATGTTGCAGTATGCACTAATAAATCATTAGCTTGAATAATATCCCAATGATTATTTTTTTCTGTAATCTTATTTATAATCCAGTTGACAATTTTGTTAACAGAACAATTTGAATTCTCTGAAATAAAATCTAATAATTGTGGTATTAAGTACTTATATAGTTCTGGTTCGCATAATGGTATTGGAACTGATTTAAGTATTAGATAATTTTGACTGAAAACTAAAACAATACCTATTTTTTTTAAAACATTACTATATAACTTTATAATTTCATGACAATTTCTTTCTATCTTGAATAAAAAAGGAAAAATTAACTGTTTAGTTTTTATTGTTTTTTTTTCTGAGTCTAAATAATATTGAAATATTAATTTTTGAGCCATGGATAATGAAATTAGCATAAGTGTATCATTATCTTCTACTACGGCTATTACTTTTTTGAAGATAGTAAGAACACGACCAAAATGGGAACTATTATTTTTAGTTTTAGTATGAGTATTTTCTTTGAAAGATAAAAAATTATCTAAAGATAAGGAGTTTTTTGGAAAAAATAAATCATTTTTTTTTGAACAATTCTCTTGTAATATCACTGGTTCAGTAGATTCAAAAGGAACCATTAATGTCTTGTTTAATTGAATTTGTTTATTTTGATTTTTTATAAGAGTATTATTTATTGCTTGGTAAATAAAATCATGTACTAATCTGTTTTGATAAAATCGAACATCACGTTTAGTAGGATGAACATTAATATCTACTTCTTCATATTTGATCTCTAGATAAAGTACAAATTTAATATTATTACTAATAATAATATTGTTTTGTTGATTTTGATAAGCTTTTCGAATTGCATTATTCATAAGTCTATTATGTACTATTCGACCATTAACATAAAAATATTTTATCTCCCGAGAGATATGTATAATTGATAATTGTGTGATCCAACCATATAACTTGAGACCATTTGCAGTAAAATTGACATCAATTTTATGAGAATAAAATTCTCTTCCACAAATAACAGCTAATCTTTTTTTATTTTTTATATTATCTTGTATTCGATGATAGTATCGAATTAATTTTCCATTGTGGACTAGTTTAATAGAAATATCAAATCGTGATAGAGCAACACAACGTACAACTTCATCAATATAAGAAAATTCGCGTTGTTCAGTTCTTAGTAATTTTCGACGAGCTGGAGTATTATAAAAAAGATCTATAATATCTAATGTTGTACCTACAGGATGAACGGTAGGAAAAATTTTTAGATTATAACTCAACAAAACTGGACATTCTACATATGTGTAATATGCTATATCATTTTTATTTATACGAGAAGTTAAATGTAATTTCGACACAGAACATAAACTTGCTAACGCTTCTCCTCTAAAACCAAAACTATGGATATTATTTAAATCTTCTATGGTATAAATTTTACTAGTAGCATGATTGAGTAAAGCTAATTGAAAATCTTCTCTATGAAGACCACATCCGTTATCTCGAATTCGAATTAGTCTTGTTCCACCTTTTTCAATAAAAATTTCTATATTATTAGCTCCAGCATCTAAACTATTTTCTATTAATTCCTTTACAACTGATGCGGGTCTTTCTACTATTTCACCAGCAGCAATTTGGTTAATAACTTGAGGAGATAATTGGTGTATATGCATATTAAGATTAATATGTTTAATAGTTAGAAGAAATTAAATTATTTCTAAATATTAGAGATGCATTATTCATTAATTTATTTATATCCACCAGTAAAGATTGATCATTTTGATTACATATTTTTACAAAAATTACATTTAACTAACTAAAAATAAGTTTTTGTTTGGATATAATCCGAATAAAGTAATATATTTTAAGTTAGTCATTGATTATTTAATTTATGGTGAAACTTTTATAAAGTCAAAAATTTTTTTCATTTTAGTATTTTGCTTAATTTTTCTATTCTAATATTAATTTAGGTTTAATTGATAATATCAAAATTATATTTAACTTATAAGTAAAAATTTATACTAATGTACCTAATTTTTCATTTTCATGTAAATTGTGAAATAATCTTCATCTCTTTCGAGATTTATACATCTAATTCATAATAATTTTTCATATTTTCTCTGAGAGGTAAGTTTTTTATAGAAACAATTTTTTATAAGAAATATTACCTTCCAAAAAATTTTTTTATTGAAACTACTAAATTAGTATCGAAAAGAAATGAATTTCCTTTACTATATATTTTTTTTGATTATAGATTTAGGATAAAATTTTATAAAAATTTTAACTGAATAATTTGTTTTGAAAATATAAATATTATTAACTTTTACAGTGTTAAACAACATCCAATATTTCTTAAGCGGGAAACGAGATTCGAACTCGCGACCCCAACCTTGGCAAGGTTGTACTCTACCAACTGAGCTATTCCCGCAATGTTGAAAATAGTTTAGACTAAATAATATTTTTATCAATCTTATTATACTTTATAATTGAAGAAAGTATTTTCGATAATATACTAGTTCAGCCACTGATCCCCGAATATCTTCAAGTGCTTGATGTTTGCATTTTTTCTTTAATCCTGCTAAGAGTTGAGGTTTCCAGCGTTTTACTAGTTCTTTTAAGGTGCTTACATCTAAATAACGATAATGAAAATAAGTTTCAAGTTTTGGCATATAATGTAATAAAAAACGACGATCTTGTCCTATACTGTTTCCACAAATTGGCGAATAATTTTTTGGTACCCAATTTTTTAAAAATTTTAACGTAGCTTTTTCTGCAGCACGTTCATTATATTTACTAACTATAACTCGATTAATCAATCCACTTGTAGTATGTGTTCGTATATTCCACTGGTCCATCTGTAAAAGTATGGACTGTGGTTGATAGACTGCTAATACTGGTCCTTCCGCCAAAATATTTAAACTAACATCGGTGACTAACGTTGCTATTTCAATAATTCGATTATTAATTGGATTGAGTCCTGTCATTTCTAAATCAATCCAAATTAGATTATTATGCTTAATATTCATTAAACTTATTCTTATCCTTAGATAATAAATGGATCCAAATTAGCTTGATATTATGAATATATTAAATAAATATTATCAATATTATATTAGTAAAAATTTTTTTTAGTTAGAAATTTTTTTTAAAAGAATATTTTTATATTTGTCACAGACAAATTCTATTAACATCTATCTACGCTAAAAGCTATAACTTTACTTAATTTTTTCATTTTTAGTGCAATCATAATTAATCTATCTACTCCTAATGCTACTCCTGAACAAAATGGTAATCCCTGTTTAATAGCAGTTATCAAATTATTATCAATTGGTTGTTTTTGTTTTCCTATGAGAGTACGAATATTATTGTTATTTTCAAAACGCCTGCAGTGTTCTATACTATCTGTTAATTCATTAAAACCATTAGCTAATTCTATTCCTTGATAATATAATTCAAAACGTTCTGCTACTCGAGGATCATCAACATTAATAGTTGCTAGTGATGCTTGCGAAATTGGAAAATTATATATAAATATAGGTTGTTTAAATCCTATTATTGAACTAACCAAATGAGATAATAATAATTGTAATAATGTATCATTACTTTCGTTTATCCAATTATGCAAATCAAGGGATAGTAATTTTACTATTTTTTGTAAATCTTTTTTCTCGGCTAATAGAGGGTCAATATTGAAATATTTAATAAATAAATTTTGATAAGATATTTTCTCCGCTATTCCACAATTAAGAATTTTATGTAATAGATCATTGACTTCATTCATTAATTTATATATATTATATTTTGGTTGATACCATTCAAGCATAGTAAATTCTGGATTATGAATAGAACCAAATTCTCTATTACGAAAACAATGACAAATTTGATATATAGGTCCTATTCCTGCTACTAATAATCTCTTCATATGATATTCTGGACTTGTTATAAGATATAATTGTTGTTTTTTTTGTCCTCCTGGTTTCCAAAATGTTGTTTGAAAAGAATCAATATACACATCACTAACTGTTGATTGACTAAGCGAAGGAGTATCTACTTCTAGTATATTTCGATCAGAAAAAAATTTTCTTATAGAAGAAATAATATCTGCTCTCTTGACTAAATTAATTATCGATGCATTTGGTTTCCAAGTATTCTCAATAAAATTTTGCATAATTTATCCTTTTATTGAAGTAAAATTATTTATTTAACACGTGAAACATATTCACTACTCCTAGTATTTATTTTTACTATATCACCTTCTTGAACAAATAAGGGAACTTTTATTATTGCTCCGGTATTTAATGTAGCTAATTTATTTCCTGCTCCTATAGAATCTCCTTTTAAAGGAGGATCAGTATATGTTATTGTTAATTCCATATAATTTGGAGGAGTTACTGCTATTGGTTTTTCATTCCACAAAGTAACTGTATAATCCACATTATTAGATAACCATTTAACAGTATTTCCTACTGCTTTTTTATCAGCAGCTATTTGTTCAAAAGTATTATTATTCATAAAATACCAAAATATTTGATCATTATATAAATAAATTAAATTTATCTCTAAAATATCTGCTTGCTCTGCAGTATCCGTAGTTTTAAAGGTTTTATCAATAAGCTGTCCTGTTAATAAACGTCTCATTTTTACACGGACAAATGATTGTCCTTTTCCTGGTTTGACAAATTCACTGGATTCAATACAATAAGGTTCTTGATTCCAGATAATTTTTAGATCACAATAAAAATCATTAGGATAATAAATCATGATTAATTTCTTTAATTAATTTTATAATTTTTTAATAAAATATGGTATCAGTATGAGTGCATCTCATCGAGAAGTTTGGTTACAACAACTATCGGATGTTGTAACTGAACCTAAACAATTATTACAAATATTAAAACTAGATAATAATCACTCGCTATTAGAAGTGTTAAAAGTACGAAAATTATTTCCTCTTAGAGTTCCACGAACATTTATCGCCCGTATGCGATTAAGTGACCCATCTGACCCCTTATTATTACAAGTCTTAATCACACAGCAAGAATTAATGACAGTACCTTCGTATACTACTGATCCTTTGCAAGAAATAAATTATATAGCTTGTCCAGGGTTAATCCATAAATATTATAATCGAGCGTTACTTTTAGTAAAAAATAGTTGTGCTGTACATTGTCGATATTGTTTTCGTCGCTATTTTCCTTATCAGCAAAATTATTTAACCAAAAAAAATTTTTTTTCTATAGTCCAATATCTACATAAACATTCCGAAATAGAAGAAATTATTTTTTCTGGCGGTGATCCATTACTGGCAAAAGATTATGAATTAGACAGAATTATTTCGCAATTAGAAAATATTCCTCATTTAAAAAGATTAAGAATTCATACACGTCTCCCAGTAGTTATTCCTTCTAGAATTACTAAAAATTTATGTCAAATTTTAGCTAATACTAAATTTATAATAATTTTAGTTACTCATATTAATCATCATCAAGAAATCGATCATACTTTGCATTCGAGTATGTATTCTTTAAAAAAAGCGGGAGTAACTCTTCTTAATCAAAGTGTTTTACTCCGTGGAATTAATGATAATAGTCATAAATTAGCAAAATTAAGTAATGCTCTTTTTAATATAGGAATATTACCATATTATTTAAATATGTTAGATAAAGTACAAGGTACTTCTCATTTTGCTGTTTCAGAAGAACAAGCTAAAGTTATTATGCGGGATTTATTTTCACGTGTATCTGGTTATTTAGTGCCAACTCTTATACGAGAAGAAAATGGAAAAAAAAGTAAAATTCCCATTGATTTAAATTTTAAATAATTGTTATTTCTCACGAATAATAATATATTTAGCCACTACCTGTAATGGTTTTGTATTAAAAGATTTTAAGCTACTTAAAGCATCTAAAGATTCTTTATATAAGTTTTGTAATTCTTTTTTTGCAGTTTTTATTCCTAACTGAGAAGGATAGGTACTTTTTTTTAAAAATTTATCTGATCCTGGTATCTTTCCTGTTAGGTTTTTATTCCCTACTACATTTAAGATATCATCCTTAACTTGAAATGCTAAACCAATAGCCTGAGCATATTTATCTAAAGCAGGCAATACTTCTAAATATTTTTCTGAAGTTAACGCTCCTAAACGTATAGCAGCACTAATAAGTGATCCAGTTTTATAGATATGAATACGAGATACTGCTTCTTTAGTTAATTTTTTACCTGTTGATGCTAAGTCAAATGACTGTCCCATACACATCCCAGATACTCCACTCGCATTTGATAATTCTCTAATCATTTCTAATCTAGTAGCTAGACTTACTCCCGGCATAGGACTATTAGATAAAATTGTAAATGCTAAAGTTTGCAGTGCATTACCCGCTAAAATAGCAGAAGCTTCTCCAAATTTCACATGACATGTTGGTTGTCCTCTCCGTAATATATCATTATCCATACTTGGTAAATCATCATGAATTAATGAATAAGCATGAATGCATTCAATAGCCACCGCCGGAACATCTAAACCATTATTATTTGTATTTAACATTTCACCAGTAGCATAAACTAAAGCTGGACGAATTCTCTTACCTTCTGTTAATAGACCATATTTCATCGCCTCAACTAATTGGGTATTTTGAAAAGGAAGATCTTTCATAAAACGTTGTAATGCAATATTACTGCGTTGATTATATGACTTTAACAATAATGTAATATTCATTTTTTCGATTGATTATCAGAGGGAAAATTTGATAATATAGGATCATTATCTTGATTGAGTAATACTTGAACTCTTTGTTCAGCTTCTTGTAATGTCTGTTGGCTTATTCGTGCTAATTGTACGCCTTTTTCAAAGGCTATTATTGCTTCTTCTAATGGTAATTCACCTTTTTCTAAAAATGACACTATTTCTTCAAGTTGTTGAAGCGCAGACTCAAAAGTTAAATTTTGATTATTCTTATCTTTAATCATAATAATTTATCTGTCGATGATTGAAATATAGATTTATTTTTCTTAGAAAAATTATAACAAATAGTAATCAACTATAAATTATATTATTTTCCAATACAGAAACTAGAAAATATTTTACTTAAAAGATCTTCAGTAGTATACTCTCCAGTAATTTCATTTAATGATTGATGACACCAGCGTAATTCCTCAGCCAGTAATTCCTCACAATGAGTATTAATAAAAATTTTTTGACCGTGTTGGATATAATGAAGAGCTTTTTTTAAAGATTGTAAATGTCGATGCCTAGCAAGAAACTGACCTTCAGTTCTTCTGTAACTTACCAAATGTTTTTTGACATGATTAAATAATAACTTTAGACCCTGTCCAGTGAGGACAGAAATACTAATTACTGTTTGTCCCATAAAATTGCTGAGTGCACATGGTTCGCCTGTTAAATCAATCTTATTGTGAACTATAGTAATAGGAATATTTTTTGAATATTCTTCAATAAAATTTTTTATTGTATGTTGAGTATGATCACTATTAATATTATCTACCATAAAAATAATATGATCAGCTATTTTAGCTAATTTCAACGCTCTTGCAATTCCTATTTGTTCAATAACATTATTAGTTTTATGTATTCCTGCCGTATCAATAATTTGTAGAGTAATTTCCTCAAAATTAATAATTGATTGTAAAACATCTCGAGTAGTTCCGGCAATATTTGTGACAATTGCGGTATCTTTTCCAGTAAATACATTAAACAGACTAGATTTTCCCACATTGGGCTTACCTACTATTAATAACCTCTTACTTTCTTGTATTATAGTTCCCTGAAAAGAATTATTATATACTTCGTTAATTTTCATTATTATATTATTTAACTGATTTTTAATTTCATTACAAGTAATCTTATAAATATTGTCATTAGCAAAATCTATGCTACTTTCTAAAGTAACACGTAAATCAGTTACTTGTTCTACTAAATTAGAAATTAAGTGGGAAAATTTTCCTTGCAAAGAATTAAAAGCAGCTCTTGCTATTTCTTTAGTACCAGCATTAATAAGATCTTCAATAGCTTCTGCTTGTGTTAGATCTAGTTTTTGATTAAAAAATGCTCTTTCGGTAAATTCTCCTGGATTAGCTAGGCGTACCTGCGGAATATTAGTGATTATTTTTAATAAAATATCGACAATTATAGGACTACCATGACAATGAAATTCTAATACATCTTCCCCGGTAAATGAATTTGGACCAGGAAATGATAATACAATTCCTTTATCTATAATATGATTTTTTTCATCATAAAAACAACTATAATTAACTTTTCTAGATATAGGTAAAAATCCTAATATTTTATGTGCTACCAAAGTCGTTTGTGGTCCAGACACGCGTACAATACTTATTCCTCCACGTCCCGGTGGAGTAGCTTGAGCTACTATAGTATCATTAAATTTCATTGAATACTGTTATCCTAATACTAACTAATTAGTAATATATATGACTATTTTTGAGTTATTCGATCTTGTTTTTGAAAACTATTAAATATAATTTGTTGTTGTACAAGAGATAATAAATTACTTACTGTATAATATAAAACTAATCCCGATGGAAACCAAAAGAAAAAAATACTAAATATAATTGGCATATATGTAAAAATTTTTTTCTGATTAGGATCAGTAATAGTATTAGGAGACATTTTTTGGAGAAAATACATCGTAATTCCCATAATTATAGGTAAAATATAATAAGGATCATGCATTGAAAGATCATGAATCCATAATATAAATGGAGCCTGTCGTAGTTCTACTGAGTTTATCAACATATAATAAAGCGCAAGAAAAATAGGCATTTGTATAATTAAAGGTAAACAACCCCCTAAAGGATTAACT
The DNA here is from genome assembly GCA_041941865.1 of Candidatus Dasytiphilus stammeri. Lineage (GTDB taxonomy): Bacteria > Pseudomonadota > Gammaproteobacteria > Enterobacterales > Enterobacteriaceae > Dasytiphilus > Dasytiphilus stammeri_H. The sequence continues at coordinate 203,477 of CP145873.1, forward strand.
TTTTCAGATTGATATAATAACATTATTTCTTGAGATAACCGATATTTATCATTACCTATGCGATCTCGTAATTTTTGTATTTTAGGTTGTAGTTTTTGCATTTTAACCATTGATGTATACTGTAGTTTAGTCATCGGATACATAATTAATCTAACTATGAAAGTAATTAAAATAATTGAAAATCCCCAATTTCCTATAATTTTATGGATAAATTTTAATAATTTAAATAAAGGTTGAGATATAAACCATAACCACCCATAATCAACAGTTAAATCTAAATATGGAGCTACTAAAGACATTTGATCTTGTAGTCCTGGTCCTACCCAAAGAGTAGCTGTTAAAGTATTTTGTTGATTAGGCAGTATCGTAATAGGAGAAGATTGATAACCTACACTCACTATATTTCCGTGTTCTTTCTCAGTATAAAATTTATTTATTCCTGTAGTATGTGGAATCCATGCTGTTATGAAATAATGTTGTAACATAGCTATCCAACCTTGAGAAGTTTGAATATTGAGATTAGTATTATCTATTATTTTATTAAATTTATATTTAACATATTTTTCATTATTAGTAGAATATGCTACTCCACGGTATGTCTGTAGATTCCAGTTTTCATGATTTTTTTGATTTTTTGGTAAGTAAAGAGATTGTTTTAGTTGACCGATTAAAGATACTTCTATTGTTTCGTCAGAGTTATTAACTATAGAATAGTTAATATCAATTGAATATTTGTTACGATGTAAAATAAAAATTTTTTTATATATAATCCCTTTATTTTCCCAAATTAAAGGAACCTGAATTTCCTGATCTCCTTTTTTTAAAAAAAATTTATTACAACTAGTTTTATAAAGAGCATTTTGCTGATCTATAACTAAATTTTGGTAGTCAAAATTTTTATTTTTACTCTTTACTAAAAATTGGCTCTGTGCTTGATATATAAAATTTGACGTAGTATCTAATAATTTAAGAGGATGATGGATAACTGAATTTTCTGGAAATGCTAATAATTTAGCTTGAATTACATTTCCTCCCTTACAATCAATACTTAATTCTAAAACATCAGTTTTTATTGTAATAATTTTGTCTGATGAATATAAATGATCTATTATTTCTATTTTTTGATTTTGTTTGCATGCAATTGGATGATTTCTATATTCTACATTCCAAATTTGAAAAATTTTAAAAGATACTAGTACAAAGACCAGCAATAATAAATTTCGTTGAACATCCATTATAAAATATCTCTAAGGATTGTTACTTTGAGGTAAATGCTGACCACCTGTAGTCCCAGGATGGCATAGTAATATACGTTTTACTGTTAACCAACTACCTTGGATTATTCCTAATCTACTTAGTACCTCAATAGCATATTGAGAACATGTTGGTTGAAATCGACAATTAGGACCTATTAATACACTAAGAAAAAATTGATAATTCTTAATTATTAAAATTAATACTTGTAATACATAAAAAGACAATTGTTCCATAATATTTTTAATATTTTTATAATATAATGATTATTTTTGTTAATGAAATTTTGTTTTATAATGATGATAAAATCTATATTTTTTATATAATGTTGATGTAAACGAAAACTTTCCCGGATAATTCTTTTTACTCTATTACGTTCATGTGCTTTCTTTATGACTTTTTTACTTATACATATTCCTATACGTGGATATTCTAAAAAATTTTTTTGATAGAAAAGAGTAATTTCTCTCATAGAGAGAGATTGGTTAATTTGAAAAATTTCTCTAAATTTTTTACTATTATTTAACCTCAAAATTTTTGGAAATTTATATCTTTCCATTTTAATTTTTCAGCCAATTAACTTTTTAATTAGAAATACTTAAACGAGATCTTTTTTTAGCTCTGCGTCGAGCCAAAATTTTTCGACCATTTTTTGTTGACATTCTAATCCGAAAACCATGAGTACGATTTCTCTTAATTACTGAAGGTTGAAAAGTTCGTTTCATAATTCATTTTCTTTTTTAAATAAAAATTTAATAAAAATAAACGAGTAAATAAAATATAATTCTATTATAAAATTATTTTTTTGGAAAGAACAATTATTTTTTCAATTTTTTATGATAAAATTTCATTTATCAAAGTAAAAAATTTTACCTACACATTCATTATTTTCTCAAATAATTACTTTTAACAATTCTTTACAATTTTTATGAAATTTACTATACAACGTGAACAATTATTAAAACCATTACAACAAACTACTAGAACTATTAGTAATAAACCATTATTACCTATTATTAATAATATTCTACTTCAGGTAAGTCAAGGAACACTATGGTTAACTTCTACTGATCTTGAAATAGAGATGCAAACATATATTAAACTCATACAACCACATAAAGAAGGTGGAATTACTGTACCTGCCAGAAAATTATTAGAAATTTGTAAATGTTTACCATTAAATTCTAACATAATAGTGACTGTTCAAAAACAACAAATATTATTAACTTCTGGATATAGTAAATTTTATTTATCTACATTAGCAGCAGATAATTTTCCTCATTTAGACTCCTTTGATAGTGAAATTGAATTAACTATTAAACAAAACATAATGAAATATTTGATAGAATCAACCTATTTTTCTATGGCCCGACAAGATGTACGTTATTACCTTAATGGTCTTTTGTTAGAGATCAATGGAGTACAATTAGCTACAGTAGCTACTGATGGACATCGTTTAGCTTTTTGTAAAAGTATTGTAAGTAAAAGTTTTTCTTTAACGTCCATTATTCTTCCTAGAAAAACAGTTCTCGAAATTTTGAGATTACTAGAAAATAATGATCAATTATTAAAGCTACAAATTAGTAAAAATAATATAAGAATATATCTAAATCATTGTATAATTACATCTAGAATTATAGATGGTAAGTTTCCTAATTATCATACGGTATTACAAAATAATTATGATAAACTAATTATCGTACAAGCAGATTTATTAAAATTATCTTTATATAGAGCTTCTATTTTAGCTAATGAAAGATTAAATGGAGTATGTTTAGATTTACAACCAAATATGTTAAAAATTACTGCTACTAATATGGAACAAGAAAAATCTGAAGAAATAGTTGATATTGATTATCAAGGTAAATGTTTAAGTATTATTATTAATGTAAAATACATATTAGATGTATTGAAAAATTTTAATAGTGAAAAAATTAGAATATTATTCCGAGATTCACAATCTAGTATTAAAATTGAAAGAGTCACGAGTAATTCAGATAATATGTATGTAATAATGCCAATGCAATTATAATGAGACTACAGTGTAATAATTGAAAAAATTTTTCAAATATTGTTCATACTACTTAATATATTTTACAATTTTCTTTTATATTAGTGAGAAATATTTATGTCACAAAATTATGATTCTTCATGTATTAAGGTATTAAAAGGACTGGAAGCAGTACGTATACGTCCTGGAATGTATATTGGAGATACAGAGGATGGTACCGGATTACACCATATGATTTTTGAAGTCATTGACAATGCTATTGATGAATCTTTAGCAGGTTATTGTAAAAATATATACGTTACTATTCATACAGATGAATCTGTATCTGTACAAGATGATGGTCGTGGCATACCTACAGATATTCATGAAGAAGGTATTTCTGCAGCAGAAGTTATTATGACCGTATTACATGCAGGAGGTAAATTTGATGGTACCTCTTATAAAGTTTCTGGGGGACTGCATGGAGTGGGAATTTCTGTAGTTAATGCATTATCACAAAAATTACAATTAATTATTCAACGAGAAGAAAAAATATATTCTCAATTTTATTTTAATGGAATTCCTCAAGAACCACTCATGATCACCGGTGATACTAAAAAAACAGGTACTTTTGTGAGATTTTGGCCTAGTAAAAAAATATTTAAAAATATTAGTTTTAATTATGAAATTTTATCGGAACGATTGCGAGAACTATCTTTCTTAAATTCAGGACTATTAATTAGTCTTGAAGATCAACGTAATAACCAATATTGTTGTTATCAGTATACAGGAGGAATTCAATCTTTTGTGAAGTATTTGAGTAAAAATCATCGACCTATACATCCAAAAATATTTTTCTTTTCTTCGGAAAAAAATTCTATTCATGTAAAAATTTCTTTACTTTGGAATAAGGGTTTCAAAGAAAAAATTTGTTGTTTTACAAATAATATTCCTCAAAAAGATGGAGGTACTCACCTAGCTGGTTTTAGAACTGCTATTACGCGTACTTTAAATTCTTTTATAGATAAAGAAGGATATCATAAAAAATTTAAAATTAATATTACTGGAGAAGATACCCGAGAAGGAATAGTAGCAGTAGTTTCTGTACAAGTACCATCCCCAAAATTTTCTTCTCAAACAAAAGAAAAATTAATTTCTTCTGAAGTGAAGTGGGTAGTAGAATCTTTAATGCATGATTATTTTGTAGAGTATTTACTTGAACATCCTCATGATTCTAAAATTATTATCAATAAAATATTAGAAGCTGCTAGAGTACGTGAAGCATCGAGACGAGCTCGTGAAATTACTCGACGTAAGGTAGTAGATATATTAGGTCTACCAGGAAAACTGGCAGATTGTCAAGAACGTAATCCTCATAATGCAGAACTTTATTTAGTGGAAGGAGATTCAGCAGGAGGATCCGCTAAACAAGGTAGAAATAGAAAAAATCAAGCTATTTTACCATTAAAAGGAAAAATTCTTAATGTAGAAAGAGTGAAGTTTGACAAAATGATTTCTTCACAGGAAGTAGCATCATTAATTATAGCTTTAGGTTGTGGAATAGGAACAGAAGAATATAATATTAATAAGTTGCGATATCATCGAATTGTTATTATGACTGATGCTGATGTAGATGGAGCTCATATTCGTACCTTATTATTGACATTTTTTTATCGACAGTTTCCAGAAATTATTGAACATGGATATCTTTATATTGCTCAACCACCTCTTTATAAGCTGAAAAAAGGATCAAGAGAACAATATATTAGAGATGATTTAGCTTTAGAACAATATTTAATTTCTTTAGCAGTTGATAAAACGGAAATTCATATTCCAAGTGAAAATATAGTTATTAGGGGAAAAAAATTAAAAAATTTATTATATGAATATCGGAATATACAAAAACTAATAAATTTTTTAGAACCAAAATTTTCCCGAAAAATATTAAATCTCTTAATATTAGACCCTGTCATTAAAGAATTATCTAATAAAAAAGAAGTAAATAAATGGATTAAAAATTTCGTTAAGCAACTTAATGCTACAGTTAGTTATGGAGATTTTTATCAAGAAAAAATCAATTATAATAATAACTTACAGATTTATGAACCAGAAATAGTTGCTCATGTACAAGGAAATACTACACGATATATTATCGATTATTGTTTTTTACAAAGTTCTGAATATCAAAAAATGAATATTTTAGGAGAAAAATTACAAATTTTACTAAAATCAGATTCTTTTATTAAAAAGGGAGCATATCAAAAATCTATTGATTCTGTGAATCAAATTTTTGAGTGGTTAATAAAAGAATCTCAGCATGGATTATCGATTCAACGGTATAAGGGTTTAGGTGAAATGAATCCAGAACAACTTTGGAAAACTACTATGGATCCTAATAATCGTCGACTTTTATGTGTAACGATAAATGATGCAGTATCAGCTAATAAAATTTTTTCTATATTAATGGGGAATGAAGTTGAACCTAGAAAAAAATTTCTTGAATTAAATGCTTTGAAGGCATCTAATATAGATATATAAAAAACATCAAATTTGTTACTTAGGACGTAAAGTAGGAAATAAAATAACATCGCGAATATTCCATGTATTAGTCAATATCATCACTAATCTATCAATTCCGATTCCCATACCCGCAGTAGGTGGCATACCATATTCTAATGCTTTAATATAATCTTCATCATAAATATGATTATATTCATCATAATTATTATTGTAATCGTTATGTTTTTGTTGTAAAAAACGACTATATTGTTCTTCAGAATCATTTAATTCTGAAAAACCATTTGCTATTTCATAACCATTAATAAATAATTCAAATCTTTCAGAAAAACAGTGCGAGTTATTATGACTACGGGATAAAGGAGATACCTCAGTAGGATAATCGGTGATAAAAGTGGGATATATTAATTTTTTTTCTACCGATAGAGAAAAAATTTCAGTAAGGATACGACCATGACCCCAATGTTTTTTGATATTAATTCCTAAATTTTTAGCAAATTTCTCGGTTAGATAAATATCTTCTAGAACATTAAGATAAATTTTTTCGGAAGAATATTTTAATATTGCTTCTTTCATAGAAAGTTTAGTAAAAGATTTATTAAAGTCAAAAATATAATTTCCATACTGAATGATGGAAGTACCTAATACTTTTTTAGTTAAATTTCTTAATAATTTTTCGGTAATTTGCATAAGATCTTTATAATCTGCATAAGCCATATATAGTTCCATCATAGTAAATTCCGGATTATGTCGTGGCGATATACCCTCATTTCGAAAAATTCTGCTTAATTCAAATATTCTTTCTAAACCACCTATGACAAGACGTTTAAGATAAAGTTCAGGTGCAATTCTGAGATATAGGTCAATATCTAGAGTATTATGATGAGTAATAAAAGGACGTGCGCTTGCTCCTCCAGGAATGTTTTGCATCATAGGTGTTTCGACTTCTAGAAAATTTTCTTTATCCATAAAAAGTCTGATATAAAAGATAATTTTAGAACGTAAAATAAAATTATTTCGTGACTGATGATTAGTAATTAGATCAAGATAACGTTGTCGATAACAAGTTTCTTTATCTACTAGTCGGTGAAATTTATCAGGTAAGGACCGAAGAGATTTAGTTAAAAGACATAATTCAGTACAATTAATTGAAAGTTCATTAGTCTTAGTTTTAAATAAAGTTCCCTTAGCACCAATAATATCTCCTAAATCCCAACTTTTAAAGTTATAATTATAAAAATCTTTATTATTATTATTATATTTTATATATAATTGTATTTTTCCTCCTCTATCCTGAAGAGTAATAAAAGAGGATTTACCCATAGTTCGTCGTGTTATAATACGACCAGCAACACTAATAATAATATTTAAATTTTTTAAATATAAATTATTTTTATTACTAAATTTCAAATGTAGTTCTCGTGAAATACAATTAGGACGAAAATCATTGGGAAATACTATACCTTCGGTACGTAAATTATGTAATTTTTTACGTCTATTTTTACACTCATCACTTAATTCTTTTATAGAAAACATTATTCTTGGTTGTTTAGACATTAATTATGCCTCATAATTTATCTGGAAAATTTTTTTCCAGAAATAAGTCTATTTTACCATTTAAAACATCTTGTATATTACGAGTTTCTATTCCTGTACGTAAGTCTTTAATACGTGAATCATCAAGAACATAAGATCGAATTTGTCTTCCCCATCCAATTTCTTCTTTATTGTTTTCTTCCAACTTTTTATCTGCATTTCTTTTTTTTAACTCTAAATTATATAATTTAGCTTTCATTTGTTTTAATGCTTGCTCTTTATTTTTATGCTGAGATCGATTATTTTGACATTGTGTAACTGTGCCAGTAGGAAGATGTGTAATGCGTACTGCAGATTCAGTGCGATTGACATGTTGTCCACCTGCACCGGAAGATCGATATACATCAATTCTTAAATCATTAACATTCATTTCTATTTCTATATTATCCTGAACTTCAGGATATATAAATATCGAACTAAAAGAAGTATGTCGTCTTCTACCAGAATCAAATGGACTTTTTCGAACTAATCGATGAATTCCTGTTTCAGTTCGTAACAATCCAAAAGCATATTCTCCTACAACTCGAATGGTAGTACATTTTATTCCTGCTTTCTCTCCTACTGATTCTGATATGATTTCAGTAACAAATTTTTTTTGTTCTGCCCACCGTAAATACATACGGCTTAACATATAAGCCCAATCTTGAGCTTCTATTCCTCCTGATCCTGATTGGATATCTATATAGCAATTTTCACGATCTTGTTTTTGATTAAACAATTTCTTAAATTCTAATTTTCTTAATTTAACTTCTATCTTTTTAAGATCATTATATATTACATGTACTAGTTCGATATCATTTTCCATTATCGATAATTCGAGTAAATTTTTTGCGTCTTTTAATTCTGTGAATAAAGTTAATATATTATTTATATTTTGTTGTAGTAAAGATCGTTTTTTATTTAAAGATTTTACTAAATCAATATCTTTCCAGGTTTGATGTTGAGTTAAAAGTATATTAATTTTGGTTAGCATATTTTTAGTGGATTCATAATCAAAGATTCCTCCACAAAACATTACTACGTTTATCAAGTTGGATAATCATATCTGTTAAAAAAGCAATATCTAAATTTTGTTTTATCATAGTAAAACTATTATTCAATTTTTCCTTAAAAAAGTATAATATAAATATATTAAATCAATATAAATAATTCAATGAAATATTATTCAATAAAAGTATTTTAAATTATTTTTCTATTATGACATATGGATGGAAAAATTACAGAAGATTAATCTTTTCTAAATTAATTACCTAATTTTTAGTGAAATTATTTTTTATTCTTAATAAGATTAATTGTTAATTTTTTTTCATTTCATTTATAAATTAAAGTATATTTATCAAAATTATTTAACTTTCAGTTTTATATGAACTATATAGAATTTCCTTTAAATTTACCTATTTCATCTAGTGAATTATCGTTAACATTAATTTCTATGGAGGATTGGTGTATTATCGCTACTACAGGACAAGATTCTATTAATTATATGCAAGGACAAATTACGGCTGATATTAATCAATTACATATAAATAATTATTATTATAGTGCTCATTGTAATGCTCAAGGAAAAATGTTAACTAACTTATTATTATTTGTATATCAAGGACAGCTCTGTTGGATAATACGTCGTTCAGTTATTAATGTACACATAACAGCTTTAAAAAAATATGCAATATTTTCAGATATTAATATAATTGAACTTGATAATACTATAATGTTAGGTATTGCTGGATCTCAAGTTAAATCAATGCTTAAAAAAATATTTCCTATATTACCTAATATTAATTATCCTGTTGTAGAAAATATTATAAATAATATTATATTGATATACTTTCCCTTACCTAGAGATAGATTTATTCTCATTACTGATGTAAGTAGAGGAACTCTATTACATTATCAACTATATATTCAAAATAATTTTTTAAAATTTAATAATAGTAAACAATGGCTAGCTTTAGATATCGAAGCAGGTTATCCTATCATTGATAATGATAATTCTTCTAAATTTTTTCCACAAGATGCAAACTTACATTTTCTGAAAGCTATTAGTTGGAATAAAGGATGTTATATAGGACAAGAAGTCATATCTCGTATTAACTACCGTGGAATAAATAAACGCGGTCTTTACATCCTCATAGGATACTCGTTACAGTTACCTTCTTCTAATTCTATTATAGAAATGCAATATAACTTAAATATTTGGAAAATTTGTGGAAAAGTGCTTGCTAGTTGTTGTATGAAAAATGGACAAATATGGATACAAGGAATTATAAATAATAATCTTCCCCTTAATACTATTTTACGTATTCCCGGAAATACAGAGATTATAATTAGTAAATATTTTTCTTTTTGTAAAAGTTCTGAATTATAAAATAAATAATTATTTCTCTTATCTTAATGGATAAGAGGTACATAAATTTTTGTCTCCAAATATATCATTTAGTCGTTTGACAGGCGGCCAATATTTATTATTTTTTATTTTTAACGGAAAAAATGCTTGTTTTATACTATAAGCATGATTCCATTTTTCTGTAAGTTCGTCTTGAGTATGTGGTGCATTAATTAGAGGATTATCATCGAGTGGCCAGTAACCTTTTTCTATAAAATTAATTTCTTGACGTATAGATATCATTGCTTCAAGAAAATTATCTATTTCAATTTTATTTTCTGATTCTGTTGGTTCAATCATCATTGTTCCTGGCACAGGAAAAGATATTGTAGGTGCATGAAATCCATAATCTATAAGACGTTTAGCAATATCTAATTCTCCAATACCTAGTTTAAATTTTAAAGGACGGATATCAATTATACATTCATGTCCTACAAGGTTATTACGTCCTGTATATAATATAGGATATGATGAAGTTATTTTTTTAGCAATATAATTAGCATTGAGTATTGCTATTTCACTAGATAATCTTAATCCTTTGTGACCCATCATACGAATATACATCCAACATATAGGAAAAAGTGATGCACTACCAAAAGGAGCTGCAGATACTGCACTCTGAGAATTTATTAATCCCTTAATTTGTATTATTTTATGACCGGGTAAAAAATTAATGAGATGTTTTTTCACTCCAATAGGACCTAATCCCGGACCTCCTCCACCGTGAGGAATACAAAAAGTTTTATGCAGATTAAGATGAGCAACATCTGCACCAATAGTACAAGGATTAGTAATTCCTAATTGAGCATTCATATTAGCACCATCTAGATAAACTTGTCCTCCATTATCATGAATAAGTTGACATATTTGAGGAATGTTTTCTTCGAATAGTCCATAAGTAGAGGGATAAGTTATCATTAAACAACTTAAATTCTTTCCTGATTGCTCTATTTTACATAGTAAATCATTTAATTCAATATTACCATAATTATCACACTTAATAGGAATTACCTTCATTCCCACCATTGTTGCTGAAGCTGGATTAGTTCCATGAGCTGAATTAGGTATAAGACATATATTACGATTGTTTTCATTTCTACTTTCATGATAACGGCGAATGGTTAAAAGACCAGCATACTCTCCTTGAGCACCAGAATTAGGTTGGAGACTAAAGGCGTTATATCCAGTTAATAATTGTAACCAATTACATAACTGATGTATTAATTTGACATAACCTTTTATTTGATTCTTAGGACAAAAAGGATGAATTTCACAAAATTCTGGCCAACTAAGTGGAATCATTTCTACGGCAGCATTGAGTTTCATAGTACACGAACCCAATGGAATCATTGAATAATTAAGAGCGATATCTTTACATTCTAGTGTATGGAGATAACGCATCATAGCTGTTTCACTATGAAAACTATTAAAAATAATATGAGTTAATATATCTTCAGTACGTAATAAGTCTAAAGGTAAAGATATACTTGAATTTTGTTGTTTGATATACTGATCTATTATAATTGGATCTAATCCATGTCCATCTTCTAAAAAGATAGTAAATAATGTCATTATATCTTGCCGAGTAGTAGTTTCATCTAAAGTGATACCTACAGCGTGATTAAGATCAGAGCGTAAATTGATTCCTAATTTTAGAGCACGTAATAATATATTATTTTTATTTTCTACTTTAATAGTTAGAGTATCAAACCAAGTATGATGCAATAACTTCAATCCTCCAATTTGTAAACCTACAGCTAAAATATCTGTTAAACGATTTATGCGAGTAGCAATTTTTTGTAATCCTTTAGGACCATGATAAACCGCATAAAAACCGGCTATTATAGCTAATAAAGCCTGTGAAGTACAAATATTAGAAGTAGCTTTTTCTCGACGAATATGCTGTTCTCTAGTTTGTAGAGCCATTCGAAAAGCAATATTTCCTAATTTGTCTCGCGAAACTCCTATAATACGTCCAGGCATAGATCGTTTATATTCTTCGCGAGTAGCATAAAAAGCTGCATGAGGTCCTCCATATCCCATTGGAAGACCAAATCGTTGTGCAGAACCAAAAACTATATCTGCTCCCTGTGTTCCGGGACCTTTCAAAATAACTAAAGACATGAGATCTGCAGCTACACTAATAATAATTTGTTTCTTTTTTAGTTTAGCTATTAAAGATGTAAAGTTATGTATTTTTCCGGTCGTACCTATATATTGGAATAATATTCCAAAAATTTGATTTTGATAAATCAGAGCATTATCAGGATTATCTATAATAATGTCAATTTCTAACGTACTAGCTCTAGTTTTTATGACATCTATAGTTTGGGGGTGCACATCATTAGCTATGAAAAATTTATTATTTTTTATTTTACTAATCCGTTTTGACATAGACATAGCTTCTGCCGCTGCGGTAGCTTCATCTAATAAAGAGGCAGAAGCTATAGGTAGTCCTGTTAAATCTACAGTAATTTGCTGAAAATTAAGTAATGCTTCTAATCGTCCCTGAGAAATTTCTGGTTGATATGGAGTATAAGCAGTATACCATCCCGGATTTTCTAATACATTACGTAAAATTACTTGAGGAAGTATAGTTCCATAATAACCCATTCCAATTAAAGATTTAAAAATTTTATTTTTTTTAGCAATCATTTTTAATTCTGATAAAGCTACATGTGCTGGTACTGCATCACACAGATTAGGAATATTTGTTAGCTGGATTTCTGGAGGAACTACAGCAGAAATTAATTCCTTAAGAGAAGACATTTTGATTGTAGATAACATAGATTTTTGTTGGTTCCCAGATGGACCAATATGTCTTAATATAAAGTTATCTTCTAGATGATTTAAAGATTTTATCATATTCTGGAAATAATATTGATTATTGAAAATTATTGAAGGTTTTTTTGATAATCACTTGCATTTAATAATAAATCTAGCTCATAATCTTTCCAAGATTCGATTTTGAATATCCATCCCTGGTCATATGGATTAGTATTAACTAATTCTGGATTATTGTTTAATAAGATATTAATTTCTATAATTTTTCCAGTAAGTGGTGCATATATGCTACTAGCAGTTTTAACTGATTCAGCTACAGCACATTCTTCGCCAATATTAAAAATTGTATTAACTATAGGTAATTCAATAAATACTATATCTCCGAGTAATTTTTGTGCATAATCAGTAATACCAATAATATAAATATTCGATTGCAGGGATATTCGTTGTACCCATTCATGACTGGGTCGGTATTTATAATTACTGATAATTTTGGTCATTTTCTATTCTTCTATAATTAACAATTTTTTATAACTGAACATCCATTGCGAACAAAAATAGGATTAGTAACTTCTACAGAAACCATTTTTTTAGATTGAAGATAATTAGGAAGATATACTTCAGCTGAGGTTCCAATATTGATTGGTACTCGTGCTAAAGCTATGCTATGACCTAAAGTAGGAGAATAACTTCCACTTGTAATTATACCTAGTTGTGTATAATAATTTTTGTATCTAAAATGAACTAAAAAATTTTTTCTTAAAACTCCTTTTTCTTTCATTAATAATCCTACTAATTTAGTTTTTTGCTTTTTAATTTGTAGAGCTTTTTTTCCTATAAAATTACGTGGATATTTCCAACTAATTGTTCGTTCCATATTTGCTTCTAAAAGAAAAATACTTTCATTTATCTCATTACCATAAAGATTCATGCCAGCTTCAATTCGTAATGTATCTCGTGCTCCTAATCCTGCAGGTATTACTCCCAAATTTTTTAATTGTTTCCAAAAATCTACTGTATTTTTTTTGGGAAGAGCAATTTCGTATCCTTTTTCTCCGGTATATCCTGTATAAGAAATAAAAAATTCATCAATTTGTACATGCGAAAATGGTAATTTTTGTACTTCTGCTAGTTGTTGTGAACTAAAAATCTTCTGGATTTGTTTTTGTGCGTTAGGTCCTTGTATAGATATCAAAGATAAATCTGTTCTTATTTTCATAAAAACTTGAAAATAACGAGCATGATAATTAATCCATACTAAATCTTTACTACGATTTGCTGCATTAACTATTAATCTAAAATAATTTACATCTATAAAATAAACAATTAAATCATCAATAACTCCTCCATCTTCATTTAACATTCCAGTATATAAAGATTTTCCGGGAAATTGTAATTTAGCTATATCATTAGCTAACAGATACCGTAAAAATTTGTTTGTATTCAAACCATATAAATCTATTATTACCATATGAGATATATCAAACATACCTGCATCATTTCGAACAGCTTTATGTTCTGTTATTTGAGAACCGTAATGTAAAGGTAAAATCCAGTTATGAAAATTTACCATTGTAGCACCACATTTTTTGTGCTGTTTGAATAAAATTGTATGTTTGATCATTTTAGTTTGTTTTGAAAAAAAATTTTATCATTATTTTTATAATTAATTAAAAAATCATATCTTTTATTTAAATTTGTAAATTTTATCAAAAAAAAATTTTTATAGAAAAAGTTATCTATGAATACTAATAATTTACGTCAAATACATTCTTTACTTTATTACAATTTTCTGTTTTTTTAAAAAAAATGAACATTCTTATGTAAGATAATACTTATTAACTAGAATTCAGTATAGTATTTTTATACTATCAATATTATTACGTTATATTATTAGTTTCATTTAATTAAAATTCATTCATTTCAAAATTAAATTTGTTTTATTTCAAACAGTGATTTTCATTATTAAAAAATTTTTCTAAAAAATTTTTATTTTCAAAAAATTATATTTTGTTATGGTAAACATTCACTCCATGTAAATGACTAATTAAAGCTATGTCTGCACTACGTCGAGCAAATAACCCTACAGTAACCACACCACTTAACATAGTAAGTTTCTCTTCTATTTCAATAGGATTAACTATACATAAATTATATATATCAATAATAATATTTCCGTTATCTGTAATAATTCCTGGACGATATTGAGGAAAACCTCCTAACTTTACTACTTCTCGAGCAATATAGGAACGTGCCATAGGTATTACTTCTATAGGTAAAGGATGTTGTTTTCCTAAGATATTTACTAATTTACTATAATCTGCAATACAGATAAATATTTTTGCTAATGATGAAATAACTTTTTCTTGAGTGAGAGCAGCTCCTTTTCCTTTAATTAACTGTAATTTATTATTAATTTCATCTGCACTATCAATATAAATAGGAATATAGTCTACATCATTACAATTTAATACAGGAATTTTTAAACTTTTCAATTTAGTAGTAGAATCATTTGAACTAGATACGGTACCTTCTATTTGATTTTTAATTGTACTTAAAGCGGTAATAAAGTAACTAACTGTACTACCCGAACCTATTCCTACTATGGAATTGGGAGTAATATACTTGATAGCTTCCCATGCTGCCAATTGTTGTAAGTAATTTTTGTTCATGAGCTATGATCCTCCTAAATTGATCATGCTTCTTTGTTATTATTTTGCTCTTGTCTAAGACTTAATTGACATTTTTCTAATAAATCCCAATAAATATTTTGTAATTCTTTTCCTCGTCCCCACCATCTTACAATAAAATTTAGATAATTAATGTGAATTTCATGTAATTTAATGATAATTTCACGTTCTTTAATAATTCGTGAGTCTGCATATACTATCTTAGTAAGAATTTCTTTTATTTTTTTAATATCTGAATTTATAGATACTCTTATTATCATTTCAGATCGGCGGATTGGTTCACGAGAATAATTAATAATATTTCCAGCAATCACTTTACCATTAGGAACAACAATAGTTTTTCCATCTGCTGAAAGAAGTGTAGTAGAAAATATTTGAATTTGCTGCACTATCCCATTAATTCCGCCTAAGTCTACGTATTCTCCTACTCGTAATGGTCTAAAAATTACTAATAATACTCCCGCTGCTAAATTGGATAGAGATCCTTGTAATGATAAGCCTACTGCTAAACCTGCTGCACCTAGAACAGTTATAATAGAAGCAGTTTGTACTCCAACGCGATTTAATGCTGCTGTTACAGAAAAAGTAATAATACTATACCGTAATAGCATTGATAAAAAATCAGCAACTGTAATATCAAGATGCCGGGCTAAAAATATTTTGTTAATATTTTTCGAAAAAGAACTAGCCAGACCCATACCAATACATATTATTGCTATTGCAGCTATTACATTAATTATGTAACTAAATAATAATGAATGATTATGCATCATCCAAAATGCTGCATATTTAAAAATTTTTATTATATTATTATTTTCTATACGAAAATATTGTGTAAAAATCATATAATTTTATATGTCAAAATATGAAACAAATAGAATTAAAAAAGATTAATGGCATTAAATTGTTGAAATAATTTTTTTAAACGTATTATGAGACTTATTTGTCCAGCTCGAAGCCAATTTCGAGGATCATAAAATTTTTTATTGGGCAAGTATTCCCCATTAGGATTACCTAATTGACTTTGTAAATATGCTTTATTTTGGTTATAATAATTTAATATTCCCTGCCAAGTAGCCCATTGAGTATCAGTATCAATATTAATTTTTACTACACCATAATTAATAGATTCTTTAATTTGATTCAGAGATGAACCTGATCCGCCATGAAAAACAAAATTTAATGGATTAAGAGGTAATCCATGTTTTTTACTTACATAAGTTTGGCATTGTTTCAGAATACTAGGCATTAATTTCACATTTCCTGGTCTATATACACCATGGACATTACCAAATGAGGCAGCTATAGTAAAATTATTACTAATTATCCTAAGTTTTTCATAAGCAAAGTTAATATCTTCAGGTTTAGTATATAATTCTGTATGTACCGAATCATTATCTACACCTACCTCTTCTTCGCCTGTACATCCTAGTTCGATTTCTAGTGTCATATTTATTTTTGACATTCTGGTCAGATAATGACTACTAATAGCTATATTTTCTTTCAAAGATTGTTTTGACAAATCAATCATATGAGATGAAAATAATGGTTGTCCAGTCTTTTGAAAGTACGATTCTCCTTCCTCTAGCAGACCATCAATCCATGAAAGTAAATTTTTTGAACAGTGATCGGTATGTAAAATAACTGGCACACCATAATATTTTGCCATTTGATGAACATGATGCGCTGCAGATATAGATCCTTGTATTGCTGTTTGTACTGTATTTTTTTTCAGTCCTTTTCCAGCAAAAAATATAGATCCATTATATGAAAATTGTATAATAATAGGTGATTTTACTTTGCAAGCTGTTTCAAGAACTGCATTAATTGAATCTGTGCCAATACAATTAACTGCGGGTAATGCAAATTTATAATGTTTAGCAATTTCAAAGATTTTTTGTACATTACTGCCTGTTATTACACCTGGTAAAACGAAATTTAATATTTTTGACATAAAATATTCCTTGAATAAATTAGTATATTTTTCTATTTAAGATAAAGATTAATATTTCGTTATTTTATAATTAGATAATAGTCTTATTAAGATAATTTTTAGAAATATCTTCTAGAATAGTAAGAACAGGTAATTTTTTACCTTCTACAAAGGATAAAAAAGAACCTCCTCCAGTAGAAATATAAGAAATATATTTTTTTACTCCAAATAATTCAATTGCAGCTTGAGTATCTCCTCCTCCAGCAATAGAATAAGCATTACTTTTTGTAATAGCATCTACTATCATTTTCGTTCCACTACTAAAATTAGGAAATTCAAAAACACCTACTGGTCCATTCCAAAGAATAGTTTTAGCTTTGTTGACAATTCCAATCATAATTTGAGTAGTTTTATCCCCAAAATCCATAATTTTTTCATTAGATTCTATTTGAGTTACTCTTTTTGATATTGACTTAGACGTTTCAGAAAATTCTAATCCTACTCGAACATCTATTGGAATAGGTAAATAATAGGTATCTCGTAATATTTTAGCGATTTCTATAAAATCTGGTTCATATAAAGATTCTCCTACTTGGTTATCAATTGCAATAAAAGTATTAGCAATACCACCCCCTATAATGACTTTATCAGCAACTTGACTAAGATAATTTAATATCTCAAATTTTGTCGAAATTTTTGATCCTCCTACTATAGCTACCATAGGTCTTTGTGGTTTTGTTACCGCTTGACTTAAAGCTTTTAATTCTAATTCTAATAGTGGTCCAGTACAAGCAATCGGTACAAATTTCATTACTCCATATGTAGAAGCATCTTTACGATGAGCAGCTCCGAATGCATCCATTACAAAAACATCACATAATGAGGCATATTGTTTAGCTAAAAATTCGTCATTTTGCTTTTCTCCTTTATTAAATCTTACATTCTCTAGAATAACTAATTCAGAGTTACCTATATGTAATCCTTGTAAATAATTATTTTCTAAACGAATTGAACAAGAAAAATGTTGTTGTAATATTTTGACAATAGGCATAAGAGAAAAGGATTTATGATATGTACCTTCTATAGGTCTTCCTAAATGAGACATTACAATAATTTTAGCACCTTTTTCTAGTGCTATTTTAATAGTAGGGATAAATGCATTTATTCGTGTTGCTGATATAATTCTGCCTTCTTTATTAAGAGGAACATTTAAATCAGCCCGAATTAAAACTCTTTTTTTTGATAAATTTAAATGTATCATTTTTATGATAGACATAACCGATCATCTCTTAGAGAAATAAGAATAAAATTTTTCCTAAAAAATTATATATTACTTTAATCATTTTCTTACATTATTTTCATGAATATTTTTTTGTGTTTTGAAGTAATTTTTTTACTGTTTGAATAATTTTTTCTACTGTTAAACCAAAGTGGTAAAAAATTTTGTTGGCAGGACCAGATTTTCCAAAAGAATTTATTCCTAATATTGATCCATGCAAACCTATATATTTATACCAATAATCTTTAATACCTGCTTCAATAGCTATACGTACAATAACCCTTGTTGGTAAAATGATTTGTTTATAATCATCATTTTGTTTATCAAATACATCAGGTGATGGCATCGAAACTACTTGTACTTTATATCCTTCATTAGTTAATGAAATATAAGCAGAGGTAGCTAATTGTATTTCAGAACCAGTAGCTATTAAAATTACATCAGGTCTTTCAAGAGATTTTTTTAAAATATATGCTCCTTTATTAATATAATTAATTTGTTCTAGAGATCTTTCTTGCTGATATAATATTTGACGAGATAATATTAATGCTGTAGGACCTTCATGATTTTCTATCGCGTATTTCCAACTAACTGCAGTTTCTACTTGATCACAAGGTCTCCATGTAGTTAAATTAGGTGTCATACGTAAACTAGCTAATTGTTCTATAGGTTGATGAGTAGGTCCATCTTCACCTATTCCAATTGAGTCATGAGTATAAATGAATATTTGATGAATTTTCATTAATGAAGCCATACGTACTGCATTACGTGCATATTCTTCAAATATTAAAAAAGTTCCTGTATAAGGTAAAAATCCTTTATGCAGAGCTATACCATTTGCTATAGCAGTCATTCCAAATTCTCGAACACCATAATGAATATAATTACCATTATTATTTTTGTGAAGAGCTTTACTTTGTGTCACAAAAGTAAGATTACTTGATGTTAAATCTGCCGATCCTCCTAAAATTTCTGGTAACATTTTTCCTAAAAAATGTAATGTTTTTTGTGAAGCTTGACGTCCGGATATATGATCTGGTTGTCTGTGAAGTTGTTTAATAAAATTTTTCACGTTTTTATGCCAATTGGATGGTAGTCTATCTTGTTGACGTCGTAAAAATTCACTTGCTAATTTAGGAAAAGATTTTTTATATTGAGAAAAATTTGTTTTCCATATTTCTTCTTTTTTGCTACCTACTTCTTTTGCATCCCATTTAGCATAAATTTCTTTAGGAATAAAAAAAGCTGGATAAAACCATTGTAAATAATTTCTAGTAATTTTTAATTCATCGGTTCCTAATGGAGATCCATGAATTTTATTTGTTCCTGCTTTATTTATTGATCCAAAACCGATAATCGTTGTACATATAATAATAGAGGGCTGAAAAATGAAATTTTTAGCTTCTTGAATAGCTTTACTTATAGAGACTGAGTCATGCCCATCTACTTTATTTATGACATGCCAACCATAAGATTCAAATCTTTTTGCTGTATTATCTGTAAACCATCCTGAAACTGGTCCATCTATAGATATACCATTTTTATCGTAGAAAACAATTAATTTTCCTATTTTTAAAGTTCCTGCTAATGAACATACTTCATGTGAAATACCTTCCATAAGGCACCCATCACCTACAAACACATAAGTATAATGATCTACTATGATATGTTCTTTTTGATTAAATTGTGCTGCTAAAGTTTTCTCTGCTATAGCCATTCCAACAGCATTTGCTAAACCTTGACCTAAAGGTCCAGTAGTAGTTTCTACTCCAGGAGTATGTAAATACTCTGGATGACCAGGAGTTTTAGAATATAATTGCCTAAATTTTTTTATTTCGCTTAGAGGTAAATTATAACCAGTTAAATGAAGAAGGCTATAAATTAGCATTGAAGCATGTCCATTAGACAGTACGAAACGATCTCTATTACACCAAGCTGGATTATTAGGATTATGATTTAAATACTTCCTCCATAATACTTCGGCAATATCTGCCATTCCCATAGGAGCTCCAGGATGACCAGATTGAGCTTTTTCAATAGCATCTATACTGAGGATACGAATAATATTAGCAAGTCTTTGACGAGAAGAACTTTTCTTTTTCATATAAATTTTTTTAAATTTTTTATTGAAAATAAATTATAACATTTTCATTTTTTTTTGATTTCATAGATCAATCACATTTTTATCATTTATGTCTTGAAGATTTGTCTAAATATTTTTTTTGTAAAGATCTATTATTTAATCATGAATGATTTATTATTACTTATTATTTTTCGAAAAAAAATTAATTTTTGGATTTATATATCAATAAAATTTTCTATAACCAAGAATCTTACTCTTATAAAATAGGCCATAATTTCGGAAAAAGATTAAATCCTAAAATATTAAAAAAATATATGAGTAATAATGCTACTACTGGAGAAGAATCAAATTCTTCTATATTAGTAATATGATTACGTATAGGATCTAGAATAGGATTCGTAAGTTGAGTTAAAATATGAAGAATAGGATGATATCCTTGACTAATTACATGTATGAACCATTTTAAAAGTATTATCCATACTAGTAAATATCCAGTTATTTTAATTAAACCAAGAATAGATATGAGAAAAATATTGATAAATATCAATTCATATTGCTTTTCTACCAGTACAAGAAGAGTAAAATATTTGAGAAATGTTAGAAAAAAAGCTATTATAAGAGAATTAATTTCTAAATTTTTATAAAAAATAGGTTGAAAAGATCGTAAAGGCTGTACTAAAGATTGAGTCATTTTTATAACTAATTGAACTAGAGGATTATAAAAATAGTCTAATACTAAAAGCATCCAACAACGCAGTAGTAACATTATTATGTATAAATCTATAATATTTTTTATCATGTTAAATATCATTCTCATTATTTTGTCCTTCAATTATTTATTAATAATAAATAACAGTCAAACATAGGATCAGAAATGATAAGTCCTATAGTAAAAGAATATATTTCTTATTTTATTTTTTTAATCAACTAGTAATTTTCTGTTTTTTTTCTAAATTTTCGATAATTTTTTTGAAAATTTTATTTTCGATTATTAATCTATTTTTTTGAAAATTGAAAAATTTTTACTATTTATACTTGTATATTGATTTTTCAGAGTCATTTCATGACTAATATACTATTATTTTTATTTTGAACTATAGATAGATTAATGGTTATTTATCTGCAATAAAAAACTTTCTAAAATTATTGCCGCAGAAAGAGAATCTATATTGGATTTAGTTAAAGATTTACATCCTCTTTTTAGAAATAATTGATGACGGGCTTCAATGGTTGTTAGTCTTTCATCATGAAATTGAATAGGAATTTTAAATCTTATTTTTATTTGATGCGCAAAATTTCTACTGTCTTGAGTTACTGATTGTTCAGTACCATCCATATTTAATGGTAGTCCTATGATAATTCTATCTGGATTCCATTGATATATATGGATCTTAATTTGAGACCAATTGGGACAATGATTAATAGTATTAATAGATAGTAAAGGAGTTGCAGTATTAGTAATTGTTTGTCCTATAGCGACTCCAATACTTTTAGTACCAAAATCAAATGCTAAAAATGTCTGAAATTTCATGAAATTCTTTATTATTAATTTTATTTTTGATCATATCCATTATTATTTCTATGATAGAAAATGAACATTATTCAATTTGTTGTAGTCCAGTTTAACTAGTAATATTAATTTATCTCCAATAATATCTAAACTTACAACTACTTCATTTATTTTCCAAGTAGAACTTAAGTTCATTGCAATATTTCAATATATTTTTATAAAAATGGTACTTATTCAGATATTCCTCCCAAAAAATTATTGAGAATTTATCCTCCAGGTCAAATTCTTGCTAAGAAAAATTCATTATACTTCTTTTCCATCTTCAAGTGGAAAAATAATATCTGAATATATTCAAAAAAACTTATATAGTTTTTTGTTTGTTACTAAACTAGCAGTAATTACATGAGTTTAATAAGAATGAAATATTTATTTCATTACATTCCCGTCAACTCAGGATTTGATTAATTATTAAAGTGATTATTTTTGCGATCGTTCAAGAATATTATTTTCATAAATAAATTCTGAGTTTACAGGAAGATATTTTCGTATGAAAATAATATTCAAATATTTAATATTATTATTACCAAAGGAATCAAATTAATATTTGAGAATAGAAATAGTTCTTCTTTCATAAGCAATTTCATGTTAGAAATATATGTTCTGGATTTTCATATAAATTTTTTTTAAATTTTGTCATTAATATAATCGTCAAAGAGTAAACCTAGTTTCTTTTTTTAGTTTATATTAAAATATCTAATTTTTATCATTTATTAGTATTCAATAAATGATTTTTCTTCCATATTATTTTTCATAATTATTTATTAATGTTACACTATTGTCTTCTGTATTTATTATGAGTATTTAATGTATTTGATAAGGAGTCTCAATGAAAACTCCTCCTTTAGGTTATCTTTATTAAAAAAATAATTAAAATATTTTTAAATTTTACTCTCAATTAAACCAATATTATGAACTACCAACTTTTTCAATGAAAATTTTCTAAAATTCATTAAATTACTTTAACTAATACATTACTATGTAATATTTACGTATTTAAATTTTTGATATTTCTTGAAACAAATTTATTTTGTCTGTTTTTTCCCATGGAAAATGAGATCTTCCAAAATGTCCATAACAAGCGGTATCACGATATATAGGTTGTAACAAGTCTAACATACTTATAATTCCATATGGTCGAAGATCAAAAAACTTACGAATCAAAGAAATTAAATGTTGATTAGATTGTTTACCTGTTCCAAAAGTTTCTACCATAATAGAAGTGGGTTCCGATATTCCAATAGCATACGATAGTTGAATTTCACATCGATCAGCTAATCCTGCTGCTACAATATTTTTTGCTATATAACGAGCTGCATATGATCCGGATCTATCCACTTTAGAAGGATCCTTCCCAGAAAATGCCCCACCTCCATGACGAGCCATCCCACCATAAGTATCTACAATAATTTTACGACCTGTTAATCCACAGTCACCCATAGGACCACCAATGACAAATCTTCCAGTAGGATTGATAAAATATTTAGTATGATTATTTAACCAGTGAGAAGGAAATACCGGTTTAATAATTTCTTCCATAATTGCTTCCTGAAGCTGAAGATATGTTATTTCCTCACTATGTTGAGTAGAAAAAACTATTGTGTCTACTCCCATAATTGTTCCACTATTATATTTCAAGGTTACTTGACTTTTTGCATCTGGACGTAACCAAGGAAGAATTTTCATTTTTCGTAATTCAGATTGTCTTTTAACCAAACGATGAGCGTAAGTTAATGGAGCTGGCATCAATACATCGGTTTCATTAGTTGCATAGCCAAACATTATTCCTTGGTCTCCTGCTCCTTGTTTCCATAATTGAGAATTATTAATACCTAAATTAATGTCTGCAGATTGTTTTCCTATAGTATTAATTACTGCACATGAATTAGCATCAAAACCCATGTCTGAGTGAATATAACCAATTTTTCGTACTGTATCCCGAACAATATCTTCTATCTCTATCCAGGCTGTAGTAGTAATTTCACCTCCTACTAAAACCATTCCAGTTTTTACGTAGGTTTCGCAGGCGACACGTGCATGATAATCTTTTTCTATTATTGCATCTAATACTGCATCAGAAATTTGATCAGCAATTTTGTCAGGATGACCTTCAGATACAGACTCAGAAGTAAAAAAGTATTCAGACATTTTGTTGCATTATCCTTGTAATATTAATCTATTAAATAACAGGAAGATAAAAAAAGTAAATAGATTATTTATAATTTAACTCAACATAAATTATAATATGGAATTAGATAAACAATTCCAAATTTAATTTAGTATTTTAAAATATTGAAGAAATTTTAACAATCAAAAAAATCACTAATAGTTTTGATAAAATCGAAAAAAATATTTTTTTTAAGAAAAATTTTTTTTGATTAACCCCTTGATCAACTCAAAAGGAGCCCCACTTTTTAAGTATTAAATTATTGAACCTTTAAAAACATTATGGGTATTTATACGAACAGCCCATTTATAAAAGGTTACAGCTATATGGACGATGAATGGAGTGGAGACGTTAATATGGGTAAAATTATTGGTATTGACTTAGGAACTACAAATTCTTGTGTGGCCCTTATGGAAGGTGGAAAACCAAGAGTGTTAGAAAATGCTGAAGGAGATCGAACTACACCTTCCATAATTGCCTTTACTCAAGAAGGCGAAACCCTAGTAGGTCAGCCGGCAAAACGTCAGGCAATAACTAATCCACAAAATACATTATTTGCTATTAAACGTCTAATTGGACGAAAATTTAAAGATGAAGAAGTTCAACGTGACGTAAATATTATGCCATACAAAATTATAAGTGCGGACAATGGTGATGCTTGGTTAGATGTTAAAGGAAAAAAAATGGCACCTCCTCAAATTTCGGCAGAAGTTTTAAAAAAAATGAAAAAAACAGCTGAAGATTACTTAGGGGAATCTATTAGTGAAGCGGTAATTACTGTTCCTGCTTACTTTAATGATGCACAACGACAAGCTACTAAAGATGCAGGTAGAATTGCAGGACTTGATGTGAAACGTATTATTAATGAACCTACTGCAGCAGCTTTAGCTTATGGTTTAGATAAAAGAAAAGGTAATCGTACTATTGCAGTTTACGATTTAGGAGGAGGTACTTTTGATATTTCTATTATTGAAATAGATAATGTCGATGGAGAAAAAACTTTTGAAGTTCTTGCTACTAATGGAAATACTCATTTAGGCGGAGAAGATTTCGATAGTCGTCTTATCAACTACTTAGTATCAGAATTTAAAAAGGATCAGGGAATTGATTTGCGTAATGATCCTTTAGCAATGCAGCGTTTAAAAGAATCCTCAGAAAAAGCAAAAATAGAACTTTCTTCTGCACAACAGACTGATGTTAATCTACCATATATAACTGCTGATTCTACGGGTCCAAAACATTTAAATATTAAAGTAACTAGAGCAAAATTAGAATCTTTAGTAGAAGATTTAGTTAATAAATCTATTGAACCAGTACAAATTGCATTAAAAGATGCCGGATTATCGGTGACAGAGATTAATGATGTAATATTAGTAGGCGGACAGACGAGAATGCCAATGGTACAAGCAAAAGTTGCTGCTTTTTTTGGTAAAGAAGCACGCAAAGATGTTAATCCAGATGAAGCAGTAGCAGTAGGTGCTGCAGTTCAAGGAGGAGTATTAGCTGGAGATGTGAAAGATGTATTATTATTAGATGTTACTCCTTTATCATTAGGAATTGAAACGTTGGGAGGAGTAATGACTTCACTGATTAGTAAAAATACTACTATTCCTACTAAACATAGTCAAGTGTTTTCTACTGCAGAAGATAACCAATCTGCTGTTACTATTCATGTATTACAAGGAGAACGTAAACGTGCAACGGATAATAAATCGTTAGGTCAATTTAATCTTGATGGAATATCTTCAGCTCCCAGGGGAATTCCACAAATTGAAGTAACTTTTGATATTGATGCTGATGGTATTTTACATGTTTCAGCAAAAGATAAGAAGAGTGGAAAAGAACAAAAAATTGTTATCAAAGCTTCATCCGGATTAAATGAATCAGAAATAAAAAATATGGTTCAAGATGCTGAAAAACATGCTGAATCCGATCGTAAATTTGAAGAATTAGTACAATTACGAAATCAAGCAGATCATTTATCACATAGCACTGATAAACAATTGAAAGAAGTAGGAAATCAGTTACATCCTGATGATAAGAAAAAAATTGAAATAGCATTAGAAGAATTAAATGCAGTAGTTAAAGGAGAAGATAAAACTTCAATAGAAGCTAAAATACAATCTTTAATACAAGTCTCAAGTAAATTAATAGAAGTGCAGAACAAACAAGAAACATCACAAGATAAGTCTGTCAAAAAAGAATCAACCCAGACTAAACAACCAAAAGATAAAGAAGTGGTAGATGCTGAATTTGAAGAAATAAAAGAAGATAAAGATAAAAATAAAAAATAAAAAATTTTATCTTGATTTTGCATGGATGAATACAGGATGATTATTTAACTACTAATTTTAGTAGTATAATTTAGGCATAAGTATCTAGATCTGTATTTGTAGTATCCCTTTAATTATATTAAGGATAGTAGGATATTCGAAATGGCAAAAAAAGATTATTATGAAATTTTAGGCGTTTCGAAATCAGCAGATGAACGAGAAATTAAAAAAGCCTATAAACGATTAGCTATGAGATATCATCCGGATCGTAATCCGGGTAATAAAGATGCAGAAAATAAGTTTAAAGAAGTGAAAGAAGCATATGAAATATTAACTGATTCTCAAAAAAGAGCGTCATATGATCAATATGGACATGCTGCATTTGAACAAGGTCAATCAAATTATGAAACTGAATTTAGTACCTCTACTACTGATTTTAGTGAAATTTTTGGAGAAGTATTTGGAGATATTTTTGGAAGTAATCGTCGTCAACAACGCGCTGCTAGAGGTGCTGATTTACAATATAATATTAGTCTGACTTTAGAAGAAGCTGTTCGGGGGATCACAAAAGAAATCTGTGTTCCAACATTTGAACAATGTTCTTTTTGTCAAGGAAAGGGTTGTAAATTAGGAACTACTCCAGGAAAATGTTCACCTTGTCAAGGAAAAGGTAAAATTCACTTACGTCAAGGATTTTTTACTGTGCAACAAACTTGTCCCTATTGTCAAGGACAAGGTACAATTATTAAAGATCCATGTTTATCTTGTCGAGGACAAGGAAAAATCGAAAAAAATAAAATTATCTCAGTAAAAATTCCTGCTGGAGTAGATAATGAAGATCGTATTCGGTTATCAGGAAAAGGATCAGCAGGCGAGGGTGGATCTCCATCCGGAGATTTATATGTTCAAATTGCAGTAAAAAAACATCCTATTTTTGAAAGAGATAAAAATAATCTGTATTGTGAGGTTCCCATTAGTTTTGGTATGGCTGCTCTAGGAGGAGAAATAGAAGTTCCTACTTTAGGTGGACGTATCAAAATTAAAATACCGGCAGAAACTCAAACTGGAAAACTATTTCGGATGAGAGGAAAAGGAGTAAAATCATTACGAGGAGGATTTACAGGAGATTTATTATGTAAAATTGTAGTTGAAACTCCGGTTAATTTAAATGAGAACCAAAAAAGAATGTTACATGAATTAGAGAAAACTCTGAATTATCATTCAGGAGAACAGAATAGTCCCCGATCAAGAACTTTTTTTGAAGGTGTAAAAAAATTTTTTGATGATCTAACTCGATAAATAGTCGTATTATTTATCTTTTGTTTTACATCTTAATAAGATGTTTCATTAAGTGAGATTTATGACGAGCGGCTTTATTTTTATGTATTAATCCTTTGGTAGCTAGTCTATCTATAATAGATTGCATAATATTAAAAGCCTTAATAGCTGATAATTGATTTCCTGTATTTATAGCAAAATAAACTTTTTTAATAAAAGTTCGTAACATAGAACGTTGACTAACATTATGTTGACGATTTTTTTCTGATTTAATTATTCTTTTTTTAGATGATTTTATATTAGCCAAGGTTGAATATCCTTAATTGTTTTTTTAAAAAAAAAAGTATGCAGTATTGTTTTAGTTTATCAATTTTCTTTTATAAGATACAATAATATTTTGATGGATAAAAATTATTATTTAATATCAGAAATACAATTATTCATAATTAGTTATATACTTTTTAGACAAAATTCTTTCAAAGACATTAAATAACTTTTTTTCCTCCAAGAGTAATTATAACTTAATCAATATTAGTAATTATTTTACATGAATTAATAATAAAATTATAGAAAATTATTAATTTTTCTTTACACTAAAAAAATTAATAAAAATATATGTTAAGTAATATAATATTAATTATGTTAGTGTAAATAGTTCAATTTGTTTAATACAAGAGATTATAAATTTTTCATGAAAAATGATTTTAAATCAACATTAAATCTTCCTACCACTAATTTTTCAATGCGAGCAAATCTTGCTCAAAAGGAACCTAAGATACTTCAAAAATGGGATCAAGATAATCTTTATCAATTAATTCGTTCTGCTAAAAAAGGAAAACCGTTATTTATTCTTCATGATGGTCCTCCATATGCTAATGGATCTGTTCATATGGGTCATGCAGTGAATAAAATTCTTAAAGATATTATTATTAAATCAAAAGGTTTATGTGGTTTTGATTCCCCATATATTCCTGGGTGGGATTGTCATGGATTACCTATTGAATTAAAAGTAGAACAAATTTTAGGAAAACCAGATCATAATACAGTAACAGCAGAAAATTTTAGACAAGCCTGTCGTTCATATGTAATAGAACAAGTTAATATTCAAAAACAAGATTTTATCAGAATGGGAGTAGTAGGAGATTGGAAAAATTCATATCTGACTATGGATTTTTCTACTGAAGCTAACATAATAAGATTATTAGCAAAACTAATTTCTCAAGATTATATTCTTCGAGGTTATAAACCAGTATATTGGTGTATTAAATGTGAATCTGCATTATCAGATGCAGAAGTAGAATATGAAGTAAAATTTTCACAGGCTATTGATGTAGTTTTTTATGTAAAAAATAGAGAAAAAATTAAATCTATATTTAAGGTAGATAATGTTATAGGTCCTATTGGATTAGTTATTTGGACTACTACTCCATGGAGTTTACCAGCTAATAAAGCAGTGGGAGTTCATCATGATGCATATTATCAACTAATACAAATTACAGATAAGGCTATAATTATAGCCAAAAATTTAAGAGATCAATTTTTACATCGCATAAATATCCAGAACTGGAAAGTCATAGGGGAAGTTTCTGGAAATGAACTAGAATACCTTCACTTACATCATCCTTTTATGAATTATGATATTCCTATAGTATTATCCAACCATGTAAGTTTAAAAGATGGAACTGGAATTGTGCACATAGCTCCCAGTCTTGGACTAGAAGATTATATAGTTGGATGTAATTATCAACTTAATTTAGCAAATATAATTGAACCTAATGGTACCTATAAATATAATACTTATCCTGATTTAGATGGCATTTTAATATTTCAAGCTAATCCAATTATTATAAATATTCTCCTCAAACAAAAAATTTTATTAAAAATAGAAAACATTCAGCATAGTTATCCCTATTGTTGTAGACATAAACAACCTATTATTTTTCGTACCACTAGTCAATGGTTTCTTAATATAGAACACCAACAGCTCCGAAAAAATTTAGTAAACCAAATAAGTAAAATACAATGGCACCCCAAATGGGGAAAAAATAGAATGAGTAATTTACTGACTTCTAGACCAGACTGGTGTCTTTCTCGACAACGTACTTGGGGGATTCCATTGCCTTTATTTATTAATCCAAATAATGGACAGTTACATCCAAATACTTTATCTATAATAGATAAAGTAGCAAAATCAGTAGAAGATAAAGGTATTCAAGCTTGGTGGGATTTAAGTACTGCATCTTTAATAGGAGAAAATGATGCTCAAAAATACATAAAAGTATTAGATACGCTGGATGTATGGTTTGATTCTGGTTCTACTCATATAAATTTTTTAACAAAATTTTCTCACCAACCAAAAATAGAGCAGGTAGATCTTTTTTGTGAAGGGTCTGATCAATATCGAGGATGGTTTATGTCTTCCCTAATAATTTCTACCATTATAAATAATCAAGTACCTTGTAAAAATATATTAACACATGGTTTTGTAGTAGATAGTCAGGGAAAAAAAATGTCTAAAAGTTTAGGTAATACTATTAGTCCTAAAGAGATAATGAATAAATTTGGTAGTGATATTCTTAGATTATGGATTGCGTCTACAGATTATACTCGGGAAATAGTTTATTCTCAGGAGAGTATTAATCGTTCTATAGATATTTATCGTCGTATTCGTAATACAGTACGTTTTTTATTAGCAAATATAAATGATTTTGATCCTAATATTCACCTAGTAAAATTACAAAATATGATAGGATTAGATCGATGGATGCTCGAAAAAACACAAATTACCCAAGATAATATTATTACTGCTTATGAAAATTATGACTTTCATAAAGTAGTTCAAAATTTAATGCAATTTTGTTCATTAGAACTTGGTTCTTTTTATCTAGATATAGTTAAAGATAGACAGTATACTAGTCAAAAAAATAGTTTATTACGACGTAGTGGTCAAACCACTATGTTCTATATACTAGAATTTATGGTACGATGGTTAGCTCCTCTTATATCTTTTACCGTAGATGAAATCTGGGGTATGATTCCTGGAAAACGATCTAAATATGTATTTACAGAAGAATGGTTTTCTCAATTATATTTTAATCAAGATAATTTTATTGATACTTCTTTCTGGAAAGATTTAATTATTATTCGTAATGAAGTGCACAAAGTTCATGAATTAATGCGAGCTAATAACAAAATTAAGGATTTATTATCTTCAATAATTATATTATATGTATCTGACTTAATAGAAGAAAAATTAAAAAAATTAGGAGAAGAATTAAAATTTTTTTTAATGACTTCTAATACGAAAATTTTAACTTATGATCTAGCTCCAGAAGGAGCATATACAAGCGATAAAATAACAAATTTAAAGTTTATTTTATATAATGCTCCAGGTAAAAAATGTCTGCGTTGTTGGCATTATACAAAAGATATAGGAAAACATGTTAATTTTCCTGATATATGTAGTCGATGTGTAATAAATATAATAGGACCAGGAGAAACACGTTTTTTTGTATGAAAAATATTAATTTTTATTTTCCTTACTTATGGATTATATCCAGTATATTTTGTATAGATTTTTTTAGTAAACAATGGATTAAATATTATTTTAATTTGAAAGAAAAAGTATGGTTTTATCCTGAAATTAATATTTTATATACTTCTCATTATGGTAGTTTTTTTAGTTATTTAGTAGCTAAAAATAAATTTCTCTATTGGTTTTGGATAATAATTATCCTATTTATTATAATATTATTACTAATAATCATTGCTAGAAATTCCAATAACCTGGATTATTTCTGGAATAATATAGCTTTAGCACTAATAGTTGGTGGTGGATTAAGTAATTTATCTGATCGTATTATATACGGATCTGTAATTGATTTTATTCATTGTTTTATTATGAAATGGAATTTTTTAACCTTTAATATCGCAGATATATCTATTTGTATAGGTGGATTTTTAATGATTTTATTAGAGATAAAATTTAATCTCTATTTATTGACGAGAAGAAGTTAATGCATATTTTTTTAGCAAATCCTCGAGGATTTTGTGCTGGAGTTGTAAGAGCTATAAAGATAGTAGAACGAGTATTAGAAATATGGGGTAATCCCATTTATGTATATAATGAAATAGTACATAATACTCATGTAGTAAATTGTCTTCAAGAAAAAGGAGTTATTTTTATAAAAAATTTATCGAAAATCCCAGAACGATCAATTTTAATATTTTCTGCTCACGGAGTTTCCAATAAAATTAGGATATTAGCAAAAAAGAAAAATTTAATTTTATTTGATGCAACTTGTCCATTAGTGAGAAAAGTACAGAATGAAGTTACAAGAGCAAGTATAAAAGCAAAAGAAGTAATTTTTATTGGTCATGCTGGACATCCAGAAGTAGAAGGTACTTTAGGACACTATAGTAATTCTAAAGGAGGAATCTACCTCGTCCAATCTATTAAGGACATTTATAAGTTAAAGGTTAAAAATAAAGATAATTTATGTTTTATTACCCAAACTACTCTATCAGTATATGAGACATCAGAAATTGTGAATACTCTTCATCGTCGTTTTCCGAAAATAGAAGGACCTCGTAAAACTGATATCTGTTATGCTACCACTAATAGACAACAAGCAGTACGTCAATTAGCTGAACAATCTGATCTAGTATTAGTAGTTGGTTCATTTCATTCATCTAATTCTACTCGTTTAGTAGAAGTAGTTAAAACTTTAGGTAAAAATGCATATTTAATTGATTCAGTGCATGATATACAGTCTAACTGGTTTACACCATTAGTAAAATCTATTGGAATAACAGCTGGAGCATCTGCTCCATCAGATATAGTAAATAAGGTTATTCAATATTTAAAGAAATTTAATATTTTTCATATTGAAGAAATGAAAGGTAAGACAGAAAAAATAATATTTAAATTACCGAAAGAATTAATGAATACAAACTATTAATATTTATTATAACTAATTTTACTAAAATAATAGATATAATGATTATTGAGTATTAATAGTTTTTTCTAATTATCAAATATTGCATAATGGGTTGATAATTGTAATCAAAAAATATATAATAAAATACTAAGATTTAGTTAATTTATCCTTTATAAAAATGACCTTATTTTGTAATAGAAGATGCACTGATAAAATCAGTAAGACAGATTATCTAATAGATACGCATAATTTAATCAACGATGTTTGTTTTTCAACTCAATGAAAGTAAAAATTTTATAATAAAATTTTTTATTCTGGTATTATTAGTAATGATGTATTTTAGTAAAAAATAAAAAAATGAGTCTTATTATAGACTGTAGTTATCATAATATATCGTTAGTTCTCTTATGCTGAAAATATCTAATATAAATGTTTTTAAAATTGGTTAAAAAGTATTTTGGTAAAAATATAAAAATGGTAACTTTACTTTTAGTTTTTCTAAAACAAGTGATAATTTAAATAATTATTAATACTAAAATTATACTACAGATTACTTTAATTAGTATAATTGTCAGTAATAATAATTCATCTTTCTATTAATGAAAAAATTTTACATATTTCATTACATATTTACTGATAAGTTTCATTTGTATTAGAAAACTATATTTTCAAAAACCAACAATGAAATACAAATAGTAAAAATTACATATATTCTATAAAGAAAAAATTAATCATCAGATTTTTTATGAATTTTCTATTTTCATTGTTTAACATATTGAGATTATTTTCATTTATAATTTTAGTTTGCATAGTTAACCATTTTAACCAAGCTTCTTTAGAAAAATTATTATAAATAAGATGTCCTAAGTTACCGGGATAAGGATAATAATGTAGACCTTCTAATTTTTGTTGAAGGTAATGACAGTACATCATTTTTTTCATTTTGAATCCTATTGAAATTAAAAATTAAATAATAACATTTATCAAAATATTAACTTATAATATAAACTTATTTCCAATATTCATAAATAATATTCGCAAAAAATTTTTTACTTTGGTTCTCAGAATTATTAATGACTAATCCTTTATTAAAAAAATTTATTTTTCCTCCATTTTCAATAATTAATATTGAAAATATGCTATCTGCTATTACTATTTTTTTATGTTATTGCCGGAATAAAATAAATAAAATTTTATCACAAAATAATTATTATACGTGGGTCAATTTATGTAGTCCCTTACAAGATTTAAGTTCGGATTTACATCGAATTATCTTTCCAATGCAACATTTAAATTCAGTAAATAATACTCTGAAATTAAGAAAAATTTTTCAACTATGTCAATCCTTAATATCGGAATATGAAACATGGTTAGGACAACATAGACAACTTTATCATGCATGGTTGAATGTTAAATATAATAATAACTATCAATATCTGAATATTGAAAAAAAGAAAACTATAGAAAACACCTTACTAGATTTTCAACTTTCCGGAATTGAATTAACCAAAAATAAAAAAATTAGATATAAAGAAATAGTAGTACATCTGTCAAATCTCAGCTTACATTATAGCAATAATATAATGGATGCAACCCAGGCATGGAAAAAATTAATTATTAATCCAGAGAAATTAGAGGGAATTTCTAAAAAATCATTATCTTTAATTAAGCAAAATGCTAAAAAAAATAATTTAACAGGATGGTTACTAACCCTTGATTTTCCTATTTATTTATCTGTAATTAGTAGGTGTAATAATAGAATGCTTCGGGAAGAAATATATTGGGCTTACAATACACGAGCTTCTGATAAAGGTCCAAATGCTGGTCAATGGGATAATAGTAAAATTATTGCAACTAAATTGAGGTTGCGTAATGAATTAGCTCAATTATTAGGTTTTGATAGTTATGCAGAGAAAGCTATCGTATCTAATATGGCATCGAATGTTCAAGAAGTTATTCAATTTTTAAATTTACTAGTACACCGTATCAAACCTAAAGCTTCAGCAGAATTATCTTCTTTAAAAGAATTTAGTAAAAATTTTTATAATATAAATGAATTACAACCTTGGGATATTGCTTTTTATAGTGAAAAACAAAAACATTATCTTTATGGAATAAATGAAGATATTATTCGTTCATTTTTTCCAGTAGAAAAAGTTTTAAATGGAATGTTTAAAGTAGTGAAAAAAATTTTTGGAATTACTATTCGAGAACGTTATAATAGAAATATTTGGCATCAGGATGTACGATGTTTTGATATTTTGGGGGAAAATTTTCAAATTTGTGGAAGTTTTTATCTAGATCTTTTTTCTCGATCAAACAAAAACAATGGTGCATGGATGAATGTAGGTGTAAATAGGATGAAAAGATCTACTGGACAAATACAACAACCTGTTGCTTATTTAACTACTAACTTTCGACCTTCAGAAAATTCCCACCATCCTTCTTTACTAACTCATCAAGAGATTATTACGTTATTTCATGAATTTGGTCATGTTTTACATCTTATATTAACGAAAGTAGACACTTTAGGAGTATCTGGTATTAATGGTATACCGTTAGATGCAGTAGAATTTCCTAGTCAATTTTTAGAAAATTGGTGTTGGGAACCACAAGTTTTAAGTTTAATATCTGGACACTATAAAACAGGACAGCCTATTTCTAATCAATTAATAGATCAGTTATTATCAACTAAGAATTATCAATCATCTTTATTTCTTTTACGACAATTAGAATTTAGTTTAATAGATTTACTTCTACATACGGAAGTAAAATCTACGATAAATGTTGACCAACAAATATTTTCTATAATAAAAAGAGTGCGACAACAGGTCAGTATTATAAATTATCCTGAATGGTATCGTATGGAACATACTTTTAGTCATATTTTTGCAGATGGTTATCAATCAGGATATTATAGTTATTTATGGTCTAAAGTATTAGCATCGGATGCTTATTCTAGATTTCAAAAAGAAGGAATTTTTAATAGAGAGACGGGACAAGATTTTTTGAAAAAAATTTTAAACTCTGGGGGTTCAGAAGATATAACAATATTATTTCACCGATTTTTAGGAAGAAAACCACAAATTGATGCTCTTTTAAGAGAGTATAATATTTAGTCATCAATAGTACAATTCTTTCAAAAATAAAAAGTACTTTTCAATTAACAAGAAGACAAAATTTTTTATCAGAAAATACTTTTCGAAATTCTTGCAAAACCAATTTTTTTTATTAACATTAAGTAATAAATAATTAATTTTTAGTGATTAACAGAATTAATTAGTACGATTTAATATTAAAAATATTAGTTTATTAAAAAAAAAATTATAATGGACATTTATTCTATCTAATAATATAGTAATTAAGTGAATATAAAATATTATAATAGTAAATTTTAGATATTTTAATTCATAGTAATTACTATGTCTTAAAATAAATTAAATTTAGGTTTAGATTAACATTCATTACTTATCATTTTTTTGTTCAACTAAAAATTAGATTACTATAAAATAGTACCGAAAGAACAATAAAAATTAAAGATTAATAATTCATTGAAAAATAAAATGAAAAATTAAGTAAATGATACTTAGCAATAACAATAAGTATTAATAGATAAAATATCTAAAGTACAAGAGTAGTTATATTTTGTTTATTACTAACATAAGTGAAATTTATGTTTATAGTAGCAGGGTAAATATTGGAGGATTGGGATTATTTATAGATAAAAATAATTCTTTAGTATAAAAATACTAAATATCTACTGATAACAAAAAAAGAAATTATATCGTAAATCTACGATATAGTTATCTTTCTACTTATTTTTTATTTTTATAAAAAAATTTTTTGAGAGAGATTATATGGGACGTGAACAAGTAGTATATC
The DNA here is from genome assembly GCA_041941865.1 of Candidatus Dasytiphilus stammeri. GTDB lineage: Bacteria > Pseudomonadota > Gammaproteobacteria > Enterobacterales > Enterobacteriaceae > Dasytiphilus > Dasytiphilus stammeri_H. The sequence goes on from CP145873.1 coordinate 240,096, forward strand.
GCATACAGTTTATGAATAATAGTAAAAATTATCAGCTATATGTACGTCAATTATCCAATAGTAGTTTATTTGGATTTATAGAAATTGGAGATTTTATATTTACTACACACTCTGCAGTATTAGTAGATCCGGTAGCAGAAAAATTAAAAAGTGAATTTACGAATGTTACTCGTAGTTATATACCGGTACAGGCAGTTATTCGCATTGATATTGTTACAGAAAATAGAAATAAACGTTTCACTCAGAGAGGTAATAATATCAATATTTTACCTTTTCCATCTATTAAAAAATAATTAATATTATTTATTAACTACGATAATATAAACTATAAGATACTTGACGAGTACTTCCTTTTCTATACAGTAACCAATTAGGAGGTAAGTTATACATGGGAGAATTAATAGATTTTTCAACATAAATCCACGCTTCATGTGTTAATCTTTTATATTTTTCTAGTATTTGAATAGTTTTTTCTCCTAAGTTACTCCGAAATGGAGGATCTATAAACACTATATTAAATGGCATTCCTGTTTTAGATAACCAGCTTAATGTATTAGTATTAATTATTTTAATTTGAGGATTAGGAAAAGATATTCCAAGATCTGTTAAATTTTTTTTTATTTGGATAAAGGAATATTTATTTTTTTCTAATAAAGTTACTGTTTGAGCATTACGTGATAAAGCCTCAATAGCAAGAGCACCACTACCAGCATAACAGTCAAGACAATGTGCATATTGAAGATGAGATACATGTGTTATCCAATTAAAAATTGTTTCTCTTATCTTATTAGTAGTTGGACGTAATAAAGAATTAGGAGTAAGTGTTAATTTTCGACTACGCCAATATCCTCCAATAATTCTAATTTTTTTTGAACGTATCATTTTTTATCCTGTTCTACTTAAAACTAGTAATGGAAACAAAAGTCCACTATTATAAATAATTATATATATTGTTATTTTTTAATTAAATATTAATTCGTCAATAATTAATAATTTTTATATATATTTTTACTGAAAAATATATTTAATATTAATCAATAATTTTTCGAAAAAAAATTAGATATCAAGTTTTTCTTCAATTATATTAATATGAGTAAGTAATTTTTTCACTATTTTTCATTAAGGAAATTATTTTTATAAAAATTTCCAATCAATTAAGATTTTATGAAGATTAATATTAAAATATTATGATACTTTTTTTTCTAATACTTAAAATTTTCATTAGTAACAAGATAGAATCCCTATCGTATCATAGGAAATTATTAAATAATAATTATCGTATTTATAAATAAAAAAGATAAAATGATGAAAATATAAGTTCATAATATTCATTAATTTTAATATTCTAATCTAATAATTAGAACTTTATTTATAAAAATATATAATAAAATTCAGATAAGGGGGATAAATGATTAAAAAAATAAAATTTTTACCGATTTCCCCATTAGGAAATTTAGACTCTTATATCAGAATGTCAAACTATTATCCAATGTTATCTGTAGAAGAGGAAATTAAATTAACACAAAAATTATATTATCATGGTGATTTGGAAGCTGCAAAATTTTTAATTTTATCTCACTTGCGTTTTGTTATTCATATAGCTCGTAATTACTCTGGTTATGGGTTAGGTCAATCGGATCTTATTCAGGAAGGAAATATTGGGTTAATGAAAGCTATACGACGATTTAATCCTGAGGTAGGAGTTCGGCTAGTTTCTTTTGCAGTTCATTGGATTAAAGCAGAAATACATGAATATATATTACGTAATTGGCGGATTGTGAAAGTAGCTACTACTAAAGCACAAAGAAAATTATTTTTTAACTTACGGAAAACAAAACAACGCTTAGGTTGGTTTAATCAAGCTGAAGTGGATATGGTAGCTCGTGAATTAGGAGTATCAAGTAAGACAGTGCGTGAAATGGAATCACGAATGTCCGCTCAGGATATGACTTTAGATCTAGTTTCAGATGAAAGTGCGGGAGATAAAAAAACAGTAATGGCTCCTATTCTCTATTTAGAAGATAAAAGTTCTGTTTTTTCTGAATCTCTTGAACAAGATAATTGGAATAATCAAGCATCTATTAAACTATACGATGCAATGAAAAATTTAGATTCCCGAAGTCATCATATTATTCATGCTCGTTGGCTAAATAATGATAATAAAACAACATTACAGGATTTAGCTAAAAAATATGGCATTTCCGCAGAAAGAGTTCGACAACTGGAAAAAAATGCCATGAAAAAATTACGTCAATCTTTTGAAGGTTCAATCAAATTACCACAAAGAAACAATAAAAAAATAATAATCCAAATTGGAGGATCATCAGAAAGTATTGGTTAATTTTTTTCTTATATTTAAAAAATTATTTATTAGTACAAAATAAAATTGTATGATATTACTTAATAATATTAATAATAGAAATTTTCTTTTTATCAAAATTGAAAGAAATTATACAAAAATTATAATATTTACATAAAGGAAAAAAATATCCAAAGTGGTAAATATTAGTATAATGTATAATTTCAGTTAAAAAATATCGATAATTAATTTTTTCCAAAATATGATATTCATAACTTCTTCCTTAAATTTCACTATTAGTGGTACTACTCAAGTAGTAAAAAAAGAAATCTAAAATAATTAGTTTTTTAGCAGTTAATATTAAACTGTCAGATAAATTTTATCAACAGCAATAATATTAACAATATTAATTAAAAATTTAATTTTTTAGAAATTTTAGATTTAAATTTATTATCTATTTCTAATTTCAGTACTATATACTATATCCTACCAAAATAATATTGTATAAATTGAAAATAAAGGATATATTTTATATATGAAGACTATTGCTGTTCAATCATGCCTTATAAAAAAAAATTGGTATTTAGTAGATGCTACTAGCAAAATATTAGGACGTCTCTCAACAGAAGTTGCTCGACGTTTAAGAGGTAAACATCGAGTAGAATATACTCCTCATGTTGATATAGGAGATTATATTATTGTTATTAATGCTGAAAAAATTAATATAAGTGGAAATAAATATTTTCATAAAATTTATTATCATCATACCGGATATATAGGTAACCTTAAACACATTTCTTTCAAAGAAATGATCATACGTAATCCAGTTAGAGTTATTGAGCACGCGGTAAGAGGTATGTTACCTAAAGGTCCATTAGGACGTCTCATGTTTCGTAAACTTAAAGTTTATGCAGGTAATAAACATGTTCATATAGCACAACAACCTCAAATATTAGATATTTAATGGAATTTTATATGAAAAAACATCAATATTATGGTACTGGAAGACGAAAATCTTCTTCAGCACGTGTTTTTCTTACTGTAGGTAAAGGTAATATAATTGTTAATCATCAGAGTGTAGAACAATATTTCGGTAGACCTACAAATCAAATAATAGTTAAACAACCTTTAGAATTAGTTCAACAGATGGATAAATTAGATTTCTTTATTACTGTTAAAGGAGGAGGACTCTCGGGACAAGCGGGTGCCATTCGACATGGAATTACGCGAGCTCTTATAAACTATGATTCTACTCTTCGATCAGTATTAAAGACGGCAGGTTTTGTGACGCGAGACCCACGGCAGGTAGAACGTAAAAAAGTTGGACTACGAAAAGCCCGTAGACGTCCTCAATTTTCGAAACGTTAGAATTAATGAAATTTAATAAAGAAAATAGTTACTCATGATTGAGATTTTTATTATTTTTATTTATGATGATAACTTTTATCTAAAAAATTAAGATCTAAAATTAGATAACAATTTAAAAAATTATTTTAGATATTCCATTAGAAATTTTAACCTAATTATATTTGGAAAATTTCATTGATAAAAATTTTCACTAAAATTATTTCAAATAATTAATTGTTAAAAACTTATCATTTTTGCAAAAATCTTCTTCTGAAGAAAACTTACAAGTTACATTCAATATGAATAAATTATATATACAAGGTCCAACTAAATTACAAGGAGAAATTTATATATCAGGATCAAAAAATGCGGCATTACCGATTTTATTTTCTTGTTTATTAGCAGACGAGCCCTTATATATTAAAAATATACCATATATTAAAGATGTAGTAACTGCAAGAAAGTTACTAACTCATTTAGGAGTCAAAAATAGAAGAATAAATAATATAATATTTCTTGATCCCACTAATATTACTACCTATTCTGCTACTAACATATGGGTAAAAAATATTAGAGCATCTATTTGGATTTTAGGTACATTGTTAGCTAGATTTGGTCAAGCTAAAATATCTCTTCCAGGAGGTTGTCCCATAGGATCTCGCCCGATAAATTTACATTTATCGGTACTCCAACAACTAGGAGCTACTATTTCGTTAGAAAAAGATTATGTCACAGCTGTAGTTAATGGCAGATTACAAGGTAGCTATATAATTATGGATACACAAAGTGTAGGTGCTACATTAACTTTAATTTGTGCTGCCACTCTTGCAGTGGGAAATACTATTATTATAAATGCTGCCAGTGAACCTGAAATAGTAGATACTGCTAACTTTCTTAATTCTTTAGGTGCCAAAATTATTGGTGTTGGAGGAAGAAATATTTATATTACAGGAGTACACCGTCTTAGGGGTGGGTATTATAAAATAATGAATGACAGGATAGAAACTGGTACTTTTCTGATAGGAGCGGCAATATCTGGTGGTCATATTTTATGTCATAATATTCAACCAAATTGGTTAATATCCGTAATAAATAAATTACGTGAAGCTGGAGCTGATATAATCACTGGTAATAATTGGATCGAACTAAATATGCATAATAAACGACCACAGGCAGTTAATATTAAAACTGCTGCCTATCCAGGTTTTCCAACTGATTTACAAGCACAATTTACTTTACTCAATGTAATTGCTAAGGGAAACGGAATAATTACGGAAACTATTTTTGACAATCGTTTTTTACATGTTCCTGAATTAATTAATATGGGAGCATGTGTTCAAGTACAAAAGAATACTTTACTATCTAAAGGAGTAAAAAAATTATCTTCCGCACATGTCAAGGCTTATGATTTACGTGCTTCAGCATGTTTAATACTAGCGGCATGTATAGCAGAAGGAACTACAATTATAGAACATTTTCATCATATTGATAGGGGATATGAAAATTTTCAAAAAAAATTAAGTTCCTTAGGAGCTAAGATAACAATTCTTGCTTAAAGATAAAAAACATATCTCCTATTTATAGATATTATTTTTAATAAAATTAATATAGCATTTTACTAAAAGTATATTATTTACCCAAATATTAGAATGATAAAGGAATATTTTATGTATGCTATTTTTAAAACTGGCGGTAAACAATATCGTGCAGAAAATGGTCAGAAATTATTAATAGAAAAATTAGATATTCAAGTAGGAAATATTATTGAATTAACTAAAATTCTTATGGTGGTTAAGGATTCCCATATATTAATTGGTAATCCTTTTGTTACCGGAATAGCTGTACAAGCAGAAGTACTGGGTCATTTAAGGGGAGATAAAATCAAGATAGTAAAATTTAAACGTCGAAAAAACTATCACAAAATTCAAGGTCACCGGCAATGGTTAACTTCAGTAATAATTAAAAATATAAGTTACAATTAAAAGAAGGTATTAGAATGGCACACAAAAAAGCAGGTGGTTCTACTCGAAATGGCAGAGATTCTCATGCAAAACGTTTGGGAATAAAATGTTTTGGGGGAGAATTAGTACAAGCAGGAAATATTCTTGTACGCCAGCGAGGAACAAAATTTCATGCAGGTCAAAATGTTGGTTGTGGACGAGATCATAGTTTATTTGCTTTAAGAACAGGAAAAATAACAATTTGTATAAAAGGACATCATTTGAAACATAAGAAAAAGTACATTAATATTATTGCTCTTAATTAAGAGTATAAGTGGATCAACTATGAAATACATGATTAGTGTGGAACTTTCATATGAAATTTGTTGATGAAGCAACTATTTGTGTTAGTGCTGGTAATGGAGGAGATGGATGTGTTAGTTTTCATCGAGAAAAATATATACTAAAAGGTGGACCCGATGGAGGAAATGGAGGAGAGGGTGGAAATGTTTATATTATTGCAGATGTTAATCTAAATACTCTTATTGACTTTCGATTTCAACGATTTTTATCTGCAAATAATGGAAAGTCAGGACAAAAAAAAAATAAAACTGGTAAACAAGGAAAAGATATTTTGATTAAAGTTCCTATTGGAACAAAAATTTATGATTTAAATACTAATGAAGTTATAGGAGAATTACTTAAACCTAGTGAAAAAATTTTAGTAGCTAAGGGAGGTAGTCCTGGATGGGGTAATATGCATTTTAAATCTTCTACAAATCGAACTCCTAGATTTAGGTCGTTAGGAAAACAAGGAGACCAACGATTTTTAAAATTAGAAATGATGTTATTAGCTGATGTCGGTTTAGTAGGATGTCCTAATGCTGGAAAATCTACGTTTTTAAGTGTTGTATCTTCAGCAAAACCTAAAATTGCTGACTATCCTTTTACAACCTTAGTCCCGACTATTGGCGTAGTAAAAATTGATCAAAATTTACATTTTGTAATAGCAGATATTCCAGGAATAATTAAAGGAGCAGCACAAGGAACAGGTTTAGGTATCAATTTTCTTAAGCATCTTCAAAAGTGTCGAATGTTATTACATATAATTGATATTGCTCCTCTCGATGGTTCTGATCCATTAAATAATTCCTTAATAGTCATGAATGAACTTTTTCAGTTTAGTCCTAAATTTGCTCAATTTCCATGCTGGCTAATTTTTAATAAAATTGATTTGTGTAAAAACCAAAAAGAGGCACAAAAGTTAGCTCAAAAAATTTCTGAAACATTACAAATTAGTCATTATTATTTAGTGAGTACTATTAAAAATATAGGAATGGCTACTATTTGTAACGATATTATGTCATTTATTCAAAAAATTAATTAATCTAGAGTGAAAAATTTTCAAAAATTTAATATTTAATTAAATTTTTTCGTATCAAAAAATAAAAGGAATAACGATAAATTTTTAAGACTAAATAAAAAATTTTTTTTCCATATGTCAACCATACAAATTGTGCTAAATAGCACGAAATTAAACCTACCAGAAATGAAATCATCATATCTCCTGGCCAATGTAATCCTAGATATATTCTCGACCAAGCAATAATAATTCCAAGAAAAAATAATCCTAAACCTAGGAATATTCTAGACCACAAAAGAAAGGCAATAGAAAAAGTAAATATTACTATTCCATGATTACTAGGAATAGAATGAGTTAAAGAGTGTTTAATAAATAGGTATCCTATACCTTGTTGAAAAGGACGAGAATATGGAAAATATTTTCTAATTATCCAAGAAATAAAAATAGCGATACTTATTGCAAGTAAACTTTTGACAATTATTTTACGTTGAGAATAAATATTTTCTTTCGGACTCCAACACCATAAAAATATTATTATTAATGGAACAATATAAATTAAATACTTGGCTAAGTATCTAGCACTAACAATTTTCCAATGAGGAGAATGATAATTAGCATTCAGAAAAAGAAATATTATTTTGTTCAGATGTTCTATCATGCTTGATATTATTCATCAGTCAATTAATTCGGTAATATTACAGGCCAAGGCCACATGAATACTAGCATAGTTCCTGCTAATGTAAGCATTACATTTGAAATAGCATATGTACCCGCATAACCTAATGCAGGAATATTACTTTTGGAAGCCTCATTAATAATTTCCATAGCTGGTGCACAAGTACGTGCACCCATCATTGCTCCAAATAATAAAGCACGATTCATCTGTAAGATCCAAGCTCCTACGTAAAAACAAATTAATACTGGTAATAAGCTAATGAGTAAAGCAGATATTAACATTTTCATTGCTATAGTAAATCCTCCTACATTTAATAAACTGCTTCCCGCATTTAATCCAACTCCTGCCATAAAGATCATTAAACCAAATTCTTTTACCATAGTTAAAGCTCCCGGAGGAATATATCCAAATGTAGGATGATTTGCTCGTAAGAAACCTAGTAAAATTCCTGAAAATAAAAGACCGGCAGCATTCCCAATACTCAAAGTATATCGATTAAATTGAAAACTAATCATTCCTAATGTTAATCCTATTATAAAGAACAAACAAAATGATAGTAAATCAGTTACTTGACTATAAACAGAAATAAAACCAATACGATCAGCTATAGTTTTGACACGTCGAGCTTCTCCACTTACTTGTAATATATCTCCCTTATTAAGAATAATATTTTCATCTAGAGGCATTTCAATTTGACTGCGAATTACATGATTTAAAAAACAACCATTATCTGTAAGTGCGAGATCTCTTAATCTTTTATTTACTATCTTAGTATTTTTTACTACAATTTCTTCAGTCACAATACGCATATCGAGTAAATCACGATCAAATACTTCTTTTCCATTTCTAAAACTAGGATCTAAATGAGAATGTGCATCGGGATAACCTACTAGAGAAATTTCATCCCCTATTTGCAATATTGCATCTGCATCAGGACATGCTAAAATTCCATGACGACGTAAACGTTCAATATAACAACCAGTCTTTAAATATAGACCTAATTCTCGCAAAGTTTTACCTCCTGCCCAAGCTACTAATTCTGGTCCTACGCGATAAGCGCGAATGACTGGGAGCCAAACTTTACGTACACTATCAAGACCTCTTTCTCGAGCTATTTGTTGAGCACTTGTTGATAAATCATGGTGTTGTAATTGTGGTAAATATCTTGCAGTTAAAATTAAACTAACTAATCCTATTAGATAGGTTAATGCATATCCTAACCCAAGGTGAATCTGTGATAATTTTAATAAATTAGGATTGATTACAGTTTGACGTAGAGTATCATCTGCCCCTACTAATACCGGAGTAGAAGTTAAAGAGCCAGCTAATATACCAGCGGTAATACCTGTGTCCCAATGAAAAAAATATCCTAGTAGAAAAGTAGTCAAAAGAGCAGTAGTAATCATTACTATAGTAAGCAGAAGATAATTTTTTCCATCACGAAAAAAAATAGCAAAAAAATTGGGACCTGCTTCTATTCCAACACAGAATATAAATAATATAAAACCAATATTGAATGTTTCAGTATTAACTGAAAAGTGGTGTTGTCCTACAAGAAGTGCAACTAATAGAACTCCTAGAGAATTACCAATTTGAAGAGATCCAATTCGAAATTTAGCTACGCATAACCCTAACACAAGAATTAAAAAAACTAAAAGAATATAATTTTGATTTAGTAAATTTAAAATATTTATATTCACGATATTTTTCTTCAAAAGAATTTTTATTAAAAATAAAAATGTAAAATAATTGTAAAAAAAATTATAACATTAACTTATTTAAATTTTTCATTTAACTATAAAATAGAATATATTTACTGACCAATAATTATTATCTAAATCAATATTAATTAAAAAAAATTAATTATAATAATCTAAAAATAATGTCAATAAAAATAATTTATTATCTATTAGAAAATAATATTGATAATTTTCTCTACAATAAAAATTTATAATAAATATTATATTATTATACATAAATATATAATTATTAATGAAATTTAAATCAATTATCGGATATGAAAAATTAAATTTTTAAATAAATGAATAAAAATATAATTTTTATAATGAGTGTACTTAACTATCATTTAATTCATATAAAATTCAATAATACTATTATTAGTCTATGAAATCTATACAAAATAAAATTAATTATTTACGCACAATTATTTTACATCATCAATATCAATATCATACTCTAGATACACCAGAAATATCTGATCATGAATATGATAAATTAATGTTGGAATTACAATCTTTAGAACAACTTGATGCTAAATTCAATAATCAAATGTCTCCTACTAAAAAAGTAGGATCTATTAATTTAGATATATTTGAAACAGTAAAACACGAAACTTTAATGTTATCACTCGATAATACCTTTGATGAAAATAATATTTTTCAATTTATTATAAAAATTAAAGAACGTTTCAAAATACTTAATAATATTTCGTTTTGTTGTGAACTAAAATTTGATGGATTAGCTATAAGTTTAATTTATGAAAATGGGTGGTTAGTTAGAGCTGCTACTCGAGGAGATGGTACTACGGGAGAAAATGTTACAAATAATATTCGAAATATTACTGATATTCCTCATTACCTCAAACTTCCAGTAAAGAATAATTCTCGAATAGAAATAAGAGGTGAAGTATTTATGACTAAAAATATTTTTCAACAACTTAACCAAAAATTTTTTACAGATAATAAAACAAAATTATTTGCTAATGCCAGAAATGCAGCTGCAGGCTCAGTACGACAACTAGATCCAAAAATTACAGCTCAACGTTCACTTTCATTTTATAGTTATGGTGTGGCATTATTAAATGGATTTACAATTTCTGATAGTCATTTTTTGACATTGAGAAAATTAAAATACTTTGGAATGCCTATATGTGATTATAGTTGCCTTTGTTTTTCTATTGAAGAAATAATGACTTTTTATCAGCGTATATTAACTATACAATCTAAATTAAATTTTAATATTGATGGAATAGTAGTCAAAGTCGATTCACAACTTCTGCAACAACAACTGGGTAATCGTACACATGGACCTCGTTGGGCAGTAGCACGAAAATTTCCCACTGTAGAAAAATTAACTTATGTCAAAAATGTTAAATTTCAAGTAGGTCGAACAGGCATTATTACCCCTGTAGCATATTTACAACCTATCACACTAGCTGGTATTGTAGTTAGTCATGCTAACCTACATAATTTTGATGAAATTAAACGTTTAAATTTATATATTGGTGATCAAGTTTTAGTACGACGTGCAGGAAATGTAGTTCCACAAATAACAAAAATCATAAACCAATTTCCACCTTTATTAAAAAGAAAAAAAATTATTTTTCCATCTAATTGTCCGATTTGTTATTCTAAATTAGATACCATTCAACCAGTGTTAGTACGGTGCACGGGAGGAATAATTTGTCCTGCTCAAAAAACAGAATTATTAAAACATTTTGTATCTAGGAAGGCTTTAAACATAAAAGGACTCGGAGAGAGGATTATTGAGAAATTAGTCCAAGATAATTATCTCTCAACTCCTGCTGATCTTTTCGATCTAACTCCTCAAAAAATTACATCTTTAGATAAAATGGGATCAAAATCTGCTAATCGTATTATTAGTTCAGTCAAGAGATCACAAAATACTACCTTATCTCGTTTTATATACTCATTAGGTATACGTGAAGTTGGAATTGTAACTTCTATTAATTTAGCTCTCTATTTTAAACAGTGGAATAGATTTATATCTGCTGATTTTCCAACTTTAGTAAAAGTTAAAAATATTGGAGAAATTATAGCATCGAATATTATAAATTTTATATATGAAAAAAGGAATAAAATTATAATAAGTAAATTACTAGCTAAACTGGTATTTTCTAACTCATGATTAATTATCTGATAATCTATTTCATTACAGTAGTTATTTATATTGTTTTATTTTAGAAAAATGAATATGGAGGGACTACTACAATTAGTAACTATATAAAATTGAAATTTTAAAATTTTCCTTCAATTTTTGGAAGTATTAATATATCCTTATTAATTATCATCAAATGATTATTCTGAAATATGAATTACTCACTTACTTAAAAAGTATCCAATTTCCATTTATTTATAACTAACTAACAATGAAAAATATTCGAAATTTTTCCATTATTGCTCATATTGATCATGGCAAATCAACTTTGTCAGATCGTTTTATTGAAATATGTGGAGGATTATCTAAACAGGAAATGGAATGTCAGGTTTTAGATTCTATGGATTTAGAACGTGAGCGCGGGATTACTATAAAAGCTAGAAGTGTAAGTTTAAATTACTTATCTAAAACAAATTCCCAAATTTTTATGCTGAATTTGATTGATACTCCTGGACATGTAGATTTTTCTTATGAAGTTTCTAGATCATTAGCAGCATGTGAAGGAGCATTGTTATTGGTAGATGCCACTCAGGGTGTTGAAGCACAAACTATAGCTAATTGTTCTACTGCTTTAGATATGAATTTAGAGGTAATACCAATTATAAATAAAATAGATTTACCTACCTCTAATCCTAAAAAAATAGCAAAACAAATTGAAGAAATTATAGGAATTAATGCTACTAATGCAATTTGCTGTTCTGCTAAAACTGGACAAGGAGTAGTAGAAGTCATTGAACGGTTAATTGTTGATATACCACCACCACAAGGAAAATCCAAAGAATTATTACAAGCACTTATTATTGATTCCTGGTTTGATGAGTATGTAGGAGTAATATCACTTATAAGAATTATCAATGGAATTATACGAAAAGGTGATAAAATTTTACTTATGAATAGTAAACAATCTTACCAAGTAGAACGTATTGGTATTTTTACTCCTAAGCTTCAAGAAAAATCTTATTTAAATACTGGTGAAGTCGGATGGTTATCTTGTTCTATTAAAAATATTATAAGTGCTCCCGTGGGAGATACAATAACATTAGTTAATAAACCAGCAAAATTTGCTGTTCCAGGGTTTAAAAAACTAAAACCACAGACTTATGCAGGATTTTTTCCTCTTAGTAGCGATAACTATATGTCATTACGTAATGCCTTAGGAAAACTCAGCATTAATGATGCGTCATTTTGTTATGAACCTGAAGTTTCTAGTGCTCTTGGTTGTGGTTTTCGTTGTGGTTTTTTAGGAATGTTACATTTAGATATTATTCAAGAACGATTAAAAAGAGAATATCATTTAGATTTAATTACTACTATACCTACAGTTATTTATGAAATAGAAACAACTTATGGAGAAATACTTTATATTGATTGTCCTAATAAACTACCCTTATCTAAGAAAATATCTGTATTACGAGAACCAGTTGCAGAATGTCGAATTTTTACACCACAAAAATACTTAGGAAATGTGATAGTTTTATGTATACAGAGACGGGGAATTCAACTTAATTTAATATATCATAAGATGAATCAAGTAGAAATAGTATATGAAATTCCCCTAGCTGAATTAATCAATAATTTTTCTGATCGACTGAAATCTATTTCGAGAGGTTATGCATCATTAGATTATCAATTTAAGTATTTCAAACCAGCTGATATGGTTCGTTTAGATATTTTAATTAATAAAAAACGTGTAGATGCATTATCGATGATTATTCATCGAAAAAAAACTACCTATTTTGCTACTAAATTATTGGAGAAAGTAATAAGTATTATTCCTCGACACCAATTTGATATTAAGATTCAAGTTTCAATAGGAAATAAAATTATTGCTAGTTCTACTATTAAGCAATTACGAAAAAATGTGCTATCTCGATGTTCTGGGGGTGATGTCAGTCGAAAAAACAAGCTTTTACAAAATCAAAAACAAGGAAAAAAACGTATGAAAATTTTAGGAAATATTGCAATTCCTCCAGAATTATTTTTTCAAATATTACATGTTAATAAATAATAGGTTAATTCATGCATAATAAATTTACCTTATTATTAACACTAATAACTGTTATCTTAGGAATTTTTTGGATTTGTAATAAAGTCATACAAATTATTTTTCCAAATTTACTAAGAAAAGAAGGAATAATAGTTTCGATTGACAAGGTTATGGAGTCTTATAGTTCTATCTTTCCAATATTATTACTAGTATTTATAATAAGATCTTTTATATTTGAGCCATTTAAGATTCCTTCAGGATCTATGATGCCTACCTTACTTATCGGAGATTATATATTAGTAGAAAAATTTTCTTACGGATTAAAAAATCCTTGGAATCAAAAGACATTAGGATTCAGCAAAAATCCCCAAAGGGGGGATATTGTAGTATTTCAGTATCCTAAAAATCCTAAAATTAATTATATTAAACGAATTATTGGATTACCAGGAGATGTCATTACCTACAATTCCGAAGAAAAAAAAATAATGATCAAGACCAGTTTGATTGATTATCTCAAATATAAGAGAGTACAGGTTAATTATACTCCTCTGAAAATTAGCAATTTTGTACAAATATTTAATCTAGATAAAGGAATAATGATTCCTTTTTTTTATAAAAATTTCCAGAACTATTTACCTAGTAATAGTTTTCGAATGTGGGAACGAATAGAAATATTAGATAATGTAATACATAAAATTTTGATTCTTCCCCAGTTACCTTTGCAAAACAACTTTTATTATAAACAACCTAATTATCCTACTGGTAGTTGGGTAGTACCTAAAGGTTACTATTTTATGATGGGAGATAATAGAGATAATAGTTCAGATAGTAGATATTGGGGATTTGTCCCCAAACATAATATTATTGGTAAAGCAATATTTATCTGGATGAGTTTTAATAAAAAAAGTTTTCATTGGCTACCTATTAGTATTCGATTCAATCGAATTGGAATCATTAAATAATTTGTATGGTTTTAGAACTTTGCTATTTAATGAAGATTAGGGTTATGAAAATACTTCAAGAAAAATTAGGATACAATTTTAAAAACTCTTTTTTATTACAGCAAGCTTTAACTCATCGAAGTTCTCACAGTAATCATAATGAACGTTTGGAATTTTTAGGTGATTCTATACTGAATTATGTTATTGCAAATGCCCTTTACCATCGTTTTCCGAGAGAAAATGAAGGAGAAATGAGTCGAATGAGAGCTACATTAGTACGAGAGAGAACTTTATCGGAAATAGCACGTGATTTTAATATAGGACCATATCTGTATTTAGGAGCTGGAGAATTAAAAAGTGGAGGTAAAAAAAGAGATTCTATTTTAGCTGATACTATTGAAGCAATTATTGGTGGAGTATATTTAGATAGTAATATTTCTATTGTAGAATCAGTAATTCTACAGTGGTTCCAATTAAGATTAAAAACTATAACACCAGGAAAAAAACAGAAAGATCCTAAAACTAAATTACAAGAATGGTTACAAAGTCAACATTTACCACTTCCAAAGTATTGTTTAATGAAAATTAAGGGAGAAGCTCATGATCAAATTTTTACTATGAGTTGTAAAGTACAAACAATCATTCCTGTAGGTATGGGAATGGGATCAAGTCGTCGTAAAGCAGAACAAATGGCCGCTGAACAAATACTTATGTATTTAGGTCTTGAATGAAAAGTAATATTACTTATTGCGGTTTTATTTCAATAATTGGTAAACCTAATGTAGGAAAATCTACCTTATTAAATAAATTGATAGGACAGAAGATATCTATTACCTCAAATAAAAAACAAACTACTCAAAATCGTATTCTAGGTATATCTACAGAAGATTGTTATCAATCTATCTATATAGATACTCCGGGTTATTATAAAAAATCAAAATTATTCAGTCCTGTAATTAATTCTATTATCAAAAAAACTATTAGTGATGTGGATATAGTTATTTTTATGCTAGCAGGAACGATATGGACTGCTGAAGATGAAGAAGTATTAAATTTACTTCAAGATAAAAAAAAGAGCGTGATTTTAGTAATAAATAAAATTGATATTATTTATAATAAAAGATTTCTTTTACCTCATATTAATTTTTTAAAAAATCAAAGAAATTTTCTAGATATTATTCCTATTTCTGCTCTTACAGGTTATAATGTAGATAAATTAGCAAAAATTATTCAAAATTTTTTACCTTCATCAAATCATCTTTATTCTTCAGAATTATTTACTGATCAACCTATCAATTTTACTATTTCCGAAATAATTAGAGAAAAATTAATTAGATTGCTAGGGGCAGAAATACCTTATTCATTAAAGGTAAAGATGGAAAAATGTTATGTAAATAAATATAAAAATTGGATAATTTATGCAGTCATCATTGTTAACCGTTTGAGTCAAAAAAAAATTATTATTGGAATAAATGGAAATAAAATAAAAATGATTGGTATCCAAGCTCGTGCAGATATAGAAAAAATAATGAAATTAAAAGTATATTTAAAATTATGGATTAAAGTAAAAAGTGAATTAACATAGAATAAAATTATTTTTGAAGTTTTCATATTTTTATATTATTTATTTTTAATAATCTTCCTGTCTTCAAAAATTCTTATATTTATTCTGGAAATAAAAAATTAATCTTTAATAAAAATTATTCAATTGATATATCTGAATTTCATCAAAAATAAATGGAATAAATATACTAAGTAAAAGTATCTGTATTACAGATTATGGAATTATTCTACTTGTAAAAAAAATTATATAAAAATTAACTTAGGAAATTATACTAAATAAGTATGAGTATTTTAGGAATAGGTACTGACTTGGTATTAATAGAACGAATTTCAGCAGTAGTATCTAAATATGGAGAAAAATTTTCTCACCGAATATTATCATCATTTGAAATACTACAATTCAATAAAAATTATTATCCTATAAATTTTTTGGCAAAACGTTTTGCCGTGAAAGAAGCTGCCGCAAAAGCATTTGGTCTTAGATCAGGAAAAATATTTAAATATTTTGAAATTTTTTATGATCAATATGGTCAACCGCATTTAAAATGCGGTCAAACTATTGCTTTAATAGCAAAAGATATAGGAGTAAAACGTATTCATGTTACTATAACAGATGAAAAAAAATATGCTTTAGCCACAGTAATTATAGAAAATCATGGGTAAAAATTATTTTTACTTTTCATTTTAATAATAGCATTATTAATAGGACACACTTTTTGACAATTAGGTATCGGATAAATACCGATACATTCAGTACATTTTTGACTATTTATTTGATACGAATCATTTAACATAGATATAGCATTATTAGGACATTCTGGAACGCAAATATCACATTTAATACAATTTTTAGTAATTCTTAAGACCATAAAATTATTGAAAAAAATTTTTTGATAAAAATATAAGTTAACATAATTTAATTATGATTCAATACAATTATTTTATTTTTTATTTATTTATCTGAAAAATTAAAGTTAGAATGATAAATTTTCAGCAATAGATTTAAATATTTATTCACTTTAATTTACAACTAAAAATAAATTATGAATAATGTAACGTATTGTACGTAGTACTGGTTGAGAAGTATCATTAATAAAATATTTAACTTATATTGAAAAATAACAAGTTATATATCTAACTGATCATTTAGTTTAGAAATGAAAGTATATTTTTTGCTATATGTAGGGAATAGATAAGATGTTTGACAAACTAGAATACACTGATCAGCATGATGCTATTTTAGCATTAACAGAAAAATTTTATAAAGATCCCAGAATTAATAAAATTAATCTCGGTATTGGTGTATATACAAATGAAATAGGACACACTCCAATATTAAAAAGCGTAAAACAAGCGGAAAAATTTTTATTAGAAAAAGAAAATAGTAAAACTTATTTAAGTATTGAGGGAATGAGTAATTTTGATACTTATACTCAATTCTTACTCTTTGGTAATCAAAATATATTTTTTGAAGAAAAAAGAATTAGAACTATCCAAACTCCTGGTGGAACAAGTGCTTTACGAATTGCAGCAGATTTACTTGCTACACAAACTAAAAATCAGCGAATATGGATTAGTCGTCCTAGTTGGCCTAATCATAGAAATATATTTATTGTATCTGGATTAGAAGTTTTAGAATATCCTTGGTATGACTCTGATACTCATACCTTATCGTTTGAAAAATTATTATTGTTTTTCAAAAATCAAGTGAATGAAGGAGATGTAGTTTTATTTCATAGCTGTTGTCATAATCCAACTGGAATTGATCCTAATCGAGAACAATGGAAAGAACTTGCTCTTTGGTGTAAAAAAAAGAACTTATTACCATTATTTGATTGTTCTTATCAAGGATTAGATAAAAATATAGAAGAAGATGTAATAGGTATGCAAATTTTTGCTCATTATAATGAAGAATTATTGGTTGCGAGTTCATATTCTAAAAATATGGGATTATATAATGAACGGGTAGGAGGTTTAACATTAATAACTCATAATACTAATATAGCAGATAGAGTTATGAATAAATTAAAAGCTATTATTCGGACTCATTATTCTACTCCTCCTGCTCATGGAGCAGCTATAGTGACCACTATATTAAAAAATGATCATCTTAAAAACATATGGAAAAATGAACTTTTAGTTATGCGTAATCGTATAAAAAACATGCGAAATTTATTTGTCAGTTATCTGAAAAAGAAAGGTATTAAACAAGATTTCAGTTTTATCAGTAAACAACATGGAATGTTTTCTTATAGTGGTTTATCTTTACAACAAGTTATATATTTACGTACCAAATTTGGTATTTATATTTTAAATAATGGACGATTAAATATAGCTAGTATGACACCAATCAATATGAATATTTTATGTAATGCTATTGCTTCAGTTGTATCTCAGAAAGAATAAAAATATTTAATTATTGGGTAGTTTTTATTACCAACAGAAATAATAAAACTATCGAGGTCTTTATTACAAAATAGATTATTACTTATTATAAACATTCCTAATTTTTTGGATAAAGTTAGTAATAATTTTCCTATAAAAGTTTCAATAAAATGATTTTATTATCCACATACTAAATATTAGTGAAAAATTTTTCTAATAGATAAAATTATTATCGATAACTTTAGTTAATAATTATTATGAGAAAAAATCAATTGTTTCCGAATGGTTCATTCAAACATAACCAGAACAATAATAATTATCAAATTCATTTGATTACTATGTTATACATGAATATTATTCAAAATAGTATGTTAATGAGAAAAGATTAATTAATTTTTTGAGATTAATCATCTCTAATAAAGATGGACAAGGTTAATTAATATTCATTAAAATTAATATTATTTTTATATAAAAAAAGTAACATACTTTATATTAAGTAGAAATATTTTTTTTAGAAAAAAATTGATGATTTTTACCTAAAAATTATTAAAAATTTCATGAAAATTTTTTTCAAAAAAATAAATATTCTTGGTAAAATTATTCATCTTAGTAAACTCATTACTCAAAATTAGTCAAGAAAAATATTTTGTGTTAGTAAATAAAAAAATAGCCATTTGTATCGAATATGATGGTACAAGATATTTTGGTTGGCAAAAGCAACATAACGTACCTACTATACAAAATGCTGTAGAATCAGCATTAACAATGGTAGCTAATCATTCTATTACCACAGTAGTAGCGGGTAGAACTGATGCTGGAGTACATAGTTTAGCACAAATAATCCATTTTGAAACTATTGCCAAGCGCAGAATAGTTAGTTGGACTAAAGGTGTAAATAGTTATCTTCCTAAGGATATTGCAGTACGTTGGATGAAAAATGTGCCAAATTATTTTCATGCTCGATTTAGTGCTCTTTCTCGTCATTATCGTTATGTAATATATAATCATATGTTGAGACCCGCATTATTAAATTCACGAGTATTACATTATCCTATACCTCTAGATTATGAGTGTATGCAGCGAGCAGGACAATATTTACTAGGAGAAAATGATTATACCACTTTTCGATCATTAAATTGCCAATCTAGAACCCCTTGGAGAAATATTATGAATTTGAATGTATCTCAATATAGTTCTTATATTATAGTAGATATAAAAGCTAATTCTTTTTTACAACATATGGTTCGTAATATTGTAGGATGTTTAATAGAAATTGGATCCGGTAAAAAGCCAGCAGAATGGATGTTACAAATATTATCAGGTAAAAACAGAACTTTAGCAGCTTCTACAGCAAAACCAGAAGGATTATATTTAGTAGCTATTGATTATCCGGAATATTTTTTTTTACCTAAAAATTCATTAGTTCCATTATTTATATCTTTGTAATGAAGATGATACTTTTTTAGTATCATAAATAATTATGCTAATTCTAGATAATTTTTTCCATGGTTTAATTTTTTTTGAAAAGAGAAATTAACATAAAATGATATTAGATTTAAATAATATTTTCAAAGTAGTAAGCCAGTTTAATTAATAAAAATAAGATCCTATAATATTTACTGGAGACAATACCATGAAGAAGGTAAAATGATACTAGTAACTACAGATTATCGTCTAGTTATTTATAGTTATTTATCCTTACATTATACTGAAAAAATTCGTATTTCTGCTTATATTCATTTTTTTTACTAATAAAAAAATATCTGGTATTAACATTTTTTTAATTAAATACATTAATTCATTATAGATGTAGTGATTTTGTAAAGAGTATTAGGTGGACGTCTTGATGGTACTATTTTCATATAGCTACTTAAGATTATTGCCAATGATTGGAGTCATTCCATGCATCAAATAAATGAGAATATTTTGTTCTGTGGTCATTTTTGACTGTCTTGTAGGTGATAAATCTTCTTAATTATAAATAAAATTTTATCTGATCCTTAAAATTAGATTGTGAATATCAATGTAGAATAGATATTCTTATTTTGAAATTATCGATTTATTCTGATAGTAAATAAAAATTTTTCTGTAATATAGTATTAATATGTTTAAGAAAATAAAAATATTGAAAATATTTTAGATAACTAAAAAATTTTAAGTTTGTAATTATTGGTTTCCAGAAATAGGTGTATTTTATTTATGAAACGCATAATTATAGGGATATCAGGTGCAACAGGAATAATTTATGGTGTTCGTATATTACAAATACTACAAAAAATGAAGGAGGTAGAAACTCATTTAGTGATGAGTGTAGCTGCTCGTCATACTCTCCATTTAGAAACTAAATATTCTTTTCAAGATTTAAAAATTCTTGCTGATATTGTACATGATATTCGTAATATCGCATCTTCTCTTTCCTCTGGATCATTTCAAACTGATGGAATGGTAATTGTACCGTGTTCTATGAAAACTTTGTCTGGTATTGCTCATAGTTATACAGATAATTTACTTACTCGTGCAGCAGATGTTGTATTAAAAGAAAGGAGAAAATTAGTCTTATGTATAAGAGAAACACCGCTTCATTTAGGGCATTTGCGATTAATGTCAATGGTAGCTGAAAATGGAGCAATAATTATGCCGCTGATACCTGCTTTTTATTATAAGCCGAAAAAAATAGAAGATATTTTAGATCATAGTATTATTAGAATATTAGATCAGTTTTCTATAACAAGTCCAAATGATGTTTTTTATCGTTGGACAGGAAGCTCTTTTCATTTCAAGTAATCATCATTTTTACTACAAACATTATTCAGAAAAAACAGGTGAATAAATATCACCTGTTTTTCTATTTAAATTTTTTATTTTTATCTATTCCAAAATATTTTTTTTTTACGATATCCTAGTTGAGCCATAGTAACTGCTACTATAGCTTCTATTATTATTACAAAAAATACAAACCAACTAATTTTTGATATTGTATTAGCAGTTTTATATGCTGCTTTTTTCGCAGTAGCTGATATTTGATTTTTCCATTTATAATATAGTTCATCTACTTTTTTTACTAATTTTTCTACTTGAATATCACTTATTTTTAGATGTGATTTTAATATTTTTTTAAAATTTTCATAATCTTCAGTTTGAAGATGACTTTGATTTGTTTGGATAATAGATTTCAACCACTGAATAATATCATAATCTATAGATTGTTGAGATGATAAAATAGTAGATTGAGATTTACTAGATAATAGAGGATTTCCAGAGTTGGTAGTTAATGATGTTGCATAATCATGCATAATATTAAGAAGTTCAGATTGTAACTTGTCTAAGTTAATGTTTGTTTTTTCGGATAAATTTTTAGTTGCTAATTGAGAGGAATGACTAGCTATAATAGAGGCACCTTTACTAGCAGCTTGTAAACCTGTTCCTAATAAATTCATAGCACCACTGATAGTTTGTGTTAAAAATATGCATATTAAAGTAAAACAAATTAGTGTTTTAAGAGCCCACACCAACATTCCATGTAGACCTCCTTCCCGCATCGCAATCATGCCTGCTAAATATGATCCTATTGCAATTGCAATTATCATGCTAATAGATGTCCATATTATCGGACCCATTGATAAATTAGTAAGAGAATTGTTATTCCAAGGAAAAATAGAACTTGCACCTACTGCAGTTCCTAATATTAATAATATTATTTCTATTACTAAGGTAGATATTAAACCGGCAAATATTGCATTCCATGAAATAAGTTTTACTTCATGGAGAGTCCTTATAGAGTTATCTGCTGCCATTTTTTATTCTCCCTAATGAGGTATAATAATTAAATAATTATTGACTAATTAATAGTAGTAGAATCTTACTGTAATGATTTGGATATTTCATTTATATTAATAATTCCATTTGATAATAAGTCAAAATTTCAAGAAATATTATATTTTTTACTATTAATGATCTCCATTAATATTTAAAAATTATCAAATATGAAAATGAAATTTGGAGATTAATTAAATTAATAATACTCTACTATTCAAATAGTTGACTAATATTTTTCATGAAAAAACTAAAAAATAAATATTTTTCTTACATTGGACAAAAATCTTTCATTCATTAATCTTTATATCAAAAGATAATATTAATATTTTCTCCACAAAAATACTAAAATCTTTCACTACCAATTTATAAAAATAATCAACTGAAATACTAAAAGTAATATTTATAAATATTTACAAGAAGGTGAATATGATTAATTTTGGAACATTTATTATTTATTGCATACTAACTTTAGTAATCTTCACTATTATACTATGCATTTAATGGTTTTTAAGTGAAACAAGTAGAGGTTATAGTCAAAATATTCCTTGTGAATCGGTAATTAAATTTATAAGTATCGATCGTTTGCATTTTTATGCGAAATTTTACTTAATAGCTTTGTTATTTGTAATTTTTTAGATTGCATTACTTTATTTATATATTTTGGCTGTGACTATCTATTGTCAAAAAATATTTTCAAAAATTATTACTAATATTGTTAATATAATCATTACTATTTTCACTACTATGAGATGAAAAGTATTAGGTAATAATTTTTGAATTCTTTCCACAATTAGTTATGATTTTTTTAAATACGCATATCCTATACCTTATTAAGGAAATAATAAGATTTTAGATAAAAAATCATTAATCTAATTGAATTTTTCTGAGTTCCTCTGTATTAACCGAAGAATCTATTTGTCCTACTAAGTAAGAACTTAATTCCGCTTCTTGTGCTGCAACCTGAACGTTATCAGAGAGGAGCCAAGAATTAATCCATGGTATTGGATTAGCAATATTGGGAAAGGGCATCTCTAAATTAACGGACACCATTCTCAAATTGGTTATATATTCAATATATTGACATAATATTTCTTTATTTAATCCAATTAAAGATCCATTTTTGAATAAATATTCAGCCCACTCTTTTTCTTGTAGTGCTCCTTGAATAAATAATTCGTAACATTCATCTTGACACTCTTTAGTTATAACTGACATTTCTCCATCATCTGTTCCTGATTGAAATAAATTGATCATAAACTGTGTTCCAGTTAAATGAAGTGCTTCGTCACGGGCAATTAATCGAATAATTTTTGCATTACCTTCCATCATTTCACGTTCTGCAAATGCAAAAGAACAAGCAAAACTAACATAAAAACGAATGGCCTCTAGAACATTTACACTCATTAGACACAGATATAATTGTTTTTTAATTTGTCGTTTATTAACAACAATAGTTTTTCCATTAACTTGATGTTTACCTTCTCCGAGTAAATGAAAATAACTTGTCATCTGAATTAAATTATCGTAATAAAGTGAAATATCTTTAGATCTTCTTATGATATGTTCATTAGTGACAATATCATCGAAAATAGGTCCTGGTTCATTCACAATATTACGAATTATATGAGTATAAGAACGAGAATGGATAGTTTCTGAGAAAGACCACGTTGTAACCCATGTTTCTAATTCTGGTAAGGAAATTAAAGGTAAAAAAGCTATATTAGGACTACGACCTTGAATAGAATCAAGAAGCGTTTGAT
Source organism: Candidatus Dasytiphilus stammeri (assembly GCA_041941865.1). GTDB lineage: Bacteria > Pseudomonadota > Gammaproteobacteria > Enterobacterales > Enterobacteriaceae > Dasytiphilus > Dasytiphilus stammeri_H. The sequence goes on from CP145873.1 coordinate 264,091, forward strand.
ATTTAATATTACTAAGAAATATATTTTTTTCATGTTCCGATAATTTAAGAAAATCTAGTCTATCTTTTGAAACATCTATTTCTTCAGGACGCCAAAAGAATGAAAGTTGTTTTTCAATTAATTTTTCAAAAAAATAATATTTTTGTTGATCATATCGAACGATATTGACTGGTTGTCCAAAAAACATGGGTTCTTTTAGTTGATTATTTTTTTTTTGGGAAAAAATTGTGTAAGTCATTTATTTCTCCACTCTCCTAAATCTTGCATGATCCGCTTTCACAATTATCTAAGTTTACTAAAAAATTTAATTCTTCCGTATTTCCATCTCGTGTATTTTGATAGTAGAGAGTTTTTATTCCTAGTGACCATGCTGTTAATAAATCTTTGAGTAATATATTCATAGGAATTTTCCCAAACTGATATCTGGCAGGATCGTAATGAGTATTGGCAGAAATAGATTGATCTACAAATTTTTGCATTATACCTACTAACTGTAGATATCCTTCGTTACTTGATAGGTCCCAAAGCAGTTCATAATATTTCTTTAGATTTTTATATTTTGGTACTACTTGCTGTAAGATACCATCTTTTGATACTTTAATACTAATATAACCACGTGGAGGTTCAATACCATTAGTAGCGTTAGAAATTTGGGAAGATGTTTCGGAAGGCATTAATGCTGTTAGAGTAGAATTCCGTAATCCGTATAGTTTTATATTTTTTCGTAACTCTTCCCAATCATAATACAATGTTGGGGTAACAATTTGATCTAATTTTTTTTTATATGTATCAATTGGTAATATGCCCTTGGCATAATTTGTTTCATGGAAATAAGTACATACACCCTTTTCTTTAGCTAATTCATTAGAAGCTTTTAAAAGATAAAATTGAATAGCTTCAAAAGTTTTATGAGTCAGATTATTAGCAGTTCCATCAGAATATCGAACTTTATGCTTAGCTAAATAATAAGCAAAATTAATAACACCCACTCCTAATGCCCGACGACCTATTGCAGCGCGCTGAGCAGCTATAATAGGATATTTTTGATAATCTAATAAAGCATCTAGTGCACGTACTATCAATAGTGATAATTCTTGAAGTTCATCTAACTTCTGAATTTTTCCTAAATTAAAAGCGGAAAGAGTACACAAAGCAACTTCGCCATTTTTATCATTAACATTTGACAATGATTTTGTTGGTAATAATACTTCTAAACATAAATTTGATTGTTTTATTGGTGCTTTCTGTGGATCAAAAGGACTGTGTGTATTACAATGATCAACGTTTTGAATATAAATTCTTCCTGTACTTGTACGTTCCTGCATGAGAAGGGAAAAAAGTTCTACTGCTTTAATACGTTTTTTTCGAATAAAAGAAGTATGATGTTCATACTGAACATATAAATTTTCAAATTTTTTCTGATCCGAAAAAAATGCTTCATATAAATTCGGTACATCAGATGGGTTAAATAGAGTAATGTATTCATCATTAATAAGACGTTGGTACAATAATTTATTAATTTGTACTCCATAATCTACATGACGAATACGATTTTCTTCTACCCCACGATTGTTTTTCAGTACTAGTAAATTTTCTACTTCTAAATGCCATAATGGATAAAATAAGGTAGCTGCTCCTCCTCTTACTCCTCCTTGGGAACAGGATTTGACAGCAGTTTGAAAATGTCGATAAAAAGGTATACATCCAGTATGGCAAGCTTCTCCTCCTCTAATTGGACTTCCCATAGCTCTAATTTGACCAGCATTAATACCTAGTCCTGCTCTCTGAGAAACATATTTTATAATAACACTAGCAGTAGCATTAATTGAATCTAAACTATCTCCACATTCTATTAATACACATGAACTAAATTGTCGTGTAGTGGTTCGTACTCCTGCCATAATAGGAGTAGGTAAGGATATTTTGAAAGTAGAAATAGCATTATACAAACGCTTAATATAATTTAATCTAGTTGTACGGGGATATTTAGAAAAGAGACAAGCAGCTACTAATATATACAAAAACTGAGCACTTTCATATATTTTTCCAGTAACACGATCTTGCACTAGATATTTAGCTTCCAGTTGTTTAACTGCCGCATATGAAAAATTCATATCCCGCCAATGATCAATAAAATTATCCATAATTTCGAATTCTTCTTTAGTATAGTCTTCTAAAAGACTAGGATCATATCTACCCTTTTTTATCATCCTAGTAACTTGATCGTATAGTTTAGGAGGGGTAAATTGTCCAAAAGCTATTTTTCGAAGATGAAAAATAGCTAGTCGTGCAGCTAGATATTGATAATCAGGATTTTCAAGAGAAATAAGATCAGCGGCTGCTTTAATAATTGTTTCCTGAATCTTATAAGTTTTTATACCATTATAAAATTGAATATGAGCATGTAATGCTACTTGAGATAGAGAAATATTCTGTAATCCTTCAGCAGCCCATATAATGACTTGTTGAATCTTATTCCACTTAATTTTTTCGGTATGACCATCACGTTTTGTGACCAATAGATGTTTATTCAACTTTCGTTGAGTTACAAGATCATAAAATAAAAGAATATTATTTGAGGACATCTAATATAATATTAATGTTAATTGCTAATTTTCATATTGTAAATGGTTAATAATACTATACAAGTAGTTATTGAAAAATAATTTTTTATATTTAGTTGTAATTTTGACAATAATTTATTTTTTCTGAAATAAAAAATAATTCTATAAATAATAAGATCTAAGAGGTTTGAAGTATTTATTAAATTCATATACTATTGGTCTTCCGGTAGGGATACTTAAATGTACTATATCATAAGTTGTTAAATTATTGAAATATTTTATAAGTGCTCGTAAAGAATTACCGTGTGCACTAATAATAATACTTTTATTTCGTTGAAAATGAGGAAAAATTTCTTCTTTCCAGTAAGAAATAACTCTTTTACAAGTTAATTGTAAGCTTTCAGTTAACGGAAACTTACTTAAGTAAGTATATCGAAAATCATATCCGGAAAATTTTTCATATTTACTTTGTAGAGCAGGAGGAATATAATTCCATCCTCGACGCCATTGGTTAACTGTTTTGATTCCATATTTATTAATTATATCTTCTTTATTTTTTCCTTGCAATGACCCATAATGTCTTTCATTTAATTTCCAAGATTTTTGCATTGGTAACCACGATTCATCCAAAATATCTAAAATAATACATAAACTATGAATAGATCTTTTTAAGACTGAGGTAAAAGCATAGTCAAAATACCATTCTGCTTTTTTTAACAACTTTCCAGCATATTTAGCTTCTATTTTTCCTTGTTCAGTAATATTAATATCATACCATCCGGTAAAACGATTGTTTTTATTCCATTCGCTTTCTCCATGGCGTATAAAAATAATTTTATTTACAATCATACTAATCAATTCTCATAAAGATAATTATGTAATATACTACAGTGGTAGATTATAATCAATCTATTCTGAAGTTTTCATTTTCAATTATCTAATAAAATAATGTGGATTATTTTTCTAAAAATTAATTCCAATCATGTCATTCTGCACTTACAAAGTGGTGTGAATGTAGTATAGTGCCGATACTAAATTAATTACAGTTTGATAAAAATTATTTATTTATTTATCCCGGAGAAAAATATGGAACCTTATAATTATAATTCTAGTAGAATTATTAAACCCAGTAATACTCAACTTACAGTTTATATAACTTACGTGTATGGATGGATGTCATTTGGACTGTTCTTAACTACTTTAGTTTCTTGGTATACTGCTCATTCTGTACCAATATTATCTTCGCTATTATTCCATAACATTAATGTAATGTACTTAATTCTAATTCAATTAAGTATAGTATTGATATTTTCCACTTTTCTTATACATCAAATTAATAGTGTAATAACTACAGGTTTATTTGTATTGTACTCAGTAATAACCGGTATTACATTATGTCATATTTTTCTATATTATCGTTATTTTCGTCTGGGTAGCATCTTTCTTATAATTAGTTGTATATTTAGTGCAATGACTTTTTGGGGTTATACTACCAAAATAAATTTGCTGCCCCTAAGAAGGATACTATATATGTGTTTAATAGGATTCTTCTTTTTATTTATAATGACTACTTTGTTACAAAGTAGTATACTACTGCGTTGTGGATCTTATTTGGGAATGGTGCTCTTCGTTATTTTCACTGCGGTAGATACTCAAAAATTGAAAGAGATGAATACTTATATTGATATATCTAACTCTGATATTTTTCTTCGTTATTCCATAATAGGAGCATTGATGGTTTATCTGGATTTTCTGAATTTATTTATATTTCTTCTACGTATTTTAACTCCGAAATTGGAGTTTTAACTAAGAAATAACTATACTCCACGCTACGACTATTGTAATCATAATAATTTTATATAATGATGCGTGGAGTAAGTCAAATTAATCAGATATTATCTAAGTATTATTATTGAAAAGTATTTTTGGTTATTAATATTTTTTTTAAAATTATTGTTTCCAAATCAACTGTCGAATTATCCAAATTACTATAAAAAATATCAATAAACTAATAAGATACTTCATATCGCGATTAAAATTCTCTAAGAACGGAAGAATCATTTCTCCACCTAAATAACCTAAAGTAACAAAAAATAATGACCACAGTACAGATCCTAATAAATTAAAAATAAAAAATTGTAATTTTGGAAGTTTGCTAGCTCCTATAATAATAGGACCAGTAATACGAAAACCATACATAAATCTTACTCCAATAATAAACATTATTGGATATTTATAAATAATGTCTTTTAATCGAATTATTTGTTTATTATTTTTCAATTTATTAAAAATTTTGCTATTACTATAATAATAGCCAACTAGAAATAACAGCTGATCTCCTAATGTTGCTCCTAAAATAGCTATTAAGATAACAAAAATATAATTAAGTAATTTTTTTTGGGCAGCTATACCTCCTAACAAAATTATTGTTTCCCCTTCAATTAAACAACCAAAAAAAATTGCCCAATATCCATATTGAGATATGAGACTTTTAATATTAATATGCAAAATATTTATTCCTAACAACATCTTAATAAATTTTAACTAATATTCAGTTTCTTCATTTCTCAATTCTTATACAAAGAAAAATGAATAAAATAATTTATATATTATGAATTAATAATGTTTTATTTGTAAATATAAATAAATTATTAACTTAAAATACAATTTATAGTTTTAAGCAAGTATTTATGTTTCAAGACTTCGAAAAGTTAATGATATTTAACTAAAATATCAATTTTTAGTAATTGAGAGATCAAATCTAATTGTTTGACTTATTTGTCAAGAAGTATTAATTTCATATGCTTGAAGAGTATTTTGTAATAATGTGGCTACTGTTACTGGTCCCACACCTCCTGGTACTGGTGTAATTAAACGAGCACGTTTTTGTGCTTGTTCAAAATTGACATCACCTGTCAATAAACCATTATCTAAACGATTTATTCCTACATCAATTACTATTGATCCTTGTTTGATCCAATTTCCTATTATAAAATTTGGTTTTCCTACCGCTGAAATTAATAAATCTGCTTGTTCTATATACTGTCCTATATGTTTGGTCAAATGATGAGTAACTGTAATAGTACAACCGGCGAGTAATAATTCCATACTCATTGGTCGTCCCACAATATTGGAAGATCCCACTATGACTGCGTGGAGACCAGAAAGAGAAATATTATAATATTTTAACATTGTAATAATGCCGTAAGGAGTACAGGGTCGGAATAAAGGTTGACGTAAACAAAGTCTTCCTATATTATAGGGATGAAATCCATCTACATCTTTCTGAGGACAAATTTTTTCTAGTATTCTCATTTTATTAATACTTTGAGGTAAAGGTAGTTGAACTAAAATACCATCTTTGGTATCATCATTGTTCAGTTGTTCTATCAAATTAATTATTTCCAATTCTGATGTAGTAATTGGTAAATTATAACAATAAGATCTGATTCCTACTTCTTTACATGCCCTGCGCTTACTATTAACATATATTTGAGAAGCATAATTATTATTAACAAGTATCACTACTAGTGTCGGTGGTCTCTTACCAGAAAGAATTATTTGTTTCACTTGGTGAGCGATATCTTTCCGAATTTTCTGAGCAATTTTTTTACCGTCAATAATTTTGGCTATCATTTTAATGTAATTGAGATAAAATATCCAGTTGAGTCAATGAAATATATTCACATGATAGAATCAATCACTGCAATAATAAATTTTAATTGAAGCGCCTTTAGCTCAGATGGATAGAGCAACGGCCTTCTAAGCCGTAAGTCGCAGGTTCGAATCCTGCAAGGCGCGTAATAATTACCAATATTTTTTTATAAGAATAATTTAAAATATATTAGGTTGAGAAACAACTTATTATGTATAAGCATAGAGTAATAGTTTCATTGATAAACTGTTGATTTTTTCTCCGTAATCTTTTCTATTTAACCAGTATATATCCATTGGTATGCCATGATGTATTTAATAATTTTTTGATGTACATTAATAATGGTACTAAATGGTAGAAATTGTTTGATTTTAAAATAAATAGATAGAATATTTCTATATATAAGTTTTTTAGCAGGAATGGTAGGAGGTATAATTGGATATATCTTATTTTACAATTTTGATTTTTGATCCCACATCCACTTGAAATATTAAAAATATGGAAAGGATGAATGTCTTTCCATGGAGAATTAAGAGGAGTAATTTGTGTTATTTATTGATTTTTCATACGTATTTGTAGAAAATTTTTCTAGGTAAAAAATACGACCAATAGGAACTCTATCAGAATTTTTTTTAATTATCTATGGTATTGTTCGTATTATCGAAGAAGTTTACCGACAACCATATATATATTTAGATTAAATTGGTGGATAATGGTCTAAAAAATTTTATTTTTCCTATATTAGGATTAGTTTGAATAATTATTAGTCAATGATATTTCAGTTATTTTGCTTTAAATAGAGGAAAAATTTATTGTCATGAAACAATATCTTCAATTAATGCAGAAAGTCTTAACAGAAGGAATAAGTAAAAGTGATCGGACGGGGATTGGAACTAAATCTATATTTGGATATCAAATGCGATTTAATTTACAAACTGGTTTTCCTTTAGTGACAACGAAATTATGTCATATAAAATCTATTATATATGAATTATTATGGTTTCTCAAAGGAGATACTAATATTGCTTGGTTAAAAAAACACAAAATTTCAATTTGGGATGAATGGGCAGATAATAAGGGAAGATTAGGACCAATTTATGGTAAACAATGGCGTTGTTGGGAGAATCCTCAGGGAAAAAAAATTGATCAAATTAGCCAAGTGATACAACAGATTAAAAATAATCCTAATTCTAGGCGTCTTATAGTATCTGCTTGGAATGTAGGAGAATTAAATTTAATGTCATTACCTCCTTGTCATTTAATATTTCAATTTTGGATTGGAGATAAAAAAATTTCTTGCCAAGTTTATCAGCGTTCTTGTGATATATTTTTAGGACTACCTTTTAATATTGCAAGTTATGCAGTGTTATTAACTATTTTTGCTCAGCAATGTCATTTAGAATTGGGAGAATTAATATGGACTGGAGGCGATATCCATCTGTATTCTAATCATGTACAACAAGCAAAAATTCAAATAAAACGAATTCCCCGGATGCTTCCCCAATTGCTAATTAAGCGACATCCTACTTCTATTTTTGATTATTTATTTAGTGACTTTCAAATGATTGGATATAATCCTTATCCGTCAATCTCTGCTCCAGTAGCAATATAACAGACTATCAGTCTCCCGAGGAATATTTATGTTTTATATATATCAGTCTAATCAAATAGAGGTTTTTACTCATCTGGTAGCATATCATTGGAAAAATAATCCTTTAAATAATCCTTTAACTTCAGAAATTATTTTGGTTCCAAGCCAAGGTACTGCAGAATGGATAGAAATTGCATTAGCGAAACAATTAGGATTATCAGGAAATATTAAATTTTATTTTCCCAATAAATTTATATGGACTATGGTTAGATGTGTGTTACCCGAGATATTAGATCTTACTATTTTAAATAAAGAGAAGATGATTTGGAAAATATTAGAAATTCTTCCTCTTTTACTAAAAAAAGAAGAATTTAAAATATTTAAAAAATATCTTGTTGGCGAACAAAATAAACTAATTTTTCGACTACTTTTTCAAGTAGCTTGTAATATTGCTGAAATGTATGAAGATTATTTAATTTATCGACCAGAATGGATAATTAGTTGGCAACAGGGTAAGTTAATTAAAATGGATCATAAAGATCAACAGTGGCAAGCTACACTTTGGTATACTTTAGTGACTAATTATAATAAAAAATGTCCAACTATTGTACATTTAGCGAATGTATATAATCTATTTGTATCAAAATTAAAAATCATCAAAAATTCCATTTTACCTGAACGAATTTTTATAATAGGAATGTCTACATTGAGTCCACTATATTTGCAATTTTTACACATTCTTAGTAAATATATGGATATTTATTTAATGAATACTAATCCTTGTCGATATTACTGGATGGATATTATGGATTATCCTTATTTAGGAGTTGTTAACTCTCACAAACGTCAACAAAAAAATAATTTTTTTGACGAAAAAAGTAAATCTTTTTGCTTAACTGTAGAAGAACCATTTAATTATAATTATCTTCTTTCTTCTTGGGGAAAATTAGGCAGTGATTATTTATATTGGCTATCACAAATAGAAACCTATGAAATAGATGCGTTTGTTGATATTGAAGGAGTAAACTTACTAAGTTGTATTCAACATGATATTTTAGAATTAGAAGATCATACTATTTTGGGGATGACGCCAGAAACTTTTAATAATAGTTATAAAAAAAGATTACTAAAACTAGAAGATAATTCTATTAGTATTCATAGATGTAAAAATAAGCATCATGAAGTAGAAATATTATACCAAAATTTAGTAAAAATTATGAATAAAGATCCAACAATTACACCAGATGATATAATTGTAATGGTAGCCAATATAGATGATTATTATCCATTTATTCAATCGGTTTTTGGATCCTTATCTTCCGAAAAAAATTATTTACCATTTTATATTGCCGATGTCAGTATAGTAAAAATATATCCTCTCTTACATACTTTTCTTACTTTACTTCAATTACCTGAAACTCAGTCTTTTACTTCAGATTATATATTTTCCTTGTTAGACGTTCCAGAAATAATATTACATTTTCATATGAATAAAAATGATTTATCCACTATTCGAACTAATGAACATCTATATAGTTATATATGGAAAAATATAACAAATAATAATTGTAATCTATATGATTATCTTACTAAATCATTACCTGGTAACGATCAACAAAAAGAAAATTTTAAAATTAATTATAATCTTCAATTAGCAAGTAAAATATTTAAACTAGTAAAAAACTTATGTAAGTGGCGGCTATTTTTATCACACAAACGAATTATAAAAAATTGGATGACGGTATGTAAAGATTTAATGGATAATTTTTTTTTAATTACGGATAAAGAAACGGAAAGTGCTTTTTTATTTGTTGAACATCAGTGGAGAAAAATGTTATTACAAGCGAAATTTTATCCTAATACTATTCACAGCATATTTTTATGTAAGAAATTTATCAGCATAATTCATAATATTAAACTTAATCAAAAATTTTTTACCGGAGGAATTAATTTTAGTTCATTAATACCTATGAGATCGTTACCATTTAAAATAGTTTGTCTTTTAGGCATGAATGAAGGAGTATACCCTCGAAGAAATTCTACATTTTGTTTTAATTTAATGAACTCATTTTCTGAGCGAGGAGATCCAAATATCCATGATAACGATAAATATTTATTCCTGGAATCTTTATTATCTGCACGAAATATATTTTATATTAGTTATGTTGATTATTTTTTTCAGGACAAAAATATTCGATTATCTTCAATATTAGTTAGAAAATTAATAGATTATATATCCAAAAATTTTGTACTCCCATTTAATGATTCTTTCAACTTAGATAGAAGTACTCAATTAGTACGAGAACACTTAGTATGTGTCCATACTAATAATTATTGTTATTCTAATAATTTTTACCATCAGATAAAATTACCTAATCAACAAAACATTGTTAACAACAATTCTGAAATCAATCAAGTAAATTGTCAAAATAATTTTAGTGAATCTCAATTACAACACATAGATATCCAACAATTTCTTTTGTTCTGGCAACATCCTATTCGTTATTTTTTTCAGACTAGTTTAGGAGTAAATTTTTTTTCGAAAGAAAAATGGATATCTAATTCTAATTATCTGTATCTAGCTAATGAGTATCGAAGAAAAAAATATGAAATGAATACTCAATTATTAACGTCCTTAATTAAGAATAAAAATTTGAAAATTTTCCAAGATCAAGATCGAGTGAGTAAAACTATTACTGAGAGAAATGTATTTGAAGAAATTTACTGGAACGAACAATATTTAATATTAAATAAATTATCACAGAAAATAAAAAAGTATTATTGTCAAGGAATAAAACGCCAACAAATTAATTTGAAAATTTCCGGAATACGTTTATTAGGTGAGATATCACATATTAAACATGATGGAATTATTCGGTGGCGGGCGGGAAAACTAAATTTTCAAGATGGTTTGAAACTATGGTTAGAACATCTTATATACTGTTGTGTTATAAATAAAGCGGGTATTAGTAGAATGTTTGGTAAAAATAACACTAAATGGTGTTTTCCCGGTCTTACTCCCCCGGAAGCAAGAAAGTGGCTCATATATTTTATTAAAGGTTATCAACAAGGTCTAAAAAAACCTTTATTATTACTCCCCCAGAGTAGTAGTGCATGGATACAAGCTAGTTTTAATATGAAAACAGCTAATATTGGTTATGATAAGATTACTCAATTTCAATCTCGTCAAAAAATTTTACGGTCCTGGTTAAATTATTCCCATATGGGTGGAGAAAGAAATGATCCCTATTTACAACGATTATTCGGTTGTTCATTAAATGAATTAATAATACAAGAAATAATTAAAAATGCAGAAACATGGTTATTACCATTAATGATTTTTAATAAACATAATTATTAATAACTAGACTAAAATTTTTAGATTTTTTCATAAAAACAGTCGTTCTTTTATACGAGCAGCTTTACCGGAACGATGTCGTAAGTAATATAATTTTGCTTTTCCTACTACTCCTCTTCGTTTTACTGTAATAGTCTCAATTAGAGGTGAATACTGCTGGAATATTTTTTCGACTCCTACTCCATGAGAAATTTTTCGAACAGTAAAGGAAGTATTTAATCCTCTATTTCTTATCGCAATTATTATACCTTCAAATAATTGCAAACGTTTTTTAGCACCTTCTGATATCCATACTTTAACTTCTATTAAAGACCCTATTTGTAAATCAGGTAATACTTTCTTCATTTGTGGTTTTTCTATTTGATTTATAATCAACATATTTTTCATATCTATTTTTAGATAGATTCTCCTTAGTCTTATTGCATAACAATAATTTATTCTTGATTATCCATTCTTGTTGAAATTCTTGTAATAATTGTTTCTCTTCTTTCTTAAGAATTATTCTTGATAGAAGATCTGGTCTTTTTATCCATGTACGTCCTAATGATTGTTTTAATCTCCATCGAGAAATTTGATGATGATTACCTGATAACAAGAGATTAGGAACTTTTAGACCTTGAAAAATTTTTGGACGTGTATAATGAGGATATTCTAGTAAATTTTTCAAAAAAGATTCTTCTTGACAAGAATTAATTCCTCCTAAAACTCCTGGTATTAAACGACAGATTGCGTCTATTAATATCATTGCTGGTAATTCTCCTCCACTTAAAATATAATCTCCGATAGACAACTCTTCATCAATATCATGTTGAATAATGCGTTCATCAATTCCTTCGTATCGTCCACATACTAAAATTAAATTTTTTTTCTTAGAAATTTCATTGACACCATAGTGATCTAATTTTTTTCCCTGAGGCGAAAGATAGATAACTTTAGGTAAAGGTATTTTAGATCCTTTTGCGGCGTTAATTGCATCATGAAGAGGTTGAATCATCATTAACATCCCACTACCTCCGCCGTATGGATGATCATCTACCGAACGATATTTATCTGCGGTAAAATCACGAGGATTCCAATACTGGATATCTATTAATCCTTTTTTATGAGCTCGACTAGTAATTCCATACTCTGTAATAGCCTGAAACATTTTAGGAAATAAAGTTACAATACCAATCCACATTTTATTATATATCTGATTTTATTTTTCAGTAAAAAATTTTTTGTTCCAAGTAATTTCAATATTTTTTGATAATAAATCAATATTTTTAATAACTTTGTCATGAATAAAGGGAATTAACCATTTGTTTTTATTTTTTGTTATACTAGAATAAACTACTAGCACATCATTAGATCCTGTTGATATTAATTCTAATACCGTACCCACATTAAATCCTTCTTTTGTAATAACATTACAACCTATAAGATCTATCCAGTAATATTCTCCGCTATCTAGAATAGGAAAAACACTTGAATCTACTATAATATTAGTATTAGTAAACTTTTTTGCTTCATCTTGATTATTAGAATCTTGGATTTTAATAATCAAATTATTTTGACGATATTTCCAATCTGTCAATTTTATCTTATGCCATTTATGATTTAAATAAATCATCCAGGGTTGATAATTAATAATATTTTTTTCTTTATCAGTATACGAAATAATTTTTACCCATCCCTTTATTCCGTAACTACTGCTTATTTTTCCTAAAACGACGGGATTATTAACAGTAATAAATTTATCCCATGGTTCTTTCATAGAATTATTTCACTAATATAAGTATATTTATAAATAATTATTTTTAATTTTTATGTTTCTTTATTAAAGAAGAAACTCGATCTGATAGTTGAGCACCTTTACTTATCCAATAAAAAATGCGTTCTAAATTTACAAAAAATACTTTATTTCTTTCATGAGCAATAGGATTAAAAAATCCTAGACGTTCAAGAAATTTTCCATTACGTGGATTACGCTTATCAGTTACCACTACTTGATAAAAAGGTTTTTTTTTCGCTCCATGACGTGCTAAACGAACTATTATCATAACTTCTTTTTCCTCTTCTCATCCTTATAGGTAAGTAAATAATATATTTTTTCTTACATTAGGATTGTATTTTTGGCTTATAAAAATTTGCTATTTGTTGACATGATTCAGTTAAATAAAGTTATTAATTAAAAATTATTGAAAATAAGTCAATTATGAATTTTCAAACATAATTTTTAATCATCATAAGTAAATGGATACTTATCATTATTCTTTGTACTATGCTTACTGCAATAATTTCAATTTTTACAAAATTTTTTTTCCTATTGTTATTAACAGCACAGGATAAATATCACCATTTTGTTCACATCTATTAATATATTGTCCTGGTTAACGTGCATATAAAATAATTTTTATTTTTGACTACTTCCGATCAGTTCTTTTTTGAAAATTTATTTTTCGTTTATTAGTAACTACCAAATGAAAAATATCTCTAAAAATTTTATTTTGTTAATATAGGTAAAAAGGGATATATAACGTACTTCTACATATTCAATGACACATTGTATAAAAGTTTCCAAAATAGATTTTTTCTCATAATTTTTGATCTTAGGACGGATAGGATCATCAAATTAATTTTCTATTTATTTCTTGCGCATCCGGAAGGATTCGAACCTCCGACCTCTCAGTTCGTAGCCGAGTGCTCTATCCAACTAAGCTACGGATGCGGTACTGAACTCAATTACAGTGAGGGTGGGATTCGAACCCACGATGCAGGTTTTATCCACATACTCCCTTAGCAGGGGAGCGCCTTCAGCCACTCGGCCACCTCACTTTTATTTTTCTAATATGCATAGTTTATGTCTACTTATCTTATAAAGCAATTAATTATTTAATTTAAAATTTTAAAAAAAATTTAAACCTCCGCAGGTTAGTTATACTAACTCGTTGACTAATATTTGTTAGTTTTAATATGTGGATATATTTTCTCACTATCAATCGAAATAATTTTAGGTACATTTATACAAATTCTAATTTACTTTACTTTGACTAATAAAATACTTACAGTAATTGAATTGTTAATAATAAGATTATCTCGAATTATTTGAGTTAGAAGAAGCATTCTACTTTTTTTTAAGTTAGGATCAAATAATAATTTGTTACCTTTTATTTTGTTTGTAGTAAAATATAATCATATGTTAATGATATTAACTCATTGAGTATATACTACTAAATAGAATAATTAATAGAAAATTGTTCTAACAAAAAGATAATTTTTTTATTAAAAATAATGTTATTTCTTCTAAAATTCGTGGTAAAATTTTCATATTTTTTCCATATGCTTGAGCTATTTCTACTTTTCCTCCTCCCTTCCCTTCTAATTGAGAGGACATAATATCTATAAGTTCATTCGCTTTAATGTAATGAATTAAATTTTTAGTAACTCCTGATATTAAAAAAACAGAATTATTTGTAATTGTTGCTAATATTACTACTCCTGAAGAGAACTGTTGAAGAAGTAATATTAATATTGATCGTAAAAATTTTTCATCTTTATTGAGTAAATTGCTAACTAATATAGAATTATTTTTGATTTTAATAATTTTTTTTTTAAGACAATTACTTTCTTGATAAGCTAGTTCCAATTTAGTTTTTTTTAGTTCTTTTTTGAGAACTCTTATATTTTTAGTTAAAACATTTACTTTATCATATATGGTATTATTATTAGCGGTTAATATACTACAAATTTGTTGCATAATTTTATGTTCATTCTGAACCTGTTCCCATGCATGAGATCCGGTAATAGCTTCTATGCGTCGAATTCCCGATGAGATACTTGACTTAGCAAGTATGCGAAATAATCCAATTTCACCCGTACTATTTGCATGTGTACCATTACATAATTCTACCGACTCTCCTATTGTTAATACTCTAACCAATTCGGGATATTGCTTATCCCGAAGATAAAGAGCTCCTTTTTTTTGAGCTACTTCACGTTGTAGCAAAACTGCTGAAATTGGAATATTTCTTTGTATCTGGGTATTGATATGCCATTCTACTTCTTCGATTTCTTCTGTTTTCAATTCTTGAAAATGAGTAAAATCAAAACGTAAATATTTTTCTGTAATTAATGAACCTTTTTGAATTACGTGAGTTCCTAAGATGTTTCTCAATGTGGTATGTAATAAATGTGTAGCTGTATGATTGAATGATATTTGATTACGACGATTTTTATCAATTGTCATTTTTACTATTTGTCCTACATATAAACATCCTTTCATCATTGTACCACAATGACCTACAGCCCGACCTAATTTAATGGTATTAGTCACATTGAATTCTGCATTTTTACTATATAGTTGACCAATATCTCCTATTTGACCTCCGCTTTGACTATAGAAGATAGTTTGATCTAAAATAATAATGCCATCTTGATTGTCCTTTATATTATTTTCTACCTGATTATTAATGAAAATAGAAAGAATAGTAGCTTGCAATTGATATTGGTCATATCCTTGAAAAACTGTAATTAAATTAGTACTAATTGTACTTGGTTTTATTTTACTTAAAAATCTGGACCTATTTTTTTGTATTTCCATAGCTTTATTAAATCCTATTTCATCAATTTGAATTTTTTGTTCATTACATATTTCTGCGGTCAATTCTCGTGGAAAACCATAAGTATCGTATAATTTAAATACAGTTTTACCATCTAATATTGGTTTTTGAAGTTTAGCTAATGAGTTAGTCAATAACAAAAGACCTTTGTCTAAGGTATTTTCAAAAGTTTCTTCTTCTCTTTTTAATATTTGTTCAATAATATTTTGCTGATTTTTGATTGTTTCACTTATAGTCTCCATACTTTCAATAAGCGGAGATACTAATTTATAAAAAAATTTTTTTTTGATTCCTATCATATATCCATGACGAACAGCGCGACGTATAATATGACGTAATACATATCCTCTTCCCTCATTAGAAGGTAAGACTCCATCTGCAATCAAAAAAGCAGAAGATCGAATATGATCTGCAATTACTCGACCTGCTGCTATGCTCTTTTGGTCACTGATAAGATTAATATTAGTTACTAAGGAAATGAGTTTTATTAATTTGTTAAATATATTAATATCATAATTATTTGTTACTTTTTGTAAAACAGTGGCCATACGTTCTAATCCCATTCCTGTATCTACACATGGTTTAGGCAATGGGATCAAAGTTCCATCTGGTTGTTTATTATACTGCATAAAAACTAAGTTCCAAATTTCAATATAACGATTACCTTTCGGAGATACTAATATTCCAGGTAATTCTCCTTGAATATGTGACCCATAATCGTAAAAAATTTCTGTGCATGGTCCACAAGGACCAGACTCTCCCATTTGCCAAAAATTATCTGAACAATATTTTTTTCCTTTATTATTGCCAATACATATAATATGATTAGCTGGAAGCTTAATTTCATCATGCCAAATATCATAACTTTGCTTATCTAGTTCATATACTGTAACCCATATTTTTTCTTTAGGTAAATTAAACCACTGAGAACTAGTTAATAATTCCCAAGCAAAATGAATAGCTTCATTCTTAAAATAATCTCCAAAACTAAAATTTCCTAACATTTCAAAAAAAGTATGATGACAACTAGTATAACCCACCTTATCCAAATCATTATGCTTCCCACCGGCACGCATACAACGTTGACAGGTAGTAACTCTCGAATACTGAAAATTTTGGTCTGTTCCTACAAAAATATCTTTGAATTGATTCATACCAGCATTAGTAAATAATAATGTTGAATCATTTTTAGGAATTAGAGAACTACTCTCCATTATTTTATGATTTTTTTTATAAAAAAATTCTAAAAAATCTTGGCGAATTTCTGCACAATTTTTATACTTCATAAATATCCTGAATATAATTCATTTCACACAACTAAAACATTATGAAAATAGGTGTATATGTTTTAATTTAGTTAGAACAAATATTAATTTTAGTAAATAGACATTATTATATTTCGGTTAATAATATTTATTACTTATTTTTCCGCTTTTACAAAAAGGATTTTACGTAATTTTGTTTCTATTTCATTAGCAATAGAAGAATTTTCTTTTAAATAACTGGTCACATTAATTTTTCCTTGACCTATTTTTACTCCATTATAAGTGTACCACGATCCTGATTTTTCTACCAAATTATGTTTTACTCCTAAATCAATAATTTCACCATAAAGATTAATACCCTGTCCATACAGAATCTGAAACTCTGCTTGTTTAAAAGGTACTGCAACTTTGTTTTTTACTACTCTTACACGAGTTTCACTACCCACTACCTCATCTCCGTGTTTGATAGCCCCAATTCTACGTATATCTAGACGAATAGAAGCATAAAATTTTAGTGCATTACCACCGGTAGTGATTTCTGGATTTCCAAACATAACTCCTATTTTCATTCGTATTTGATTAATAAAAATTAGGAGAGTTTGAGATTGTTTTAAATTACTGGTTAATTTTCGCATTGCTTGACTCATCATCCGAGCAACTAGTCCTATATGGGAATCTCCCATTTCTCCTTCTATTTCTGCTTTGGGAGTTAATGCTGCTACAGAATCTATAATAATTACATCCACAGCTCCCGAACGAGCTAATAAATCACAAATTTCTAAAGCTTGTTCTCCAGTATCGGGTTGAGAACAAAAAAGTTGATCTATATCCACCCCTAGTATTTTAGCATACCCAGGATCTAAAGCATGTTCTGCATCTATAAAGACACAAGTTTTCTGTTGTCGTTGAGCAGATGCAATAACTTGCAGTGTTAAAGTAGTTTTACCCGAAGATTCAGGACCAAAAATTTCTACAATTCGACCTAATGGAAGACCACCTACCCCTAAAGCTACATCTAAAGATATTGATCCGGTAGAAATAGTTTCTACTTCCATAGACCTATTATCTCCTAACCGCATAATAGAACCTTTTCCAAATTGTTTTTCAATTTGTCCTAATGCAGCTAAAAGAGCCTTTTCTTTATTTTCATTATTCACTATAATAATTCCTATTTAATAATTCCTATTAGATAATAATTTTTATTAAGTAATTTTCATTTATGGTAAGATTATATTCACTAAATTAATTAGAGACTCTACTAGAGTTTACTGCTAAAATTAGGATATGTTACTTACATTTATAGTGAAAAATTATTATTTTTCCTATTATACTTGGAATTAAGATACATATATCTATTTAGATAAGTAAATTATCCATTTTAAATTTTTATAAATTAACTAAATTTGTAAAAAAAACACGATATTATCATTATATTTAGTTATAATTTAATTTATCAAATTCATTATAAGGAAATTTAATCATGAATATTGGGAATTATCCTCCCATTATGCAACAGTATTTACGCATTAAAGCCGAAGTGCCAAATATTTTACTCTTTTATAGAATTGGAGATTTTTATGAATTATTCTATGAAGATGCAAAAATTGCTTCAAAATTACTGAACATATCATTAACTTCACGCCTATTTAATAATAATCCTCCCATTCCAATGGCAGGAATTCCTCAAGATTCGTTAAATCATTTTTTAGCAAAACTTCTTCGATTAGGAAAATTAGGAGCTATTTGCGAACAAATTGGTAATTCTGAAAGTAATAATCGATCTGGAAAATCAAAAAATGTTCCAGTGGAACGTAAAATAGTCAGAATTGTTACTCCTGGAACAGTAGTAGATGAAGAACTGGTACCTGATAAAACAGATAATCTATTAGCAGCTATCTGGCAAGAAAACAAAATGGAAGGAAAGTTTGGTTATGCTACTGTTAATCTAAGTGCTGGATATATTAGTTTAGTAGAACCTAAAGATGAATCTTCCATATTGGCAGAAATTCAAAGAACTACTCCGTCAGAAGTGCTGGTTTCGGAAAATTTTCAAAACATGAATATTCTTGAAAATTGCTCAGTTTTATCATCAGTAACAGAAGATATGTTTGATCTTGAAAGAGCCAGAAAAGGATTAAATTTTCAGTTTCGGACTAAAGACTTAAAAGGTTTTGGTGTTGATCATGCCGAAAGAGGTCTTCGTTGTGCTGGATGTGCACTACACTATATAAAAACAGTTCATAAGGTAGAGTATATTCCTCATTTACGTATTATCACTATGTATCATCCTGATGATATTATTTTTATAGATGCGTCTACACAAAAAAATCTAGAAATTACTCACAGTATTGCAGGAAATGAAAAAAATACATTATTTTCTGTTCTAGATAAAACTGCCACTCATATGGGAAGTAGACTGTTAAAACGGTGGCTATTATTTCCAATTAGAGATTTAAATACAGTTCGACAACGTCAAGATAGCATAGCTACACTGCAAGATATTACTGTTGCAATTAAATCAATTTTGACTCGAATGTCAGATGCAGAACGTATTACAGCCCGTTTATCATTAGGAGGTACTCAACCTCGAGATTTGGTGAGTATGCG
This sequence comes from Candidatus Dasytiphilus stammeri, assembly GCA_041941865.1. Taxonomy (GTDB): domain Bacteria; phylum Pseudomonadota; class Gammaproteobacteria; order Enterobacterales; family Enterobacteriaceae; genus Dasytiphilus; species Dasytiphilus stammeri_H. The sequence continues at coordinate 283,732 of CP145873.1, forward strand.
TAATTGGTTTCATAAATTACCAGAATTAAAAAATTTACTCTCTACTATAAATAACGAGCATATAAATCATCTTCGATCAGAAATGGTAGAATGTACAGAAATACGAAACTTATTAGATCGTGCAATTATCTCGAAAGCTCCTCCACATATAAAATATGGAGGATTTATTGCTAAAGGTTATAATCAAAATTTAGATGAATTACGTATATTTGCTGAAGGTGATAATAAATACTTAAAACAATTAGAAGAGAGAGAACGTCAAAAGTTAGGAGCAGATTCCTTGAAAATTAAATATAATAATATTCATGGATATTTTGCTCAGATTAATCGTAGTCAAACTCATTTAGTACCGTCTCACTATATTCGACGTCAAACTTTAAAAAATTGCGAACGGTATATGTTCCAGGAATTAAAAGAGTATGAATACAAAACACTAAATTCTAAAAATAAAATTATTGTACTGGAGACAATGATATATTATGAGTTATTGGCATTAATTACTCCACATCTTGCTGATTTACAAAAATGCGCTCAAGCAATTACTCAATTGGATGTATTAAATACTCTTGCAGAAAGATCATTAACATTAAATTATTCACGACCAATTCTCACCGAGAATTATGGAATAAAATTAAAAAACGCTCGTCATCCTGTAGTAGAACAGAGAATAAATCAACCCTTTATTGCTAATTCCTTATTAATATCTTCAGACCGACGTATGTTAATGATAACAGCTCCTAATATGGGAGGAAAAAGTACTTATATGCGACAAACGGCCCTTATCACATTAATGGCTTATACTGGTAGTTATATTCCTGCAGAACATGCATCTATTGGTCCTATAGATAAGATTTTTACTAGAATTGGAGCTTCTGATGATCTGTCTTCTAGTCGTTCTACTTTTATGGTAGAAATGAGTGAAACAGCTTATATCCTCAATAATGCTACTAACCATAGTTTAGTTATTATTGATGAAATTGGACGAGGAACTTCTACTCATGAGGGATTGTCAATAGCATGGGCTACAGCTGAAAAATTAGCATGTGGGATAAAATCAATGACGCTTTTTGCTACCCACTACTTTGAACTGACTACTTTACCCAAAAAAATAAATGGTGTAGTTAATATCCATTTTAAGGCTTTAGAAAATAATGATAATATTGTATTTCTTCATAGTGTCCATGAAGGAGCAGCTAATAAAAGTTATGGATTAGCGGTAGCATCTATAGCTGGTATTCCTAAAACGGTTATTGATTGTGCAAAACTCAAACTTTTACAATTGAAAAACCAGAATTTTCCTAAATTTCCAGAGTTATCCAATGATAATTTTAATGATTCATCAATTTTAATAAAAGAATCTGCTTCTAAAATTATGAATACTTTAAAAAATTTAGATCCAGATAAGATGACTCCTTTACAGGCACTTGAATTGATATATAAGTTAAGATCTTTTCTGTAAACAGAAAGAATAAAGAATGATGAGCGGTCGATTGAATCGACCGCTATTAAGTAATTAATAAAATATTGCTTCTATATTCAATCCCTGAGACTGTAATATAATTCTTAATCTGTGTAATCCTTCTACTTGAATTTGACGAACACGTTCCCTAGTTAAACCAATTTTACAACCTATTTCTTCAAGAGTAGCTACTTCGTAACCTAGTAGACCAAATCGACGAGACAATACTTCCCGTTGTTTAGCAGGCAATTCATAGAGCCATTGAACAATGCTTTGTCTTATATCTTCATATTGGGTATTATGTTCTGGTCCAACTATTTTTTCATCGGTAATAATATCTACCAATATTTTTTCTGATTCATGATTGCAAGGTGAATCTACTGAAAAAATACGTTCATTCAGTCGAAGCATACGATGAACATCATGAATAGGTTTATCTAGATATACTGCAATTTCTTCCAAACTAGGTAAATGATTGAAACTATGTAAGAGTTGGCTAGAAATACGTAAATAAATATTTACCTCTTTAACAATATGAATGGGTAAACGAATAGTACGACTTTGATTCATTATCGCTCGTTCTATATTCTGCCGAATCCACCATGTTGCATAAGTAGAAAATCGAAATCCTCTTTCAGAGTTAAATTTTTCTACTGCTCTCATTAAACCTAAGTTACCTTCTTCAATAAGATCTAATAATGCTAAACCTCGATTACAATATCGACGCGAAATTTTTACCACTAATCGAAGATTACTTTCTATCATTCGTTTTTTTGCTCTAAGATCTCCGTTAGATGCTTGACGTGAAAAACAAACTTCTTCTTGGTCAGTTAATAACGGAAACAATCCTATTTCTGTTAAATACAGTTGGGTAGCATCTAAAATTCCTTGAGAATAATTTTTAGAATGAGATAAATTATCAAAATAATCTTTTCTTTTTAACTGTTCTTCAAGTTTTTGTTCTCTTTCTTGGAGAAGGTTAATATTATCTAATATTTCTGGTTCCACTATTTCTATTTCATTATTGTGGTATAAAATTTCCAGCAAAGTATGGCTCATAAGTTGCTTCCTCCTTCCCGTTATTTTTCAGAAATATTTATAAAAATATTGATTTATTTATCTCCTTGAGTTACTACGGTTAATATGAAATAATGAAAAGAGTAAAATTTTCCATAATGAAAAATTCATATTCTAACTATGCTGAAAAAGAATTAATTACTAAATAAATCTATTAGTAGAAAATTTTAATTTTCTAATCAATGATATTGTTAAGTTATAATTATTTATGATTATTTTTAATGGAAAAAATTGAATATTTGTTGAGAATCATTAATTGATAAAATTACTAATAAATAAAAAAATTTCCTGACAACTATTTAGTTTGTCTTTTTTGAGTCAATGAAAGTAATTATTTACTAGAATAGTAGATAGAAAATATTAGGAATAATAAATGAATTTATATATATATTCTTCAATTTTTATCGTCCTCTAATATTACCAGCTCTTATCTAGGTTATTGAAACTTAATAAAATCTATCTGAGAATTATTAATTCTACTCAAACAGAAGTTATTACATAATGAATTTTATATCCTGCTTACTAACTAATTATCCTGATAATTAAGATATTAACTTACAAAAATTATTGAGAGAAAATTAAATCAAAATGATGATTTTTTTATAAGCAATATTATTGCAGCACATGCAATACCTTCTTTTCTTCCTAAAAAACCTAATTTTTCAGTAGTAGTAGCTTTAATATTAATTTGGTCCATATTACAAGATAAATCATTAATTAAGTTTATACGTATCTGTTGAATATAAGGAGATATAAAAGGAACTTCAGTAATAATAGTTATATCAGTATTTCCTAATATATAACCTTGTTTCATAATTATTTCCCAAGAAGTACGTAATAATATTCGACTATCAGCAGCTTTATACTTTTTAGTATTATTAGGAAATAAATTGCCAATATCACCTAAAGCGGCTGCTCCTAATAAACCATCTATTAATGCATGGATTAATACATCACCGTCAGAATGAGCACGAATTCCTTTTATATAAGGTATTTTTACTCCTCCTAAAATAAGGGGATTCTCTCCACTATAAAAAGCATGGACATCAAAACCTTGGCCAATTCTAATTTTATCTATTTTCATTTTGATATTGGTTTTTTAGATAAACTGATGCGATTATTAAATCTTCTTGATATGTTACTTTAATGTTATCTCTCTGTCCTACTATAAGAGCAGGATGATAACCACAGTATTCTAGTGCAGAAGACTCATCTGTTAGTTCGATACCTGCCTGCAGCGATAAAAGTAAACAATGGTATAAAAGTTTGTAAGGAAATAATTGTGGTGTTAATGCATGCCATAAATTTTTTCGATCAATAGTATGAGAAATAATATATTTACCTTCGATACCATATTTGATAGTATCACAAACAGGATGCACAAGAATACCTCCTACCGAAGAAAAATGTCTATGAGTAATAATTTTTAGTAATCGATCTACATCATTACGATGTAGACATGGTCGAACTGCATCATGGATAAGAATCCAGTCAGTAGTATGCTGTATAGCTTGTAGTCCTGCTAAAACTGACTCAGAGCGTTTTAGTTTACCCATAGTTGTAGTTATACGAATATTATTGACAATCGGAAGTAACTCAAACCAGGAATCTTCAGCATTTATCACAATAATAATCTGTTGAATGTATGGATGTTCAATTAATACAGTAATAGCATGTTCAAGAATGGTTTTATTTCCAATTTTTAGGTATTGTTTAGGACAAAAAGAATTCATTCTTCGACCTAATCCTGCAGCAGGAATAATAGCCGTAATATTTGGAATTTTCTTAAAATTATACATTAATTCTTCTTTTCAAGAAAAAACTAATATTAATTTTTGAAATAATATGTCATCTATCAATTAGAACAATTAAATTAATTATTATGATCGTTGTAATTTATTCACCATACTGAAAGAGGCCTGATTACCTAGTCTTTCTTCAATTCGTATGAGTTGATTATATTTAGCTATGCGTTCAGCTCTACTCATAGAACCAGTTTTAATTTGACTAGATGATGTACCCACTGCTAAATCTGCAATAGTTGTATCTTCTGTCTCTCCAGATCTATGAGAAATAATGACGGAATAATTAGCATTATGAGCTAATTTTATGGTAGATAGTGTTTCAGATAATGTACCAATTTGGTTATATTTTATAATAATAGAATTAGCTATTTTTTTCTCAATTCCTGTTTGAAGAATTTTAGAATTAGTTACAAAGAGATCATCACCTACCACTTGTATAGTATCCCCTAATACTTTAGTATGATAAGCAAATTCTTCTAAATCATTTTCTTTTAAACCATCTTCAATAGAAACTAAAGGATATTGTTGAGTAAGATTTTGTAAGTAATGTGTCATTTCTCGTGAAGTCATCATTAAATTATCAGTAGAGAGAATATATTTTCCTGAAATATTATCAAACAGTTCATTAGCAGCACAATCAATAGCAAAGGTAATATCTTTACCTAATTGATAACCAGAATATTCTACTGCTTCTTGCATATAATTAAAAGCAGATATATTAGATTTTAGATTAGGGGCATAACCACCTTCATCTCCAATTGCAGTACTAATTCCATTCTTATTCAATACTATACCAAGATTATGAAAAACCTCTGATCCCATCCGCACAGCTTCCTTTATATTCTTAGCACCTACCGGAATAATCATAAATTCTTGAATATTTATATTATTATGTGCATGTGTGCCACCATTAATAATATTAATCATAGGAAGAGGAATAAGATATTGACCGTTTTGTCCATAAAGTTCAGCAATATATTCATATAAATGTTTTTTCTTATAACAACTAGCTGCTTTTGCAGTAGCTAATGATACGGATAAAATTCCATTAGCTCCAATCTTAGACTTATTAATAGTTCCATCCATACTGATCATAATTTCATCTATATTTTTTTGATCTATAGCATTTTTACCTTTTAAAACTTTTGCTAGGTGTGTATTGACATTAGTTACTGCATTTAGTACTCCTTTTCCCAAAAAACGTGAATAATCTTGGTCACGTAATTCTAAACATTCACGAGATCCTCTAGAAGCTCCTGAAGGAACGGATGCGACTCCTACAGCACCTCCTGATAAATATACTTCTGTTTCAATGGTAGGTAAACCTCTAGAATCTAAAATTTCTCGACTAATAATTTGCTGAATTTTACACATTATTTTTCCTTATTTGACTACCTGATCTAACTAGATTTCATATCCACTGAAATATAATTAATTAATTAATTTTGAAATATTTTTCATATATTTATTAATATTAAATTTCGGCTTGAACCAGCCCTTAAAAAAGTCATAATTATCCTGATTTTTTAGAAAAAAAATTTCGAAAAAAATTTTCATACGATTATCAGTATACTACCGATATATATACAAAATGTTTAGATTTATCACGTATTTCCATTGTGGTGCATTCTCTTATTTGTAGAAACCGTTGAAATATTGACCACTATGTTATTAACCACTTGGATTGGAAGTATCAAATATTTGCTAGATTTACTCTATCTCTTAATGAAATCTCTTATGTTTCTGAAACATTACAGAATAGAAATATTTTTCGTTTATTTCTAAGAAAATATTTTTTTATCAGCAAATAAGTAGATTTTGTTCAATCCCTAGATATAATAATTTGATTACTGAGGATTAAAAAATTTAGTTTTTACTTAGTAAGTAGAAACTAGATAAGTTATCTATAATAAATGAATAGAAAAAATAATATATTTTCATAAAATAATATTTAATGACTTACTTTGTAAATAAAAATTATTCTCAATATATTATCGTTTTAGCAATTTATCCTTAAATTAGATTATAATATCTTGTATAATTTTGAATTATTCTTGTTATATTATATAAAATATGAGAAATAATTGAATACTACATTCTCAATACTGAACCTGATGTTTGGAACTAAGTCTAGGTTTATTTAACTGACATCTTCAATAACTAATAATTTTTCATTATCATAGTTGTTGCATCTACATTGAGATACATATTGAACTTAATAAGTATTATATTACTACAATTATCTTCAAAAAAGAGGAGAAATAGATTTCTAAAAAATTTTTCAATTTTTTTTTCAAAAATATTATGTTAATAAAAATTATTTAATATTATAGTTATAATAAAGAGATTGAATCAATTATCATAATAGAATAAATTATTCATTTATTTCAGATAATAAATTATTTTTCATTATCTTAATTATTAGTTACATTAATTTAATTATTTTTGTTGTTCATTCTTAGTGAAGAGTTTATTCACTTACTCCTAAAAGGCATTGTAATAAATTATGGTAATATTTTTAATTTCTGATCAAAGAATTATAATTTTATTTGTTTATACTGATACTTGATTTTTAATTCGTTAATATTTATCGATAATTCTTATAACAAAATTTTCTCAATTTTAGATTTATATTGAATAATATCCATGATTAAATAATTATCCTACTTAAAGTAGGATATGATTTTTATGACAAACTTTCATTTTGGAAATTTGAATAACTATAAATATGTTATATGATTATCTAATTCCATTGGTTTGATTATTAACGGTATTGACTGGATTATCATTCATTAATTTAATTGGTTCGATGAATATTATTAATATTATAATTTTGTCCACACGTTACTCGTTCGTTATTAGTCAAATCCAAATAGGTACGAACGTAGGAAAAATGATTAATCATCATAAATTGACGAACGTATTTTCCTTGTTTCCAACCATGTTCAACTAATAACCATCCTTTATCTGCTAAATAATTTTTCGATTGAGAAATAATAATTTTTAGATCAAACAATCCTTTATTTTTAGATATTAAAGATATAATATTTTCAAACCGTAAGTCACCATATTTTAAATGGATATCTGTTCTATCAATATAGGGAGGATTACTTACAATGACATGAAATTTTTTTTTCGATAATTTAGTAAACCAATTACTATAAATAAATGATACATTTTTTATTTGTAACTTACGAGCATTAAATTGTGCTAATAAAACACAATTTGGATTATAATCCACTCCTAATATAGAACAATTTGATCGCTCATGAGCAATAGCTAACGCAATAGCTCCTGAACCGCTGCCCAAATCTAAAATTTTCATTCCTGGTTTATTAATATAGAAAAGTGCTTGATCAACTAATGTTTCCGTATCTGCACGAGGAATAAAGATACGAGGAGTAATTCTTAGAGAAAGTGACCAAAACTCCCATTCTCTAATAAGATATGCTATGGGATTACCCTGAACTCTTTTATTTAAAAAATAATTTAATTTTTTTAAATACTTATTTGTTATGGAAGTATTAAATGCTTTTAACCAATTCACTTTTTTTTTCATAACAAACTCTAATAATATTTCAGCATCACGATTAGGAGCGTTACTATGAACTAGCATAAGTTGAGCAATAAGTAACCAAATTTTAATATTCATAAGATATGTTTCTGAAAATTAGCTATTTGATTGAAATTATAGTTTTGAATTATTGGATCTAGAAGTAAATCTAATTTACCAGACATAATATCTTCTAAACAATAAAGTGATAGATTAATTCTGTGATCTGTTACACGTCCTTTAGAAAAATTATAAGTACGATTACGATCTGATCGTTCTCCACTACCTACTAAGGTACGCCGTTGATGAGTTTCTTTTTCATGACGTTTTGCCATTTCTAAAGTGTGTATTCGCGCATTTAATACAGATAGTGCCTTAGATTTATTCTTATGTTGTGATCGTTCATCTTGGCATTCTACTACAATACCAGTAGGTAAATGAGTAATACGAATTGCAGAATCGGTAGTATTAACATGTTGTCCACCGGCTCCGGAAGAACGAAAAGTATCTATTTTTAAATCTTTCAGTTGAAGAGGATTTAATTCTAATTGTCTAATTTCTGGCATAACAGCTACAGTACAGGAAGAAGTATGAATTCTTCCCTGTGATTCTGTTTCCGGAATTCTCTGGACACGATGTCCTCCTGACTCAAATTTTAACCGACCATATGCTCCCTTTCCTTCAATTTTAGCAATAATATATTTATATCCTCCATTGTCACCTGCACTAAAATTGAGAGTTTTTAACTTCCATGATTGTAATTCTATATATCTGCTATACATTTTAAATAAATCCCCAGCAAAAATAGCTGCTTCATTACCTCCCGTAGCAGCTCTTAATTCGATATAACAGTTATGTTCATCATTAGAATCTTTAGGAATCATCAATAATTTTATTTTTTTTTCTAAAATAGTGTTCTGATATTTCAGTTTGCTCAATTCTTCACATGCAAGTTCCCGTAATTCTTTATCATCTAATAATAAAAGACTATTTTTAATATTGTGCTGTATTTTTTTCCATTGATTAAAAATTTGATTCAGTTCTGTAAGTTGGTTATATTCTCGTGATAAAGTTTGAATATTTTCATAATTAGCACTCTTTCCTGCTGTAATCAGTAATATTTCTAGTTCTTGATAACGTTTTTGTAATAATTCCAATTGAGAAATGAGAAAATTATTCATTGTGTCAACACATTTTTCCTTTAACTTTGGGAAAGTATTCAATTAAATTAACTTGAGTAATTCTTTACTATTGATTATAATAATTTATTATCGTAACTTACTAACTAATTTTGTCTATTTTTATTTTATGAACAAAATTATTTTTGTCAAAAAAATTATTTTATTTCAACAACTTCTCATAAGTATGATTCCAATAACTTGACCGGCTCCAGGAAAATTAAATCTTTTTTTATATATTAATGGTCAGTATCCTAATGGATATCATCATTTACAAACGATGTATCAATTTATCGAGTATGGAGATCAACTATTAATTAGCATTAATAATAGAGGTATTATAAATGTGTATGCTCAAGATAAAATTATAAAAAATAATAATTTAATAATTAAAGCTGCTAATTTGTTACGTAAACAAGCCAATAATCGTCATTTATTACCTCTTACTGCAGGGGCAAAAATCAAACTAGTAAAAAAATTACCTATTGGAGGAGGTTTAGGTGGTGGTTCATCAGATGCTGCTACTACTCTAGTAGCCTTAAATTATTTGTGGAAAATTAATTTTAGTATTGATTATCTTACTATATTAGGATTTCAACTAGGAATAGATGTACCTTTCTTTATTCAAGGACATGCAGCTTTTGCTGAGGGTTTAGGAAATCAGTTACATCAAATTACAATTCCGGAAAAATGGTATGTTATTATAGATCCTGGAATAAGAATTTCTACAAAAGACGTATTTCAAGATCCTCAACTCAAAAGAAATACTCCTTCTCGTTTTTTCAAAAATTTATTACATACCAAACCATTTACTAATGATTGTGAATTAGTAGTTCGTAACAATTTTCCAGAATTAGAAAAAATATTTACTTGGTTAGTCAAATATACTCATCCTCGTCTCACGGGAACTGGTAGTTGTATATTTGGAGAATTTGAGAGTAAATTTAGGGCATATCAGATTTTGACACAAGCTCCTATCGGAATCCATGGTTTTGTATCAAAAGGATTAAATATATCTCCATTATATAAATTTTTATACTTAGCAAAAAGAAAAAATATTTGTCAAACATGAGATGACTAATATCTTGTGAAAGAAAAGATACTAGTTTTACCAATAACAAGTTTCAAATAAAATGGTACAGTAGATGAAATTATTTGCAGGAAATTCCATTCCAAAACTAGCACAACACATTGCGGATCGGCTCTATATAAAATTAGGTGATGCTAACGTAGGACGTTTTAGTGATGGTGAAGTAAGTGTTCAAATTAATGAAAATGTGCGGGGAGAAGATATTTTTATTATTCAGTCTACTTGTTATCCTACTAATGACAATTTTATGGAGTTAGTAATATTAATAGATGCATTACGTAGAGCTTCTGCAGGTCGTATTACCGCAGTCATTCCATATTTTGGTTATGCACGCCAAGATCGAAGGGTTCGATCAGCAAGAGTTCCTATTACAGCAAAAATAATAGCAGATTTTTTATCCTGTGTTGGTGTAGATCGATTACTCACTGTAGATTTGCACGCTGATCAAATTCAAGGATTTTTTGATATTCCTGTAGATAATGTATTTGGTATCCGAATAATTATGGAAGATATGCAACAAATCAGATTAACTACCCCTATTATAGTTTCTCCAGATATTGGAGGAGTAGTACGTGCCCGTGCACTAGCTAAATTAAATAATATTGATATGGCTATAATTGATAAACGAAGACCTCGCGCTAATACTTCACAAGTCATGCATATCATTGGAGAGGTAGTGAATCGTGATTGTGTGCTAGTAGATGATATGATAGATACCGGTAGTACTTTATGCAAGGCAGCGGAAGCATTGAAAGAACAAGGAGCTAAACGAGTATTGGCTTATGCTACACATCCTATTTTTTCTGGAAATGCACTAGATAATTTACAAAATTCAAATTTTGATGAAGTGATAGTATGCGATACTATACCTTTACCAAATTATATCAAAAAACTTTCCAATATACGAATTCTCACTTTATCAGGTATGTTAGCAGAAGCTATTCGTCGGATCAGTAATGAAGAATCTATTTCTGCTATGTTTGAACATTAAATAGTTAGGTACAACATTATATGAATAGTATTAAACTCATAGTGGGATTAGCTAATCCGGGATTTCAATATGCTCGAACACGACATAATGTCGGATCATGGTTTGTGAGGCGATTAGCGACACATTATCAAAAAAATTTTCAAAAAAATTCGGATGTTTTTGGATTTACTACTAAGTTAGTAATATTAGGTTATGATATAATATTACTGATACCTGATACTTTTATGAATGTTAATGGTAAATCTGTGAATGCTATAACAAAATTATATCAAATCGTACCAGAACAAATTCTCGTTGTTCATGATGATTTTTCTTTAAATCCAGGAACAGCTAAGTTTAAAGTAGGTGGAGGAAATAATGGACATAATGGAATTAAAAATATTATAAGCTATTTTGGTAATTTTAAACGTTTACGTATTGGAATTGGTATTCCTCCAAACAGAAATAAAATTACTAACTATGTTCTAAATAGTCCCTCTAATTTCGAAAGTAAACTAATTATGAGTGCTATTGAAGAATCAATATACTGTACTGTCTTGGTTTTGAAAGACGGAATTATCAAAGCTATGAATAGACTCCACACTTTTAATGCCAGTAATTATATTAATTAATATAAGTTTAATATTTATTATAAATTTTATTAATGAAATAAAAGAAAATCAAAGGAAATAAATCTTCATGATTTTCAAATGTGGAATAATAGGATTACCTAATGTAGGAAAATCTACCTTATTTAAATCTCTTACTCAATCTTGTATTAAAGTATCGAATTATCCTTTTTGTACTATTAAACCGAATGTTGGAGTAGTACCAGTACCAGATATTCGTTTAAATATCCTGAAAAAATTAATAAAAACTAAATTGATGACTCCTGCAATAATTACATTTATAGATATTGCCGGTCTAGTGAAAGGATCTTCGCAAGGAGAAGGATTAGGTAATAAATTTCTTAGTCATATTCGAGAAACTACAGCACTAATACATATTGTTCGTTGTTTTAAGAATGAAAATATTATTCATGTACGAGGAATAGTTAATCCAAAAGAAGATATTGAGCTGATTAATACTGAGCTTGCTTTGGCTGATCTGCAATTATGTGAATCTGCACTAGATAAACAATCCAAAATTCATAATAAAAGTATGAATCAACAAAAAGACTTAGAAATTAAAATATTAGAAAAAATGTTTAATTTTCTAGATAATATAAAACAAAAAAAAATATTAATAATTTCCGAAGAAGAAAAATATATTATCAAGAAGTATAATTTTTTAACATTAAAACCAGTCATTTATGTAGCTAATATAAATAAATATTATTTAGATAATAAGTGTTATGTCCAAGAGGTATATAAAATAGCTCAACAAGAAAACACTCATGCAGTAACAATATGTTCGGTAGAAAATTCAGAAAAACAAATATTTAAAACAAAAAAACTGCAAGAATTAATATTTCCACCATTAGAATTAAATAAAGTTATTAGGTCAGGATATCATCTCCTAAATTTAATAACTTATTTTACTGTCTCTTCCAAAGAAGTGAAGGCTTGGAGTATTGTGAACGGATCTACTGCCTACCAAGCGGCTCGAAAAATTCATACCGATTTTCAAAAACGGTTTATTAGAGCTAAAATTATTAGTTTTAAGGATTTTATTGCCTATAAAGGAGAACAAGGTGCAAAATTAGCAGGAAAAATGAGAATAGAAGGTAAAAAATATATTATTCAAGATGGAGATATAATTCATATTATATCTAACTAATAATTAATTTTATTTTTCATGAAGATAATATAAAAAAGGCCTCAACTAAAAAGGCCTTACGAATATTAAAGATATTTAAATATAATTTTTTATCATTCGGTATATTAATAATATTATAATTGAACCTACTATTGATATCAGAAAACTTCCAATATTAAATCCATTAACTCTTTTTAATCCTAAAAAAGTACTAATCCAACCTCCTACTACAGCACCAGCTATTCCTAACAGGATAGTTATTATAATTCCTCCACCATCTTGTCCAGGCATTAACCATTTTGCTAATATACCTGTTATTAATCCAAATAATATCCACACCAGAATATCCATAAATCCTCCTCATATTTTTATTTTACGCCTATACTATAAAATAGTATAAATATAAAATAATATTAATTATAATTTTTTCCATAGAACGATTGACAATCAAATATTATTTCATTATAGAAAAAATTTTTTCATTTTTATTTTCTTTTCTTTGTTAAGAATACTTTTATTAAAAATAATTTTTAATTCTAAATTAAAATTAGGACAATTTTCATCATATTTTACTGTAATGGAAAAATATATTTAAGGTGAGACCAAAATTTATGAGTATGAAAAATAAAAAAGTCATAATTGGAATGTCTGGAGGAGTAGATTCTTCAGTAGTAGCCTTTCTATTGAAAAAACAGCAATATCATGTTGAAGGAGTATTTATGAAAAATTGGGAGGAAGATGATAAAGATAATTATTGCCATGCAGCACAGGATTTAGCTGATGCTCAAGCAGTATGTGATAAACTAAATATTAGTTTACATAAAATTAATTTTTCTACGGAATATTGGGATAATGTTTTTCAAAATTTTCTAGAAGACTATAAATCTGGACGTACTCCTAATCCAGATATTCTATGTAATAAAGAAATAAAATTTAATACATTCATGAATTTTGCTATTGAAGATCTAGGAGCAGATTTCATTGCAACAGGACACTACGTGCGCAAGAAAAAAGTGAATGGTCATAAATATATATTACGAGGAGTAGATCAAACTAAAGATCAAAGTTATTTTTTATATACTTTAACTTCTCAACAGTTAAAATATACTATTTTTCCATTAGGATCATTAACAAAAAATACGGTACGAAAGATTGCTTTACAAAATAATTTAGTGACAGCTAACAAAAAAGATTCTACTGGCATTTGTTTTATAGGAAAAAAAAACTTCAGAAATTTTCTGAGATATTATTTACCTGATAATCCTGGAGATATTTTTACTTTTGATGGAAAAAAAATAGGTCATCATAAAGGAATTATGTTTCATACTATAGGACAACGGAAAGGATTAGGTATTGGAGGAATAAAAGATGGAACTCAAGATCCTTGGTATGTAGTAGACAAAGATGTCAAAAATAATATATTAATTGTTGCTCAAGGTCGTTTTCATTCACAATTAATGTCGACAGGAATGATTTGTGAATCTGTTCATTTTGTTAATAAAAATAAATTAAATAAAATTATTCGTTGTACTGTTAAGACTAGATACCGACAACCAGATATTCCATGTACTCTTATTTGGAATAAAGATCGAACAACTATTAAAGTAATATTTGATAATCGGATTTCAGCTATCACTCCTGGACAATCTGCAGTATTTTATACTGGTGATATTTGTTTAGGAGGAGGAATAATTAAGAATCGTTTACCAGAAACAATAAAATTATCTACTTTGAGAAAATAATTAAATTTTAAGTTTTACCTGATATTTTCCTCATGTACGTTATGCTAAAAAATTTTTATTTTAGTCTTATATTTCTTATTTTTAATTTTGATTTAAGTTAGAAATAGTCAAATTAAATAATTTTTGAAAATTATTAGTAGTAGCTTTAGCTATGTCTGCTAGAGATATATTTTTTATTTGAGCGACACATTTAGCAATTTCCTGAACCCATGCGGGCTGATTTTCTTTTCCACGATATGGAACAGGAGATAAATAAGGACAATCACTTTCTATCAAAATATGATCTAAAGGTACGTAACGTACTATTTGACGTAAATCTTGAGAATTACGAAAAGTAATAATTCCAGAAAAAGATATATAAAATCCAAGATCTAGCATTTTTTTTGCCATTTCTCGATCTTCAGTAAAACAATGTATTACGCCTTTACACAGTTCTGATTTGTGTTCAGTTAAGATACGTATCGTATCATTTTTCGCATTACGCGTATGAACTATTAAGGGTTTTTCTAGTTCTCGAGCAATTTGTATATGTTCACGAAACATAAGTTGCTGATTTTTTTTATTGTTTGAATGATAATAATAATCTAATCCCGTTTCTCCTAATGCTACTATTTTACTATTTTGAGTAACGACTGAGCGTAACTGATATATATGATTTTTCTCATGTGTCTCCAGAGGGTGTAATCCACACGAGTAAACTATTCGAGAATTATTACCTACTAATTTTAGTATCTCCCGATAGTCTGATAAACTGGTAGCTACACTCAAAAAATATTTAATATCTCGTACAAAAGAATTATGTAAAACTTCATCTAAATTTTTATGAATAGTATTATAATTTAATTTATTGAGGTGACAATGAGAATCGACTAAAAACATATTTTTTTTCTCTTATTAGAAGATTTTATTAACTGTTGCCAGTTAAGCAATTGATCTATTAATAATAATTTCCGATTAGCTGATTTAACATGTGTGAAATAATGTTGCAGAATTAACCAGCTTTTTAAACTTTCATGAAGTATCTTTCCTGATAGTTTTGATAACTGATGAAGTAAATTGGGAACATCATAATTTATGATAAAAACATTCTTATCATATTGTAATTTTATTGCATCAATAAATAATGTACAGAATACTTCAATTTGATTTTGAACATTGTCATGATTAAAAAAAGGTAAAATTTCTAAAATATCTTTTTGATCATTTAAAATATCAATTATCCATACAGCAATTTTAGCACGATATGTCCAATAATTAGACTGTAGTAACTTTATTGCTGCTAATGGAGCCCAAGAACATATTCTCAATGCGGCAATAATATTATTATCGGTAAGACATGATCGGTTATGGAAATTTATTTTTATCCATTGAATACCCTCAGATTCCCTGGGAGGACTAATTTGCCAATCTTGACACCTACTGCGTAAGATTGCTGATATACCTGATAAATTATAACTATATAGAAAAAAATAAGTATTATCTGGAGGTTCTTCTAGTGTTTTTAGAAGAGCATTACTAGCTTCTTCAGTTAATTTATTTGCTTCAGCTATCCAAATAATTTTTGATTTTCCCAACTGAGAACGTTGATAAATTTTATTATAAATTAGGCGAATTATATCTATTCCTATACTGCTACATGAATTAATTGTTACTAAATCTGGATGATTATTCATCTTCATAAGATTACAACTTTGGCATATTCCACAACTTTTCAGTCCGGTAGAAAAAAAACACATTAACCAGCTACTAATATTCCATATTAAGTTCTTAATTCCTAGTCCTGGAGGAGCATGAAATAATATAACAGGATATGATCTTTTCATATAATATTGCTTAATAATTTGCCTATAAGAAAAATTTAACCATGAATACCATTGTATTTGTTGCATTGTTCTGTCCACCATATTTCCAACATATTACGTAAAGTAGAAGATACTACAGATAATGGTTGATGAGCATCAATAACTAGAATATTTTTATTTTTTTTCGCTTGCGCTAGATAATAATTACGAATTTTAGTAAAAAATTTAATAGATTGTTGCTCAATACGATCCAATTTTCTTCGATTGACTATACGACATAATCCTACTTCGGGAGTTATATCTAAATACACAGTTAAATCCGGTAAAAATTGTTCTAATATATTTTCTTGTAATATTTTTATTAATGTTCGATTAATATTTTTTCCTGCTCCCTGGTAAGCCCAAGTAGACAGATTATAGCGATCGCCTACTACCCATGTTCCTCTAGCTAAAGCAGGCTTAATAATATTTTCTAGTAATTGAAGACGTGCAGTATAGAACATTAAAAGTTCTGCTTTGTCAGTAATAATTTCTCTATGACTCCCATGTTTAATAAAATAACATATCTGATCAGCTAAAGGTGTTCCACCGGGATCATGAGTAACAATGATATTGTTAATTTTTTTTTCTTTTAAAAATTTAACGATAATATTACAGGCAGTAGTTTTACCTGATCCTTCTAATCCTTCTAATACAAGAAACTTATTTTTCATATAATAATGGTATCTCAATTCACTTGGATTGCTTAGTCTATATTTTTTATAGGGTGTTTAACTTCTTTGTTTGGAAAAAATTTTATTTTTTTTTGGAAAATTAATAATCTAATTAATTTTATTTTTTCGAAAATTCTTCATTTAGTATAATGATACTATTTTTTTAGTCTTTTTAGGAATATTTCGAATGTAATAATTTTTTATTTTTAGAAATTATTTTATTAGGGAAAATTATTTGAGGATATATAACTTGAAAAGTGACTTATATAGTCAGCTAAGATTGAGTGGAGTATGAAAATGAAAAAATTTTTCACAAAAAGTTATAAAAAGCAGAATAGTATTTTTACAATAAATACTTCTTAATCTTCATTAACAATATTTTTTATATAATTTATAGCGGATTGAACAGTGTTAATTTGATCTGCTGTTTCATCCGTAATCTCTATATTAAATTCTTGTTCAAGAGCCATAAATAACTCCACTATATCAAGAGA
Organism: Candidatus Dasytiphilus stammeri; assembly: GCA_041941865.1. Classification (GTDB taxonomy): domain Bacteria; phylum Pseudomonadota; class Gammaproteobacteria; order Enterobacterales; family Enterobacteriaceae; genus Dasytiphilus; species Dasytiphilus stammeri_H. The sequence goes on from CP145873.1 coordinate 301,373, forward strand.
GTCTGCTCCAAGATCTTGATTAAAAAAGTCGGTATTCATAATTTTTTCTTGTTTTATCCTTAATTGTTTACTCACAATTTTTTTAATTCGTTCTTCAATATTATTGGTCATACTATTTCTGTTCCTATAAAAATTATTTGTGAAAAAATTATCTAAAAAATATTGTCAATAAAAATATAACAATAAGAAGAACATTATCATTCTTATTAAGACATATACATGCCACCATTGATATGTAACGTTTCCCCTGTAATATATGACGCATCTTCAGATACTAAAAAAGATACCGCATTAGCAATATCTTGGCAACTGCCAAAACGACCTAGGGGAATTTTTTGTAAAAATTTTTTTCGTGTATCTTCTTTTAATATTTTAGTCATATCAGTTTCAATAAATCCTGGAGATACAATATTTACTGTTATTCCTCTTGATGCTACTTCTTTGGCTAAAGATTTACTAAATCCAGTGATTCCAGCTTTTGTAGCTGCATAACCAGTTTGACCTATCTGACCTGTTTCTCCAATCATAGAACCAATATTAATAATTCTCCCAAATTTTTTTTTTATCATAGATCTAATTACTGCTTGAGATAAAATAAACATTAAAGATAAATTAGTAGTAATCATTTGTTGCCATTCTGATTGTTTCATATGTGTTATGATATTATTAAATGTAATTCCTGCGTTATTAATTAATATATCTATATCTCCTAGCTCTATGCGAATTTTTTCCAATAAATTTGGAATGTAATTATAATTATTAAAATTTAAAATATATCCTTTACCACCACTTCTAATTAAATTAGTACTAATATTTTCTGCTCCCGATGGTTGAGTAGCTGTTCCTGCAACTTTAGCTCCTTGTTTTGCTAATTTTTTTGCAATAGAACGTCCAATACCTCTATTTGCTCCAGTTACTAACGCTATTTTACCTTTTAAACTCATTGTATTATCACTGTAAAATTTATAATTTTTGTTTAAATAAATCTGAATTCTCAACACTAATTGTAGTTAAAGAAGACGAAATATTTTTTGTTATTCTACTTAAAACATGACCAGCTCCGACCTCTATAAAAATTACTATACCTTTATGAATAATAAATTTAATACATTTAATCCAATCAAAAGGCATATATAATTGACGTACCAGAGCCGTTCGTATTTTGGATGGATTATTTTCACATTTTACATATACATTATTTAATACTGGTAACCGGGGTGGTCTAAGATGCACTTTATTTAAAAGATCAGTAAATTCCTTAGCTACTGGTTTCATAAGTTTACAATGACATGGAATATCTATAGGTAATGATACTACTCCTGCTCCAGACATTTTACAATTTTTTTCTACCCGTAAAAGAGCAGTTTTATTTCCCGCTATTACTATTTCTTTTGGACAATTCAAAATTACCGGTTCTACTATAGAACTATCTTCTTGTGAAGAACTTTGGCAAATTTTTAAAATTCTATCATTATTTAAACCCCTAACTATGATCATACCTCCTTCTGGCTTATTTAACATAGCTTTTTTCATAAGTTGTCCTCTAATTTTCACTAAACACACAGCATCCTTTAATGACAGTGAATCAGCACAAACTAATGCAGAATATTCTCCTAAACTATGTCCTACTAATATAGATGGATTTTCTCCGCCTTGTTCTTTCCAGAGATAAAACAATGCTACTGAACTAGTTAATAATATTAGTTGAGTATGAATAGTGTTATGTAGGTTTTTAGTTTTTCCATATTTCATAATATTCCATAGATCATATCCAATAGCATTTGATGCTTGATCAAAAATTTTCTTAATTAAATAATAATTTTGAGAAATATTATTCGTTATTCCTATTTTTTGAGATCCTTGTCCCGGAAACATCATAGCAAATGGTATTTTCATCTTACAATTACGAAATTAATTATATTTTAAAAATGAAGTAAAGCTGATCCCCACGTTAATCCTCCGCCAAATGCTTCGAGGAGAATTAAATTACCCTGTTGAATACGTCCATCACGAACAGCTTCATCTAGTGATGATGGAACTGAGGCAGATGAAGTATTCCCATAACGTTCAATAGTAATAATTATTTTCTCTATTCTGAAGTTTGAGTATTTAGCAGTAGCACTAATAATTCGAAAATTTGCTTGATGAGGAATTATCCAATCGAGATATTTTTGGTTAATATTATTTATTTTTAATGTATTTTCGATTAAAAAAGTTAATTTTTTTACTGCCATTTTAAATACTTCATTACCAGACATAGTAAGAAAATTACTCTCAGTAGTAAGAGGATTTGTCAAAGGTAAATTCAGAATTTTTCCATATCTTCCATCAGAATAAAGATGTGTAGATAAAATTCCTGGTTGTTTACTTGCACCTATAACTACCGCACCTGCACCATCACCAAACAGGACTAAACTGCTATGATCCTTAGGATTTAATGTTCGAGTAATTATATCTGCACCAATAACAAGAGCATATTTTATATAACCAGTTTTAATATATTGATCAGCTACGCTGAGAGCATAAATAAATCCTGTACAAGCGGCTGCTATATCAAAAGCTGCTATTTCATCTTCATTAATTCCTAGTAAATGTTTTATCATACAAGCAGAACTAGGAAAAGCATGACTTGAGGTATTAGTAGCAACCACAATTAATCCAAGAGAATTTTTATCAATGCCAGCCATAATTATAGCTTTTTTCGCAGCTTCACAACCAATAGAGGCCACTGAATCTTGTGGACCTGCTATATGTCGTTGCATAATTCCAGTTCGTGTTATTATCCATTCTGAACTAATGGAAAATTTTTTTTCTAATTGATTATTAGTGAGAATAGTTGTAGGAAAATAGCTCCCGGTACCAATAATTTTTGTATACATAATATCAAAATATTTTTAGATTATTTTACCTAAATAAATAATATTTTATTTCTAATAAATTATCTATTTCTTAATTAATTACTTGAAAATTTGAATATATTATTACTTTACTTTACGACCACGATAGTAACCTTGCCGAGTTATATGATGACATAAATGAGTTTCACCTGATTGTTTTTCAATTGATAATTGAGGGAGAATAATTTTTTTATGAGAACGACGCATTCCTCGTTTTGAGCGAGAGATTTTTTTCTTAGGTACGGCCATAAAGAACTCCGATATTAAACTCATGAATTATTTTTACTCATATTATATGTTATAATTTTTTTGTCAAAAGTCAATTATAAGATGTATTATACTTTTTTTACAGAACGTAAAAATGATAAACATTTTGCTAAATCATTATCTAATGGTGCAGTTATGCAGATTTTGTTATTAGTATGAGGATGAATAAACATAATTGATGAAGAATGTAAAAAAAGACGATTTAATCCTATTGCTGTAAGTTGATTATTAAATATTTTATTTCCATAAAGATTGTCTAAAGCAATTGGATGTCCCACGTATTGAGTATGAACACGAATTTGATGTGTACGACCTGTAACTGGTATAACTTGAAGTAAAGTTGATTGACAGAAACGTTCTTCTACCTGAAAAATTGTTTTAGAAAATTTTCCTTCGATATTAATACGTACTCTACGTTCACCAAGTCCGTATCTTTGCAAGGGAACATGTATTGTTTTCAAATGTTCAGGCCAAATTCCATCTACTAAAGCTAAATAATATTTTTTTATTTTTTGTAAACGAAATTGTTCATGTAATATCCGTAGTACTGATTTTTTTTTAGCTACTAGTAATATACCTGATGTTTCACGATCAAGACGATGAACTAATTCTAAATAAGGACAATTTTTTTTCCAAAGACGTAAAATTTCAATAAGTCCGTATTTTAAACCACTACCTCCATGTACTGCTAGACCAGAAGGTTTATTAATAGCTAAAATATAATCATCATCATACAAAATTTTTTGAGATATAAGTTCTATTACTTTGACAGGATAATATTTATCTTTATCTATATTTTTCGCTATTTTCAATAAAGGAAAAGATAAGAGATCATATGTTTGTAATCTATAGGAGGGTAAAATCCGTTTTTTATTAACTCGAATATATCCTTTTCGAATGAGCTTATAAAATAAATTTTTAGAGATCTCTTTTAATGTTGATCGTAAAAAATTATCTATACGTCTCTCTTTATCTTCAGTCTTAATAAGAATTTCATTCCATGGAATTAATCGATGATTTTTTTTATTCATGAATTATAAAAAATAAAAATGAGAGGAGATAATATGTTGAATATAAAATATAATATAGAATATCAGATGTGAAAAACATGAATAAAAGAACCAAAATTTATAATATTACTATAATAAAAATATATCAATAAAAATTATTATCTATTTAGATAAATGACATTCTTTGTTTCTTAATTATCTAAAATAAGTTCTATAAATATAATATTATTTATACATTCATGAGTAATAAAAATAAAATTTATGAAATTAATATTATTCAATAAGAAACATAGACAATAGTAATTATGGAGAAAGAAAAATTGGATAATTTAGATATGCAGAATTTTAATCAATATAATAAACAGGATCTAATTTCTAATTATTAGATTTCAAATAGATATCAAATATGGATAATGATTATTATTCCTCTAACAGAGGTAGGACGATAATTTTTACCAGATTAAGATGATTTTTTTTCTTACTATATATGAAATATCAAATATTTTTCTTTGAATAAAAGGATATTATTATTCAACTTAATCAAACAAAACGTATCAATGTAAATAACTAAATTTTTTTAATTTCTTTATAAGTTTTCTCGATTACTGATATATTTATTATAATCAACGTTCCATAGTAATTCCTTGCATAATTAATCCAGATATTTGTGTTGCTAAAATTAAAGACTACGTTGGATAATTTTTCATGTCCTAATTGCAGAAAAAAGAATCAAAAATATGGCATGACAAACTAGTATTTCAACTAAAATAATATAAATTAATTCTAACTACAAAATATAATCTAAATTTAGGAACTAGATATTGGAATATTATATATTCTTCAATACAATTAAAAAATCCACGCTCAACTCCATTACTAGTTTTGAAACTAGTAAAAAAATATTGTAATTAATTGGATAATCTCTTTCTTCTAATTTAATGAAACAAAACTGAAAATTAAATATATTTGCAAGAAAAATATATTTTTCCATATTTATAAAGATTAAAATTTAATCAAAAGATGTCAAAAAGGATAAATGTTGTAATCTTACACCTAATATAAATAGAGTAAAAAAGTATATAATAATTCCCAGAGGAATAATCATAATCATTTTAACTATTCCTAAGTGTAAGGTATTAACTAGATTATTTGAAGATATTATTCTTTGTAAGACAAAATTCATAACAATTACTGCACCAATTATCCGTAATATAAATAGTTTCCACCCTGGTTGAGGTGTATAAAAATTTTTTTTTCTTAATTGCCAATAAAGTAAAATTGCATTTAAACAAGCAGAAAATGCTAGAACAATACCTACTGTTTGAATATTATATACATAGATATATAGAAAAATATTTAATACCTGAGTTACACAAAGTGTTAGTAAAGCTACTCGTACCGGAGTTTTTATATCTTGCCGAGAATAAAAAGCTGAGGATAAAACTTTTCCGATAATTAACCCGATTAAACCTATCGCATATGATGATAATATTTTTTCAGTCATAATTGTATCAAATATAGAAAATTTTTTATATTGAAATAACATGATTATTAATGGCTTAGATAATATTTTTAAAGCTACTGCACTAGGAATAGCAAATAGAAGACATACTCTTAATCCTCGATCTAATATAAAAGAATACTCTTCATATTTTTTTTGAGTGGCCTTATTAGTCAGGGATGGTAATAAAATGGTTACCAGAGAAACTCCTAATACTCCGCACGGAAATTCCATAAGACGATCTGCATAATAAATCCAGGAAATAGATCCTGATATAAGAAATGAAGTATATATAGTAGTAATTAACATAGAAATTTGGTGAATTGAAACTCCAATAATGGACGGAATCATTAATTTGAAAACTCGTAATAGTCCTACGTTCATCTTTATTGTTGGTAACATTAACATATCAATCTTTTTTAAAAATGGTAGTTGAAAGATTAATTGGAGTACCCCACCTACTATTACCGCCCAAGCGAGAGCAAAAATTGGAGGATGAAAATATTTCATAGCAAAAACAGAAAAAAAAATTATGCTAAGATTTAATAACGTGGGAACAAAAGCAGGAATAGAAAAAATTTTCCATGTATTTAGTACGGATCCTACTAACGATGTTAATGATATAAAAAAAATATAAGAAAATGTAACTCTCAGTAATGAGGTAGTTAGTAAAAATTTCTCTGGCATATGAATAAATCCAGGAGCAGTCAATAAAATTATCCATTGAGCACTCGCTATTCCTATTATAGTTATAATAAGTAAAATTAGCATAAGAAATCCAGAAGCACTAGAAATTAATATTTTCGCTGCTTGTAGATTATTATTTGTCTTATATTCAGAAAGAATAGGCAGAAAAGCTTGAGAAAAAGCACCTTCTCCAAAAATTCTGCGCAATAAATTGGGTAATTTGAACGCAACAAAAAATGCATCAGTTTCCATGCCGGCTCCAAAAAGGCGAGCTATTAGAGTGTCTCTTGCAAAACCTGATAAACGTGAAATAAAAGTAATAAAACTTACCAGTGCCAATGACTTAAAAAAAATATTTTTCGTTCTAAATTTACGTTTCATTTATTCAAAACTATTAATTCCTATTATTGATACCTACTATCGTAGTAGTATAAAGAAATTTTTATATATTTTTTATTTTGTTTATTAACAATAATAAAAGTGTTTTCATATTTCTACTCTAAAAGAGTTATTTCTCCTCTAGAATAATGGAAAATTGAAATCACTTTTAATTAATTTTTCTTTAATGTCGACGCCATGTAGTACCCTTAGGTCCATCCTCTAAAATAATTCCCATAGTTTTTAATTTTCTCCGGTAAATATCCGCAATCTCCCAATTATTTTTTTTACGAGCTTCATTACGTCTCAAAATCAAAAAATTTATAATAATTTTTTCATAATTATAAGAAGATATATAATTTTTTTGTAAAAAAATTCGCGGTTTTTGTTGTAAAAGTCCTAAAATTCCACCGAGGTAACGTAAATTATCAGCTAAACTTTTAACTAAAGAAGGAATATTTTTTTTTTTATATATATTAATCTCCCGAGCTATTTCAAAAAGAACTGAATATGCAGAAGGTGTATTAAAATCATCATCCATAGCATTATCAAATTGTTCTGTAAATAAGTCTATTTTATTTTTATTGACTACTGATGCGTCAAAATCCAAACCAATAAGAGCAGTATAAAGACGTGATAAAGCATTATGTGATTCTTGAATTCTCATATCACTATAACTTAAATTTTTCCGATAATGACTGGAGAGAAGAAAAAATCGAATACTTTCTGGAGGATAATATTGAAGCAGTTCACGAATAGTTAAAAAATTATTTAACGATTTCGACATTTTTTCTGATTCCATTAATATCATACCAGAATGCATCCAATAATTTACATACTGATTATGAGCTATACAACAAGACTGTGCTATTTCGTTTTCATGATGAGGAAATAACAAATCTAATCCACCTCCATGAATATCAAAATGATTTCCTAAATATTTTTTATTCATAGCAGAGCATTCAATATGCCATCCTGGACGTCCTTCTCCCCAAGGAGAACACCAACTCGGTTCATCATTATGAATTTTTTTTTTCCATAAAACAAAATCCAGAGTATTTCGCTTATAATTAAGGTAAGCATTACGTACGCTATAGTGAAGATTTTTGATTTTTTGGCGTGACAAAATTCCATAATTAAGATATCGATTAACGTCAAAAACAATATCACCATTATTGGCGATATATGCTGACTTATTATTTAACAAATCATTGATGATTGTAATCATATCTTTGATATGATGTGTAGCAAGAGGTTCTATATCTGGTTTAAGAATATTCAAAGCGTGAAAATCTTGATTCATTTCTCTAATTATACGATTTGTAAATTCTTGAATAGATTCTCTCTTTTCTAAAGACCGATGAATAATTTTATCGTCAATATCTGTAATATTTCGAACATATTTTAACTTATAACCCCTATACCGTAAATATCGAGCAATCATATCAAATACTACAAATGTCCGACCATGACCAAGATGACACAAATCATAAACAGTAACTCCACAGACATACATTCCTACTTTATTTAAAGTAATAGGAATAAATATTTCTTTCTTATGAGTTAAGGAATTATAAATTTTTATCATTTTCAATAATATTGAATTTTCTATTTTTTAAAAAGTAGATTTATTTCTAATTAATGGAAATTTTCAAAACAATATATTTTTCATATTATTCCACTTTAATTATCCATCTTGAATGATGGTTCTTTGATTAATGTAATTTCATTATTGTTCTAAAAATTTTTTATTTTTCTTATTCATTAAGTAACATTGCACAGATGATATTGAACTTAATCGAAAGATCAATAATTGATTTACTCTTTTTATTAACTATTCTTTTCTATTAATTACTAAAAAATTTGAATTGATTAAATCAGTTATTATTCAATAATACATATGATACTAATCATCTCTAATAATTAGTAGATAGAAAACTTTTGATGCAATATTTAATCTTATTATATTCAAATCAGTTGAATAATAACAAATAAAAATTAAGAGAGTTTCTTATTTTGCAAAAAAAATTAAAAAAATAATCTATAACTAAAATTAGTAATTTTAATATCACGAGAATTGATTCTGTAACTTTGAACCAAAATAAATAAATAAATAATAATTCATCAGAAACAACGTACTCAATTACGTATATATTAAGATATATAATAAAATCCATTGATTTAATGATGAAAAAATTTACTTAGAAAATTTGAATTTTTTACGGAGCAATAATTTCATATATGAATTAATAAATAAGGGTATAAAAATTAAAATTTACTTAATTTTACATGCAGAATAATCATAGCATAAATTTGTAAGATATATAATTATTTGCTGAAATTTTGTACAAAGAAAATTTTTTAAAAAATACATAAAATCATTACATAGAATATATATTCTACCATAGTAAGCAATGATTAATAATTTTGTCTTATTGAGTCAGATGATTACTTAATTATATTAAAAAATTTCAATATAATTTTTTTTAAAAAAAATATTAAATTTTTCTATTTTAGATATTTGTGTTGATTTTATTCAGTATTTTTATTATTTTACAATGAATTTCAAAAATTTCTGAAGTACAATCTATTTGATAATAATTACTGCATCCTTTTTCATATTCTTGTTTATAGTGCAATATTAAAGGTTCTGTTTGTTGAGAGTATTCCCTTAAGCGTTTACGTATTATATGTTCATAATCATCTGGCCGAATGATTAATTTTTCTCCAGTAATATCATCTTTTCCTTTTATTTTAGGAGGATAAAATTTATCATGATAAATTCTTCCCGAAGGTAAATGTACTTTTCGTCCTAACAGTCGTTCAATTAAATATTGCATTGGAACAACTAATTCTAATACATAATCTATGATTAATCCGGTTTCTTTTAAAGCTAGTGCTTGTAGTAAAGTGCGAGGAAAACCATCTAATAAAAATCCATTTCTGCAATCTTCTTGATTAATCCGTTGTTTAAGAATTTTAATGACGATATCATCATTAATTAATTTTCCTGAGTTCATAAAATTTTTGATATTACTGCTTATTTTTGTTTGTGTTCCTACTAAACATCTGAAGATATTACCAGTAGAAATCGTGGGAATTTTAAATTTGTTACTAATTAATTGTGCCTGAGTTCCTTTTCCCACACCTGGGGCACCTAGTAGAATAATACGCATTTTACTAGTTATTCTGCGGATATAAAGTTTATTTTTGTAAGTAATTTATTAAGACGAATAATGAACAAATTTGGATCTTCTAAAGTTCCTGTTTCAGTAAGTAAAGCTTGATCGAATAATAAATTAATAAGATCCTCAAATAAATTTTCATTAGTTATTTTAGTAGCTATTTTGACTAATGTATGTTGGGGATTTAATTCTAATAAGTATTTAATTTGTGCCACTTCTTGACCAGCAGCAGATAATAGTTTACTCATTTGAGTACTCATATCTTGAGATTCAGTAGTTACAATAGAAGGATAATCTATAATCCGATAACTTAATCTGACATCTTTTACTCTATGACTTAATACTTTTTTTACTCTTTTTAAAAAATTATCTAAATTTTGGTGGTTGTTATTGATGAAAATTTTCTGTTTATTTTTTTCTACTAATCTAGTAATAGATTCATCTTCTTTACTAATTAAATGAAATGATTTTCCTTCAAAATGTGTTAAGTAATTCATCATCCATTCATCAATTCGATTAGTCATTAATAATACTTCTATATTGTTAGTTCGAAATATCTCTAAATGTGGACTATTTTTAGCACTTGTATAACTATCAGCAGTTAAATAGAAAATTTTTTCCTGATTTTGATCCATTCTATTAACATATTCTTTTAATGATATAGTTATTGATGGATTGGTATTTCTAGTACTCGTAAAGCGTAGTAATTGTGCTATATTATGAATATTATTAGGATCTTCTGCAGGACCTTCTTTCAAAATTAGACCAAATAATTTCCAAAATTTCTGATATTGTTCTTTATCTTCTCCTAATTTTTGTAACATTTGCAAAATACGTTTAGTTAAAGCTATCCGCAAAGTTTTCGTGCTTCGGTGGTCTTGTAAAATTTCTCGAGAAATATTTAAAGCAAGATTAGTGGAATCAATTAACCCTCGAATAAATCGAAGATAATTAGGAATAAATTGTTCAACATTATCCATAATATATACTTGTTTCACATATAATTTAATACCAAATTTATAATCTTTACTCCAAATATTTTGTGGTACCCATGAGGGAATATAAAGTAAAGTAGTATACTCTTGATTACCTTCAATTCTATTGTGGCTCCAAATCAAAGGATCGTTAACATCATGCGTTATATATTTATAAAATAATTTATACTCTTCTTCAGTAATATCTGATTTATTACGTGTCCATAACGCTTGTCCTCTATTGACTTGTTCCCAAATATTGTCTGATAATTCTGATGATGTATGATTAGATTTCATTTCTACTGGAATAGAAATATGATCAGAATATTTTTTAATCAAAGTTCGAAGTTTATCATTGTCCAGAAACTCATTTTCATTTTTTCGTAAATGAAGAGTAATTTCTGTTCCTCTATTTTTTTTTATGATATCTCCAATAATATAATCTCCTTCTCCCTGAGATTCCCAAAATACTCCTGATTCGGATGAAGCACCTGCAGCGCGAGTTCGTACAGTAACCTTATCAGCTACTATAAAGGCAGAATAGAATCCTACTCCAAATTGACCAATTAAATGATTATTAGTATTCAGTAATTTTGTTGAATCTAAATTTTTGAGAAAAGATTTAGTTCCTGATTTAGCTATAGTTCCTAATTGATCAATGACTTCTTGTCGATGCATTCCAATTCCATTATCATCAAAAGTTAAAGTTTTATTTTCTTTATTAATAGAAATTCGTACATGAAGATCTGTTTCTCCTTCATATAGGTCCATATTTGTAAGACTACTAAAACGTAACTTATCAGCTGCATCTGAAGCATTAGAAATTAATTCTCGTAAAAAAATTTCCTTATTGGAATAAAGAGAATGAATCATTAAATGGAGAAGCTGTTTTACTTCAGATTGAAAAACATATTTTTCTGGTTTTTTCATAATGATAATTCCTTATCTTCTCTAAATTAGAGCATTACTCATATCCTAAATAATTAATTTTAATTATTTAATAATCAATATTAAACTTGGATAATAATGTGAGTAATTTAATAAAAATAAATTCCGGTCTTTTATTTTGTATTTTTTATACTACGTCTCAGCTTGATTTTTAGTTAATAATATTTTTTATAGAAAAATTATATCAGAAAGTAATATCTGTATATAAGTAAAAATTTTTCTTTTTTAATCTTCATTTTTTTTAAACAATTATATTTTTAGTTAATTATTTTATTAAATGGCTATTTATTATGTAATTTTTTTAAAATTATATTTTATATCTTATAAATATAAGAATATACTGAAATAAAATAGGTAAAATATTTCTATTTTTGAAATTAGTTTTTAATATTATTTATTTTATATTAATAAATATTTTTGATTAATGTATATGTATTTTTTTTCAATTATTATCATGTTATTCTATATCTAGAGAATAATTGTTTTCATTTTAGTCAAGATTTTTTTTGACAAAAAATATAGTTAAAATTAACGAAAATGTAAGAATAATATTTTGATATAGATTATATTAATAATTGTAGAAAATTTGTTTAATTTCATTAGCTAATGATAGTTTTGGAATTTTATAAACCAATAAATATTGAAAGGTAACTTATTCATTTAGTTCACTAACTATTATATAGTTTATGAGTAGGAGACTTAATCTTCATTTATAGAATGTAAGTTTTAATTGAAAAAATTAATTATGAAGATAAAAATAAAATAAGAAAATTTGTTCTTAAAAATAAACGTTGAAGATTATTAAATAGATATGTTTTTAGATATGAAAATTTTTCTTAGTGCTAATAACATATTGATATATGGCTTCCGGAAGAAAAAATTGCGAAAAATCTTAGTTTTCCTCTGAGGTATTATTGGTTAAATGTGAGCTATTATATTGTTAATCTTTACTATTAGAAGACTGACAAATAGAATATTTTTGTTTTTTATAATCCTTAGAAAATGTTATAGCTCGGAGCAATGTCATTTCTACTCCTATTTTTTGATTAGGTGATAAGAATAAATCTGAACGACCTCTAAGTAAAATTTCATAATATTTTTGAGTATCTTCAGATGCTAAAAATTTAGCTAAGGATTTCATTCTATTTATTATGGTAGCTGTCATATTGAAATATTCATCTTGTTTCATCCATTTTTCAGAGAGTAATTGTATTATAGCGATATGATGAAACATAGTTAACAGTTCTACTAATAATAATTCCCAATCTATAATGCGTGTAGATATTTGATCTAATAATTTAATTATTTTTGATCCTGGATCATATACTAAGGCTTCAATTAATTCTAATATTTCGCTATAATCTACCAAACCTAGCATGGAATTAACTGAATTTACAGTAATATGTTCATTACTATACACAATAGATTTTTCTGTAAGAGTTAACGCATCCCTCATGCTACCATTGGCGACTTTGGCAATTAAGAATAATGCTTTTGGTTCAAAAAAAATTTTTTCTGTATGTAAAATTTTTTGTAGTTGATGACAAATAATATTAATATCTAAAATTTTTAGATGAAATTGCATACATCTAGATATAATAGTCAAAGGTAATTTTTGAGGATCAGTAGTAGCTAATAGAAATTTTACATGTGGAGGAGGTTCTTCTAAAATTTTTAATAAAGCATTAAAACTATGTCGAGATAACATATGTACTTCATCAATTAAATAAATTTTATAAGCTCCACGTACAGGTAGATATGGAATATCATCTAATAACTCTCGTATATCTTCTACTCTAGTCCTAGAAGCGGCATCAATTTCAATAAGATCTACAAATTTTCCCTGTTTAATTTCTCTACAATTAAGACATTGATCACAGGGAAAAGCTGAAATTTTTTTTTCACAATTTAATGCTTTTGCCAATAAACGAGCAATAGAAGTTTTACCTAACCCGCGAATACCAGAAAAAATGTAAGCGTGATGGAGTCGATTTAATTTTAAACTATTAGTTAAAGCTGTTAAAATATGTTCTTGACCTACTATATCGGTAAAAAATTGTGGTCTCCATTTATTTGCTAGTACCTGATAACTCATTAATACTCCATAAATTTTACTGAATTTTTATTAAATATATCTATCTAGAATATTTATTTAACTGGTATGATATTAACTATCATTTTAACGTATAAATTTAAATTTTGAAAAAATATTATTAAATAATAAATTCTTTGTTGAAATGAAATTTACATTGAAAAAATTTTTTGTCAACATCTAGACTATCTTTTAAGATAGATCATTTATATTTTTAATATTAATAGACTCTAAAAATATTATTAATAAATAAAAAATTTTAATAAAAATATTGAAATAAAATAATTTAAGGAGAAGTATTTCAATGACAAAATTTCCTATGACCATACAAGGAGTAGATAAATTACGGAAGGAACTTCTTCATCTTAAAAACATTAAGAGACCTAAAATTATTAACGATCTGGCAACAGCTAGAAATCATGGAGATCTTAAAGAAAATGCTGAATATCATGCTGCTCGTGAACAGCAATCTTTTTGTGAGGGAAGAATTCAAGAAATTGAAGCTAAATTAGCAAATGCTCAAATTATTGACGTTACTAAAATTCCTGTTAGTAACCGTGTTGTATTTGGATCTACTATAACTATAGTAAATCGATGTAATAATCAATTATATCGTTATCGTATTGTAGGTGATGATGAAGCTAATCATAAGAAAAATTTAATTTCCATAAATTCTCCTATGGCTCGGGGTTTAATTGGAAAAGAACTAAATGAAAATGTTATTATAAAAACTCCCAAAAGAGATGTTATCTATGAAATTATTAATATTGAATATATTTAGTACCTAACACACAGAGGAAAAATAATTTTCATGAAAAATAAACGCCATTCTAGTAAGTTAAAATGGTTCACAAAACATTTCAATGATCCATATGTACGAAAAGCTCACCAAATAGGTGTTCGATCTAGATCCTGGTTTAAATTAGATGAAATTCAAAAATCCGAAAAACTATTAAAACCAAAAATGAGTGTTCTTGATTTAGGTTCATCTCCCGGAGGTTGGTCACAATATGCGATAAAAAAAGTTGGATTGAAAGGAAGTGTTATTGGATGTGATATTTTATCTATGAATTATATTGAAGGAGTAAAATTTATCCAAGGAGATTTGCGAGACAATAATTTACGTAAAAATTTATTCACCATAATTAATACTCAAACTATTAATTTAGTTATGTCGGATATGTCACCAAATATTAGTGGTTTTTCTATCGCGGATCATCCTCGTTCTATTAATTTAGCAGAAATTGCATTAGAAATATGTAGAGCTACTTTGATTACAACAGGTAGTTTTTTAGTAAAAGTTTTTCAGGGACCGGGGTTAGATTTATATATCCAGAAAATACGTGAGTACTTCGCCACATTCAAAATTAGAAAACCAGAATCTTCACGTAAAAATTCTCGAGAGGTATATATTATAGCCACAGGGTATAAAAATATAGATAAATAAGTTATTTTGGTATATATATGAAATATAGGAGACTAATTCTTTGAGTGATATAAGTAAACATCTAATTCTATGGATAGTCATCGGAGTAGTAGTGATGGCAATATTAAAAGTTTTAAGTTTGCAAAACTTTCATGAAAAGGTCGATTACTCTACCTTTATCAAGCAAGTTGATACAGGAGAAATAACTGCAGTTCATATTCATGGACGACTAATAAAAGTTCTCAAGAAGGATAGTACAAAATATTCTCTTTGGATGCCTCTTATAGATGTTCATTTAATTGACAAGCTCGTTACTAATAAAGTGATAATTTTTGGAGATCCAGATGGAGAACAGAGAATATTACCATCTATTTTTATATCCTGGTTTCCAATTATAGCATTAATTGGAATATGGTTATATTTCCTCCGACAATTCCAATCAGGTAAAGGACCACTATCTTTTGGCAAAAGTAAAGCGCAGATGTTACCGGAACACCAAATTAACATTACTTTTGCAGATGTTGCTGGATGTGATGAAGCAAAAGAAGAGGTTGCGGAATTAGTAGAATATTTACGCAAACCAAGTAAATTTCAAAAACTAGGTGGACAAATACCTAAAGGAATATTACTAGTTGGTCCACCAGGTACAGGTAAAACTTTATTAGCTAAAGCTATTTCTGGAGAATCTCAAGTACCTTTTTTTACTATTTCTGGTTCAGAGTTTGTGGAACTATTTGTAGGAATAGGCGCTGCTCGAGTACGTGATTTATTTAAACAAGCTAAACAAACTTCTCCTTGTATTATTTTTATTGATGAAATTGATGCAGTAGGTCGTAAACGTTCAGCTGTTGAAGGAGGAGGACATAATGAACGAGAACAAACTCTTAATCAAATGTTGGTGGAACTAGATGGTTTTGAAGGAAAAGAGGGAATTATAGTTATTGCTGCTACTAATAGAGTCGATGTGTTAGATCCAGCACTCCTTCGTCCTGGAAGATTTGATCGACAAGTTATAGTAGGATTACCAGATGTACGAGGACGAGAGGCAATATTAAAAATTCATATGCGACGTGTTCCATTATCATCTGATATAGATCCTTTAATTCTTGCACGAGGAACACCAGGTTTATCGGGTGCTGATTTAGCTAATTTAGTTAATGAAGCAGCATTATTGGCTGCACGTACTAATAAATGTGTAGTTTCTATGGTAGAATTTGAAAAAGCAAAAGATAAAATTTTAATGGGTAGTGAACGTCGTTCTTTGGTTATGACTGAAGCTCAGAAAGAGTGTACTGCTTACCATGAAGCCGGACATGCAATTATCGGTAAATTAGTTCCTGAACATGATCCTGTCCATAAAGTTACAATTATTCCAAGAGGAATAGCATTAGGATTAACTTTTTTCTTACCAGAAGAGGATAATATTAGTTTTCATAGACAAAAATTAGAAAGTCAGCTTTCCACATTATACGGAGGACGATTAGCAGAAGAATTAATCTATGGTAGTCATCATATTTCAACAGGATCATCAAATGATATAAAAATCGCAACTAGTTTAGCCCGCAATATGGTTACCAAATGGGGATTTTCTGATAAATTAGGACCTTTATTATATGCAGATGAAGAAAATTTTTTTTTAGGGCATTCTATAGGAAAAGGTAAATATATATCTAATTATACAGCACGAATTATAGATGAAGAGATAAAAGCATTAATTGATAAAAATTATTTACGAGCAAAAAAAATTTTAGAAGAAAATTTAGATATTCTTCATTCTATGAAAGATGCATTAATTAAATATGAAACTCTTGATTCATTACAAATTGAGGACTTAATGTCCAAAAAAGCTGTGAGGATGCCTAAAGTTTGGACACAGACAACTAAAAAATTTTTAAAAAATTAAAATCTTAATACTGTTACCAATAATAAAAAATTATTAATTTTTATCTATTTGTAAGGTACCAGATACTTATTTGGTGTATTTTTCTTTATCTTTGAAAAATTTTCTATAAATATCTAAGTTTTACTATATAAGTAATATTATTACCTATTAATTAGGGTTAATAATTTTTACTGCAACAATAAATAATTATTGATCATTTTAAATAAAAAAATTACAGAATTATTTATCGGAGAATAAAATATCTTAGAATAATAAAATATTACTACGTAATAAATGGTAATTTTTGATGCTTGAAGATCGAATAATATTAGATACTCTAGTGAGAGTGCGAAAAATATTTATAGACCAGATTATTATCAAATAATAAATGATAATATCTGGTTGAGTATTAATACTCAATAATAATACTTCGACTTCAACTAATACTAAACTATAATTTAGTTATTATAGACATAATTAGTAATAATAAAGTTATTTTTTAAAATTAACTTAATAATCAATACGTAAAATTGTAGAAAAAATTATTTTTTAACTTATTCTCCTTTCTAGGAGATAAATGTAAAAATATAAATGTTTTTCGAGGTATAATCTGGAAATATTATGTTTAAAATACTTTTAATTATTTTTCTTTTGCTCTCGATTAGTTTAATTAGTTTAATATTGATCAATCAAAGTAAAGGTATGGATACTAATTCTAGTAGTCTAACAGGATTTTCTAAAACCTTTTTTGGGTCAAAAGGTTCAGCAAATTTTTTAACTCGTCTTATAATATTGTTAGCTACTTTTTTTCTACTGGTTAGTATTGCTATAGATAATTGTTATAGTACTAAAAAGAGTAGAAAATTTGATTATATTGATAAACAATTAAACTCAACATTATCTCAGATAAATAAATAATAATATTATTATTTATTTTTAATCCTTTAAAGAACTATTATTAAAGAAATGATAATGATGATATTAATCGTGGAATATTTTGGCTACCGAGGTGGTGAAATAGGTAGACACGCTACTTTGAGGGAGTAGTGCCGTAATTAGGCATACGGGTTCAAGTCCCGTCCTCGGTATCAAGATAGGTATCTTTTATGGTTGTATTTTTATTATATATAATATATAATAAAGATAATAATAATTATTATTTCAGCGCGGGGTAGAGCAGCTAGGTAGCTCGTCGGGCTCATAACCCGAAGGTCGTTGGTTCAATTCCAACCCCCGCAACCAATTTCATTATTTTCATTACCAGAAATTATTCTAAATAAAGTAATTCTAAAATAGAATAACCTAGTAAACCTCGTAAAACGGGGTTTTTTAGTGTTAATCAAAATAATAAATATTAAAATAGTAGATAACATCATGATGTTAGTTTTACACTAAAGTAGAAAAAGATTATTGGAATTGTTGTATTCATAACCCCTAGATATAGGGGTTATGGGTAATAATGAAAACTATATTGAATTTTTAAAGAAAAAATTTATTATCTAAATAAGTAGTAATATAGAAACGTATTTTTTTAATCCAAATTAATTGAGGGCCGATTATGAACAGAGATATTCTATCGGTAGTAGAAGTATTAGCAAATGACAAATCACTTCCTAAAGAAAAAATTTTTTCAGCATTAGAAAGTGCGTTGTCCTCGGCAACTAAAAAAAAATTTGAACAAGATATTGAGGTTAGAATAAGTATTAATCGTAATACAGGAGATATTGACACTTATCGTAGATGGTTAATAGTAGAAAAAGTGCTTCATCCTACAAAGGAAATTACATTAGAAGCTGCAAGGTGGGATAATAAATATGTAAATATAGGTGATTATATAGAAGATCAAATTAAGTCAGTGACTTTTGATAGAATTACTAGTCAAACAGTAAGACAGGTTATGGTTCAAAAAGTCCGGGAAGCAGAAAGATACCTGCTAATAGAACAGTTTAGAAAAAAACAAAGTAAAATTATTACCGGAATAGTTAAAAAAGTTAATCGAGATAAGATTACTGTAGATATGGGAAATAATGTTGAAGCTTGGCTATTTAGTGAAGATATGCTTCCTCAAGATAATTTTTATCCGGGAGATAGAGTACGAGGATTATTAGATGTAGGACGACCAGAATTAGGGAGTACTCAATTATTTTTAAGTCGTACTCGGCCAGAAATATTAGCAGAACTATTTCGTATAGAAGTTCCAGAAGTTGGAGAACAAAGTATTGAAATCAAAGCTACTGCTCGGGAGCCTGGATCACGAGCTAAAATAGCAGTAAAAACTAATGATAAACGTATTGATGCAATAGGATCTTGTGTAGGTATGCGAGGTTCCAGGGTACAAGCTATATCAAAGGAATTAGGCGGAGAGCGAATTGATATTGTACTTTGGGAAGATAATCCGACTAAATTTGTGATTAATGCAATGTCTCCGGCGGAAGTAAGTTCAATTATTATTGATGAAGATAAACATACGATGGATATAGGCGTAGAAGACAAATTTTTACCTCAGGCTATAGGTAAAAATGGTCAAAATGTTAGATTAGCATCACAACTGACGGGATGGATGCTTCATGTGATGAGTTTAACCGAACTACAACAAAAACATCAGGATGAAACTCAAGCTTCGATAGATTTATTTACTAAATATTTAGATATTGATAGAGAGTCTGCATTACTATTAGTAGAATCAGGATTTTCTTCTTTAGAAGAATTAGCTTATATTCCTATGAATGAATTATTAGAAATAAGTTATTTTGATGAATCAAAAATAAAAAAATTACGTGATCGGGCTATTCAAGTTTTAAAAATATTTGAAGAAAAACAAACTAAGATTAGTAATCCTAAAAATATCAATGATCTTTTCAAGATTTTTAATTTCAATCAAAAATTAGTATCAAAATTATTATTAAAAGGTATCTTTACATTGGAAAAATTAGCAGAACAAAGTATAGATGATTTAACCGAAATTGAAGATCTTAATATTAAACTTGCAGGTAAATTAATTATGGCAGCACGTAATATTTGTTGGTTTAATAATGAATGATAAGAAAAATAATATTTTACAGGAAGGGAGAGCATCATGAAAAATATTAGGATAAAAAATCTGGCTATAGAGATTATGATGCCCATTGATCACCTGCTAAAACAATTGTCATATATAGGAATATATAAATCAGAAAGTGATTATATTACCATGCAGCAAAAAAATATATTACTTAAAAATATTAAAAATAAACCGCAGCGTATAATAGAAAAATTTACTTTACAACGAAAAAAACGTAGTACATTAAATATGGCTAGCATATCAGGTAAAAGTAAAGAAGTGCAAATAGAAATACGAAAAAATAGAACCTATTTAAAAGAAAAATTTCTTCCAATTTTTAGTAAAACTGACACAATTGTTACTTCTGATTTAAATGAAACAAAAAAAAATAATAATAAAATTATTCATTTATCTGATCTAGTTACAAACAAAAGTAATAATTTAAATTCTCAACCAGTACAAAAAAGAATAAAAAATATTCGAAAAGAAAAATTAAAATTGATAGGTAATTTAGTAGAATCGTCAGTAAAAGAAAAAAAAATTTCACCAGATTGTTTCAAAAATGAAATTCCCGAATTTACCAAAAATAATAATCAGTTAAAGAATAATTTTACCGATTATTGTGTACTAGATGTGCAGAAAGAGGATCTATTAAATTCTCCAGCTTTACTCAATGTAGGATCTAAATATGAAAAAAATATTTTAGAAGAAAGTAGGAAGAGGAAAAGTAAACGTTCTAATATGCAGAAATTATTAGGAGAAAGAAAAAATTTTCAAAATAGTAGAGAATTAAAAAATAATTTAGATTCGATAGAATTTACGTTCAATAATATCGGTAAAAAAGGTAAAAAAATTAAAAAAATTAATATTTCAAGTAATTTATTACCAAAGATTACTAAAGTAGAAAAAATAGTTACTAAAACTATAGTAATTGGACCAAAAATTACGATATCTGAACTTGCTAATCGAATGGGTATAAAAAGTTCTCAGATTATTAAAATATTAATGAATCTAGGAACTATGGTAACTATTAATCAAATAATTGATCAAGATACTGCTCAAATTGTAGCAGAAGAAATGGGATATAAGGTAATATTACGTCATGAAAATAATTTAGAAAAACGATTAATTAGTCCACCTACTGATAATAGTATGATTCTTGAATCAAGATTTCCTGTAGTAACTATAATGGGTCATGTAGATCATGGAAAAACTTCCTTACTCGATTATATTAGATCTACTAAGATCACGTCCAGAGAAGTAGGAGGAATTACTCAACATATTGGTGCCTATCATGTGAAAATAGGAACAAAGGGAAGTATTACTTTTTTGGATACACCTGGACATGCAGCTTTTACAGCTATGCGAGCACGAGGAGTACAGTTAACAGATATTGTTGTTTTAGTAATAGCTGCAGATGATGGTGTGATGCCTCAAACTATTGAAGCTATTCAACATGCTCAATTAGCACGAGTTCCTGTGGTAGTAGCAATTAATAAAATTGATAAATTATATTCAGATGTAGAACAAATTAAAAATAAATTATCTAATTATAATTTAATACCTGAAGAATGGGGAGGTAATACCCAATATATAGGTATTTCAGCTAAAACAGGAAAAGGAATAGATGAATTATTAGATGCTATATTATTACAGGCTGAAATGTTAGAATTAACGGCTATTCATACAGGAATTGCTAAAGGTGTAGTAATTGAATCTTATCTTGATAAAGGAAGAGGACCAATAGCTTCCGTTTTAGTTAGAGAAGGAACTATTAAAAAAGGAGATTTTTTATTATGTGGTCTTGAATATGGACGCATTAAAGCTATGCGAGATGAATTAGGATATGATTTATTTCATGCTGGTCCTTCTAGACCAGTAGAAATTTTAGGTCTTTCGGGAGTTCCAGAAACAGGAGATATTGTAACAGTAGTAAAAAATGAAAAAAAAGCTAGAGAAGTAGCACTTCTTCGAAAAGTAAAATATCGTGAACAAAAACTAGCATCTAAAAAACCATCTAGTATTCAAACTATGTTAGAAGATAAAAAGAAAGATCGAATTTTAGAACTAAATATTATTGTTAAAGCTGATGTACAAGGATCTGTAGAGGCAATTGTAGATACTTTAAATCAATTATCTTCTGATAAATTTCAAGTAAATATTGTTAGTTCAGGAGTAGGTAGTATTACTGATAGTGATATTGTTTTAGCTACTGCTGTTCAAGCTATGATTATAGGATTTAATGTCCGTGCGGAATCATCGGCTCGTAAAATTATTCCTACTTCTAATATCGATATTAGATATTATTCGGTAATTTATAAGTTAATTGATGAAGTACAACAAGTTATAAACTGTAAAATTATTCCACCATCTAAACCTAATATTATCGGAGTAGCGGAAGTAAGAAATATATTTCCATTATCTAAATTTGGTATTATAGCAGGTTGTATAGTTATTGAAGGAATAGTAAAACGAAAAAAATCTATCCGAATATTACGAGATCAGATTGTTATATATGAAGGAGTATTGGAATCTTTGCGTCACTTTAAGGATAAGGTGGATGAAGTGAAACATGGAGTAGAATGTGGCATAGGAGTAAAAAATTATAATAATATTAGAACTGGCGACTTAATAGAAATATTAGATTGACAGGAAATCAAAAATTATAATTAGTCAGGATAATAACTTTATTCAGTGAGGGGATATAAATTTTTTATGAAAGATATCAATCGACCTATTAAAGTAGCTCGAGCTTTAAAAAAAGAAATATCTATAATATTACATCGAGATATACGAGATCCCCGGATAGAAAAATTCATTACGGTTACTATGGTTGAAATTTCGAAAGATTTGGTACATGCTAAAATTTTTATAATGTTTTTAAATAACGTATCTTATAACGAAAATATTTTCAAAAAACTGAAAATTTTACAGAATGCTGCTGGATATATTCGTACTTTACTTAGTAAATCGATGTGTTTAAGAAAAATTCCTCAACTTACTTTTTATTATGATAAATTAATTACCGAAATAGTATAGAATTAACTGTGAATGACGACAATTAATAATATTAATTATAATGTAAATGGTTTTATTCTTCTAGATAAACCCAAAGGTATATCTTCTAATAAAGCTCTCCAAAAAGTTAAATATTTTTTAAAAGTGAGAAAAGCAGGATATATAGGAACTTTAGATCCTTTAGCTACTGGTATGCTTCCTATTTGTCTGGGGAAAGCAACTAAATTTTCCCAATATTTATTAGATTCAGATAAGCATTATCAGGTAATAGCTAAATTAGGTCAACGAACTGATACCGGAGATGCAGAAGGAAAATTGCTAACTGAGCAGACGGTAAATTTTACCATTTCTAATTTAAAAAAAATTTTATTGAGTTTTATGGGAGAAATTAAACAAATTCCGCCAATGTATTCAGCTATTAAATTTAAAAGCTGTCCATTATATAAGTATGCTCGACAAGGGATTAATATTCAACGTCAAGCTCGTAAAATTATAGTGTATAATATACAATATATTAGTCTAAAAAATAATCAATTAAAATTAGAAATACATTGTTCTAAAGGAACTTATATTCGTACTTTAGTAGAAGATTTAGGAGATAAACTAGGATGCGGTGCTTACGTTCAAGATTTACGTCGTATACAAGTTGGTTCTTATTCCAGCAGTCAAATGATTAGCATGTATCAAATACAGAATTTGTGTAATCAATATATTAATAATATTAATTTTAATAAATTAATTTTAAATTCTATGTTACTCTCAGTGGAGAGTGCAGTATCTATATTTCCAGAAATTAATTTTTTAAAAATAATGACCAATGATTTCAAACAAGGACGTGCTACTAAGTCTCCAACATTATTACCACCAGGTTTTGTAAGAGTAACTGAAGGTCCACAAAGAAAATTTATTGGGATAGGCGAGATAAATGATGGTGGAATAATTGTACCTCGTCGTTTAGTAATGGAATAATTTTAAAAAAATTATTTTTAGTTTTATATTTACTCTTAATTAGTTGCGCATGTATTTTATATTTCATGAGGTTCTATTATGTCTCTTAACGCTGAAGAGAAAGCTCAAATTATCAACAAATATGGTTTACATAAAAATGATCGAGGATCTACAGAAGTTCAAGTAGCGTTATTAACCAGTAAAATTAATAACTTACGCCTACATTTAAAGGAATATAGTAAAGACTATCATAGTCGTCGTGGATTATTACGTTTAATTTTTCAGCGAAGAAGTATATTAAATTATTTAAAACGTAAAAACCGATCTCGATATTTTGTTGTAATAGATAATTTAAAATTACGTAAGTAAACAAAAATTAGTAAAAATCTTCCAAAATAATTTTTTTTTATTTATATAACCAAAATAATAAAATAATTTCATTATATTAAAAAAATATTTTTACATGAAAATATAATTATAAATATCAATAAATTATTTCATTTAATTTCAGTAATAACTATTAATTTTTAGTAAGTAAAGGATATTATTTTGATAAATCAAATAATACGTAAATTTCAATATGGACCACATATTGTCACACTTGAAACTGGTAGAATAGCAAGACAATCTACTGCAGCAGTTCTTGCAAGTATGGATGATACTACAGTTTTAGTGACTATCGTAGGATCTGAGAAAGTTAAATTGAGTCAAAGTTTTTTGCCTCTAATTGTAAATTACCAAGAGCGTTCTTATGCAGTAGGACGTATTCCAGGAAGTTTTTTTCGCCGTGAAGGACGTCCTAGCGAAAGTGAAATATTAGTT
The DNA here is from genome assembly GCA_041941865.1 of Candidatus Dasytiphilus stammeri. Classification (GTDB taxonomy): domain Bacteria; phylum Pseudomonadota; class Gammaproteobacteria; order Enterobacterales; family Enterobacteriaceae; genus Dasytiphilus; species Dasytiphilus stammeri_H. Next base: position 326,448 of record CP145873.1, read on the forward strand.
GGACGACTTATTGATCGTGCTATTCGTCCCTTATTTCCAGAAAATTTTATTAATGAAGTTCAAATTATTGTTACAGTAGTATCAGTGAATCCACAAATCAATCCAGATATTATAGCTATTATAGGTACTTCAGCTGCTTTAAGCATATCAGGTATTCCATTTAAAGGACCTATTGGATGTGCAAGAGTAGGATACATAGAAAAAAAATTTATTTTAAATCCTCATACAGAAGAAGTTAAACATAGTAAATTAAATTTAGTTGTAGTAGGAACAAAAAATGCAGTTTTAATGGTAGAGGCAGAAGCTAAATTTTTAAGCGAAGAACAAATGTTAAAAGCTATAGTATATGGTCATGAATCTCAACAAGTAGTTATTAAAAATATAAATCATTTTACTGAAGAAGTAGGTAAATCTAATTGGAATTGGACTTCAGAAGTTGAAGTACCAGAACTGTATTCACATATTACTAATATATCTGAATTTCGTCTGAGTGATGCATATCAAATTATTAACAAACAAATGAGATTAGCTCAGATTAATATTATTAAATCAGATGTAATTGCTGCGATTAAAGAAAAATTTTCAGATTTAGATGAACAACGAATTCATCAAATTCTATATTTGATTGAAAAAAAAATAGTACGTAATCGCATATTACGTGGAGAACAACGTATTGACGGACGAACAAAAGAGATGATTCGTAGTATCCAAGTGCAGACAGGAGTATTACAACGTACACATGGGTCAGCATTATTTACACGTGGAGAAACTCAAGCTTTAGTATGTGTTACTCTAGGAACAGATCGTGATGCACAAAATATTGATGAATTAATTGGAGATCGGACTGAAAATTTTATTTTTCACTATAACTTTCCACCTTATTCGGTAGGAGAAATAGGAATAGTAGGATTTCCTAAAAGACGAGAAATTGGTCATGGAAAATTAGCTAAACGAGGACTATTAGCAGTAATGCCTAGTGTAGATTTATTTCCTTATACTATAAGAATAGTATCTGAAATTACCGAATCTAATGGATCTTCATCAATGGCTTCTATTTGTGGAGCTTCATTAGCTCTAATGGATGCAGGAGTACCTATAACTGACGCAGTAGCTGGAGTATCGATGGGTTTAGTAAAAGACAAAGATAAATATATAGTTTTATCTGATATTTTGGGTGATGAAGATCATCTGGGAGATATGGATTTTAAAGTAGCTGGTACCCGTACTGGAATTACAGCACTCCAAATGGATATCAAAATTGAGGGAATTAATAATATAATTATGGAAGTAGCTTTAAAACAAGCGTTAGAGTCTCGCTTACATATATTAAATATTATGGAAAAAGCTATTTTGTTACCTCGTAAAGAAATATCAATCTATGCTCCTCGAATACATATTCTCAAAATTAATCCAGAAAAAATTAAAGACTTAATAGGAAAAGGCGGTTCAGTTATTAGAGCACTGACAAACGAAACTGGCACTATTATTGAAATAGATGATAATGGTACAGTCAAAGTAGCTGCCCCAGATAGTAAGCATGTGCAATTTGCTATTATGCGTATTCAAGAAATTACTGCTGATCTTGAAGTAGGTAAAATTTATCATGGGAAGGTTGCAAGAATTGTAGATTTTGGAGCTTTTATAACTATTTCAGGAGGAACTAGTAGAGAAGGTTTAGTCCATATTTCTCAAATTTCAGAGCGAAGAATTGACAAAGTGAGTGACAATCTCAAAATTGGTCAAAAAGTAACTGTCAAAGTTCTCGAAATAGATAGAATGGGAAGAATACGTTTAAGCATTAAACAGGCGCTTTATTAAAAATCATTAGCAAAAGATCTTATCGGAAATAAGACTGGAAGTTTTATTTAATAATAATTAATAACGCATTAATTTATAGCCAATTTTAGTAAAGAGGCATATGTACTCAATGGCCAATTTAGAAAAAACATTTGCTGTTTTTGAACTGAAGAAGATTTTGTTTCAGGCTCTTAATTATCTTGGATATCAAAATCCTACTCCTATTCAAGTACAATGTATTCCCTATATGTTGAAAGGTTTAGATGTATTAGGAATAGCACAGACTGGCAGTGGAAAAACAGCAGCTTTTGCATTACCTATTTTAAATAAAATAGATATTAAAAAAAAAATACCTCAATGTTTGATATTAACACCTACACGAGAATTAGCAATTCAAGTATCTAATTTTTTTGCTAATTTAGCTCTTTATATGAAAGGTATAATCATAACTGCCATATATGGTGGTCAACGTTATGAAATACAATTACGTGCTCTTTACCACGGAACGCATATTATAGTAGGAACTCCAGGACGAATATTAGATCATATTTATCGTGGTACACTTAATATATCACAAATAAATATTTTAGTATTAGATGAAGCAGATGAAATGTTACGCATGGGATTTATAGAAGATGTAGAATCTATTATGTCACATACACCTCAAAAAAAACAAATAGCGTTATTTTCAGCTACTATGCCCGATACTATACGGCGTATTACACGTAAATTTATGAATAATCCATTGGAAATACGTCTTGAAACAAATAAGAATAATGCTCCTGATATTAATCAAAGTTATTGGGTAGTACAGTGTTATAAAGCTCAAGCCTTAACTTATTTTTTAGAAGCTGAAGATTTTGAAGCAGCTATTATTTTTGTACGTACTAAAAATACCACTGTAGAAGTAGCTCAATATTTAGAACGTAGTGGTTATAAGACTGCGGCATTGAATGGTGATATGACTCAACCTTTACGAGAACGTACTTTAGAACAATTTAAAAAAGGTCAGCTGGATGTATTAATTGCTACTGATGTAGCGGCTCGCGGTTTAGATGTTGAACGTATTAGTTTAGTTATAAATTATGATATTCCTTTAGATGTTGATTCTTATATTCATCGTATTGGACGTACAGGAAGAGCAGGACGAACAGGAAAAGCATTACTTTTTGTGGAAAATAGAGAACGAAGATTATTACGTAATATTGAACGAACCCTTAAAATATCTATTCCTAAAGTATTGCTTCCTAGTACTCAATTTATTAGTGAACGAAGGTTAGCTAAATTTTCAGCTCAGATTAACCATGAAATAGAAAGTTGCGATATTGAGCTATATCGCCCTTTATTAAAAAAAATAGAACTCAAAACTACTGTAGATCTTTCGACTGTAGCTGTAGCTTTACTCAAAATAGCGCAATATTCCCGACCACTTATACTTCCCAATTTAAAAACTAGTAATAGTAGCCATCATTATAAGTTCAATAATTCTAATAAAAATTATTTATCTCAATGTTCTCCATTGAGAAAAATATGTCGAAATAATAAAATGGATTTATATCGTATTGAAGTTGGGCGGAATGATGGGATAGAAGTACGACATATTGTCGGTATGTTTGCTAATCAAGGTTATATTAGTAGTTGTTATATTGGTAATATAAAATTATTTCCACTTTATTCAACTGTAGAATTACCCACTAATATGCCATCAGATCTCTTAGGATATTTTAGGAATACTAAAATTTTTAACAAAAAACTGAATATGCAGTTATTATCAAGTTATACACGTACTAAATTAGTCAAATTTAGTAAAAAAAGAAAAAAAGTAAAATTTTAATATAGTAGTAAGATATATGAAACATTTATTTTATAAATTAAGTAATAAATTTTTATTTTTTAAATATTATTTGTAATTAATAAAACTTAATATGAAAGATATTTTTTTAAAGAACCAAATAAGTTATATTTTATAAAAATTTTCAACATAAAACATTAATAATGTCCTCATGGTAAATTTTTTATCCTAGCTCTCAAAATATTTTTCAAATTTTTCATTTAATCAATATCCACAATATAAAAGTAGTGATTGTAGGACAATATCCTTATATAAGCTAATGGTTTATTTTTTTCTGTTTTTTCTATCTTTCTCCTATACTTACTATAAGTAACATATTTTAAGAATAAAATAATGAAATTATTTTCATTATTTTCTATATAGATCTGTGGTGAGTTGGGTAATGCAAAGAATTACTATTTGAACTGTAGAATCTGGTAAATTCTATTCACATGCTTATTTAGAATAAAAATTTTTTAAAATAAAGTTGTTTCCATAATTAATAAATATTGTCCAAATAGTATTGGACTATAGGAAACACAATGAAAAATTTTAAAAATTTTAACTTAAAAATAAGTATCTTTTAGTATTACAAATATCTAATACATCATTTTTTTATCACATAAATTTTTTGCTTTCGACAATTTTGGGAAAATAATGATTAATTAATAACAAATGGTATACAGCCTAACTGGACACCATACTTAAATTAATTATTATTTTTAGCACCTGTCTTAGAAACTAACACCATAGCCGGACGTAAAAGTCTACCATTTAGTATATAACCATGTTGGAACACTTTAACCACCCAATTTGATATTTTTTGTTCTTTATTTTCATTATTTTCTATCATAGACATTGCTTGGTGAATATCAGGATTAAAAGGAACATTAGTTTCTTTAATAACTTTTACTCCAAACTTATGTACTGTATCTAATAGAGATTTGAGTGTAAGTTGAATACCTTCAATCATAGAATTGAATCCTACATCCGGTGAATTATTTACATTTCCATCAACTAACTCAAGAGCTCGTTGTAGATTATCAATAACAGGTAGCAATTCGAAAACAAATTTTTCTAGTGCAAATTTATGTGCTTTTTCAATTTCTAATGTAGTTCTACGCCGTAAATTTTCTAAATCTGCCTGTGAGCGTAATAAATTCTTACGTTCCAGTTTGCATGATTCTGCTAACTTATTTTCCAATTCCAATATATGTTTTTCACAATCTTTTAAAAAAATCATTTTTTGATCATCTTTTTTTTGATTGTTATTAGTAATATTGGAGTCACTTTCTATAATTTTCTTTTCTTTGGATTTGTTTTCTTCACTAGTCATTAATTTCTCCACGCGTGCACATTTCTTACCCGATTAGCTTATGATTGGGATCATAATAATAGTTTCAAGATTAATTATTAAATTGTTGTTAATCAATATCTAGATAAATTTAGATGAAAAATTTAAAATAGTATTTGATATTCTCGTAATTCTACAAATTTTTCATTACATAAAATAATAAGTAATTAGCTAATCAGAAAAAATTATTAGGTATTTGTTGCACTAATAATAGCATAAAAAGTCAATTTAACTCAAGTAAAAATCACTAATTTACAAAAAATAGGTCGTTCAACTCAATTAGAGTATTGTTAGGTTAACAAAGAGTGACTTTTAAGGTATGATAGTCAAGTATTATTATCTATAATATACTTGTAAAAATTAATTAGACGAAGTGATAATAATTGAAATTTCATTTAACTTACTAACTAGAATTAGTTTTTTCCCTTTCATAATAAATAAAATTTTTATGAAAAATTCATTTCAATAAATATAATTAAATGTGTTCTTGTAAGATAAATAAAGTTATTAATTTAGTTAAAATAATAATATTCTGATTGTGTTAATAATCGGAATATTTTAACTTTTATTAAATCTAGTCATTAATTATATTCAATAATAAAAGCGTTAAATAAAGTAATAATTAGATTAATATAAACTAAAAATAATCTTTGTAACTACAAATAAAAATTTTATGAAAAAAATATGTTCCATTAATAATAAAATTATTACTGTTAATTACCAAGTAAACAATGAATATTTTATTGAAGAACTACTGGAAGTAGGTCTTAGTTTGCAAGGATGGGAAGTAAAATCTTTGCGGTTAGGAAAAATAGATATAAGTAATAGTTATATTTATCTCCAGGAGAATAATGCATATTTATTTAATTCTTATTTTCAACCTGTTAACTCTCCCCAAACTTTTGAGCTATCACTTGCAAACCGGAATAGAAATATTTTGCTTAAAAAGAGAGAATATAATTATTTATATGGAAAAATAAAAAGAAAAGGTTATACTTTAGTAGCATATTCTTTATATTGGAAAAATAATTGGTGTAAATTACAAATTGCATTAGGAAAAGGGAAAAAAATATATGATAAAAGATATAGTATTAAACAAAGAGAATGGCAAATAAAAAAAAATAGACTTATTAAACAGCAACAAATTTTTTGAAAAAAAACTAATTAATGTAATTATATCAATTGTATAAGTCTAATTTTAGGGGCTGTTTTGGATTCGACGAAACTATCAAAATCTAAGGTGCATGTCGAGGTACGGTAGGCCTCGTAAATAAACCGTAAAAAAATATTTGCAAATAACAATCATAAATATGCGTTAGCAGCCTAATTAGTAGCTGCAAGCATAAAAATATTTTTAGCTTTCTCTGAGAGAAGAATATTTTTCATATATAAGAGATCGCATTTCTTTTTGCCTAAGAAGGAATGTTAAATTTATAGGCTAGTTTATTAGTAGCATGTAAGTCAGCTTTTAATAAAACGAATAAAAAAGACTTTACTAAACATGTAGTACCAAAGATGTAGAAGTTTCGGACGCGGGTTCGACTCCCGCCAGCTCCAGTAATTATTTTTGGAAATATATAAATAAAAATGTTGTTCTAAAAATAGAAAAATATTTATTTTTGAAATAATTTATCCAAAATTTTTCGATATGATCACTTATTAAGTAAATAATTAATTATAATAAAAATCCAAATTTGTCATTTTTCTAGTGAAAATTTCATTAAATGAATAAAAATAATATTTTATTTATTGGGATAAAATCTTATAACGTTATTTGGTTGGAGAACTAATATGCCACCACAAGTAGAAAATAATAATCAATGTGATGAAAAATTACTTATAACACCAGCGGAACTGAAAAAAAATTATTGGTGTGATGAAAAAATTCAAGAACAAATTACAAATTTTCGTCGTACTATTTCTGCTATCATTAAGGGTAATGATAAACGTTTTATTGTTGTATGTGGACCATGTTCTATTCATGATCCGACAGCAGCACTAGAATATGCAGATTTTCTCAAAATACTAGCTGAAAAGGTTAAAGAGAAATTATATATTATTATGCGAGTTTACTTAGAAAAACCTAGAACATCTATTGGATGGAAAGGATTTATTAATGATCCAGATCTTAATAATACTTGTAATATTCCATTAGGATTATCGAGATCTCGTCAGTTATTATTAAATCTCAGTAAAAAAAATTTACCCTTAGCTACCGAAGCGTTAAATTTTTATACTTACCAATATTTAGGAGATTTATTTAGTTGGATGGCTATTGGAGCGCGAACTACAGAGTCACAACCTCATCGTGAAATGGTATCTGGAATCTCTATGCCAATAGGATTTAAAAATACAACTCAGGGAAATATTGAATCTGCGATAAATGCGATAATATCTGCTAGTCAACCGCATCATTTTATTAGTTGTAATGAATTTGGAAAAATTTGTATATTACAAACTTCTGGTAATAAATATTGCCATTTGATATTACGTGGAGGTTATAATCAACCTAATTTTGATTGTAATTCTATTAGACAATCTGAAATGCTGATAAAAAAAGCAGGAATAAAAACTACTATTATAGTAGATTGTAGTCATGATAATTCTCAAAAAGATTTTACTCAACAACCAAAAGTTGCTAAATCAGTGATAATTCAACGAAAAATGGGTAATAAATTATTGGTGGGTTTGATGTTAGAAAGTAATTTACAGGATGGGAATCAACAGTTACAAAAATCATTACATAAAATGAGATATGGAGTATCAGTGACTGATGCTTGTATTAGTTGGAAAACTACTGAACAATTAATAATGGATCTTTATCAAATTTTAGATTAGTAATTTATTGACCTAAATTTCAAGGAATTTTAGAATTGTGACCGAATTACAGATATTACGTAAACAGATAGATCAAGTAGATTCAGAGTTACTGAACATTATTGTTAAAAGAATGAACATCGTAAAAAAAATTGGAAAAATAAAAAATTTTTATGGATTACCTATTTATATTCCAGAACGAGAAATTTTTATGTTAGCTGCACGTCGTCAAGCAGCAAAAAAATTAGGATTATCTCCTGATTTATTTGAAGATATTTTACGTCGTGTAATAAGTGAATCTTATCTTCAAGAAGTGAGTAATGGTTTTACAAACCTTGGTTCTACTTTACGACCAGTAGTTATTATTGGCGGAAAAGGAAAAATGGGAACATTTTTTGAAAAACAATTAAAACTTTCGAACTATAAGGTAAAAATTTTTGATATAAATGATTGGTCTAATGCAGAAACCATTTTATCTAATGCACTAATGGTCATTATTAGTGTTCCTATTCCACTGATAGAACAAGTAATTTCTCAATTACCAATATTACCTGTGGATTGTATTTTATTAGATTTATCTTCAGTTAAAGTAATACCCTTGGATATAATGTTAACAAAGCATCATGGTCCAGTTTTAGGCTTACATCCCATGTTTTCACCAGATACTCCTTATATAGTAAAGCAAGTTGTTATATGGTGTAATGGTAGAAATTATGAATCTTATCAATGGTTTTTACATCAGCTTACTATGTGGGGAATGAAATTGCATTGTATAAGTGCAAGTAAACATGATAAAAATATGTCTTTTATTCAATCATTACGCCATTTTTCATATTTAATATATGGAATTTTTCTCAAACAAGAACAAGCTAATTTTGAAGAATTACTCCTTTTAGCATCTCCTGGGTATAAATTAGAACTAATTATGATTGGTCGTTTTTTTCAACAAAATCCTAAACTTTATGCTGATGTTATCATATCCTCAAAAACAAATTTTAACTTTATTAAACGTTATTATATTCTCTTTGGTAATCTTCTTCGATTATTAGAAGATCAAGATAAAAAAGAATTTATAAAAAAATTTACTCAAGTTCAAAAATGGTTGGGAATATATGCTCAAAGATGCGTTATAGAAAGTAAAGTTTTATTACGTTGTAATCAATAATAATTATTAATTTATGAGTTAAATAAAATAATATAAAAATGAGATTTTTATTTAGCATAAATCCTAATATTTTTATTTGCTGAAATTTTTGCTGAAAATGTCAAAAATTATTATTCTAAATATAGATAAAAATTTTTATTTTTTAGTATTTTTTATTCCAAAAGTGCAAAATATTTATAATGGAAAAATTGGTAAATAATAACCAGGACTTGTATTATTACTAAATAAGTTTCTTATTTTAGGAATTTATTCATAAAAGAATATTGTTTTGAGATATATTTTTCATCAAAATAAGAGCTTGATGAGTGTATTTTGTAAACGGATAAGTGATGATCATATTTTTTATATGTTTAATAGCTGATATATAAGAACCATTTAGAAAATTTAATTTTACTATTAACAATTCATTTTTGGAAAAACTATTTTGTAATAATATTATATATTTTTGAGCAGTAATAATGTATTTACTATTAGGATAAGTCATAATTAGATTAACAAAACATTGTAATGCTCTTTGTGCGTATTCTTGATCTCGATCATATCGATTAATTCTCAAAAAATGAATTTTATTTAAATAATCAATTTGAAGATTAGTAAGACCCTGCATATACAATATGTAATCTTGTGGTAAAATAAAATTACTTCCCCAAAAAATATTTTTTATTATTTTCTGAACTAATGTTAATCTATTTAACTTATAATAAGCATAAATTAAATTTAATTGAGTTTGCTGATAATCAGTAATTAATTGATAATTTTGTTGAATTATTTTCCATTTATTAATATTTTTTATTAATAATGTTTTTGTAATAACTGGATAATTAATAATACTATTATAAATCGGAAAAAATTTCCAAGAAAAATATGGAATAGTATGTATCATTAAAGTTACTATAGTTAACAGTATTCCATATTTTATAGACATCATTCTATATTTATATTGTAATTATTCGTATTTACCAACTTTTAGTATAGATGATAATTAGTTATCATTTCTAATTTATTTTAAAATTTAATGAAACTTACTGCTACAATATTCCAATCTCAACTGGGACAACGATTAGATGAAATTTTAGTGTCTTTATTTCCGCAATATTCCCGATCTTGTATTCAAAAATGGATTAAACAAAAGTTAGTAACTATTAATGGCACTATTATACAGAAACCTAAAATAAAAATAAAAATACAATCTAAAGTTATTATTAATGGAATAAATGAAAATAATAATAATGAAACTTGGCAGGCACAAAAACTGTCAGTAAATATTATTTACGAAGATAATTCTATAATTATTATTAATAAATCTAAAAATTTTGTGGTTCATCCCGGAGCAGGTAATCTTAATGGAACTGTAGTTAATGCTTTGCTTTACTATTATCCTTGTTTAGCTAATGTACCTAGAGCCGGAATAGTACATCGTTTAGATAAAGATACTACAGGATTAATGATTATCGCTAAAACTCCATTAATATATGTTAAATTACTATCGTTAATGAAAAAACGTATAATTATTCGTAAATATGAAGCTATAGTAAATGGAATTATGATAGCTGGAGGATATATAGCAAAAGCGATTATTAGACATCCGACTAGACGAACTATTATGGCTATTGATACTACAGAAAATAGTAAAAAAGCTATAACTCATTATCGGATAATAAAGCGTTTTAGACAACATACTCATCTGGCTATTCAACTAGAAACAGGCGTAACTCACCAGATACGTGTACATCTATCCTATCTTAACTATTCGTTAGTTGGAGATCAAAAATATCAAGGACGATATAATTTACCAGTAAAAATTACCAAATATTCTTCATTTTCCAAAATATCGAAATTATATCAATTTAATCGTCAGGCTTTGCATGCTTCTATATTACAGTTTCCTCATCCAGAAACTGGTATATTTATGGAATTTTATGCAGCGATTCCGGAAGATATGAAAAATATCATTCATATTTTTAAAAAATATATTTAATATTTCTCTTATAATTATTTATTATTATAATTAATGAATTGATCATTCAATATTAGATTTACTTTTGGGTAAAATTAGGTAAAATTTTACTTTTAAAAAAAACTCCCCGAGTATAATCATAATATCTAATGTTAGATTATTATAATCTTTCCATGAAAATTTTCTATCTTGCAATAGTATTGAGTTCATTATAACTTAGGAAAAAATTTTTTAATAATATTTTCAGATAATTTTTTCTAAAAAAAAGTAGAACAACTATTGAGTCTTTATATAATTTATAATAATTTTTCATGAAAAATTATTTTATTCTTTATAACGGGAATATATTTTAATTTTTGCAAAAATTTTATTAGTAATAAATATATCAATGATTATTTCCGTGAAAGAATAATTCTTACTCACTACTAACCAAAGGTATTATAATATTAATTAGTTATAGGGAGAAAGATGGTGAATAATGATAATTATCCAGAACATTATTTAAAAAAGTATACTATTGATATTACAGAATTGGCAGAAACTGGTAAATTAGATCCAGTAATTGGTAGAGATAATGAAATACGTCGTACTATTCAAGTATTGCAGCGACGTACTAAAAATAATCCTGTTCTTATTGGTGATCCCGGTGTGGGAAAAACTGCTATTGTAGAAGGATTAGCACAAAGAATTTTAAATAGGGAAGTACCAGAAGGATTACAAGAAAAAAGAATATTAGCATTAGATATAGGTACATTATTGGCAGGATCAAAATATCGTGGAGAATTTGAAGAACGATTGAAAGGTGTACTTAAAGATCTAGTGAAACAGGAAGGAAAAGTAATATTATTTATAGATGAATTACATACTATGGTAGGAGTTGGGAAAATTGAAGGGTCTATGGATGCAGGTAATATGTTAAAACCTGCATTGGCTAGAGGAGATCTACACTGTGTAGGGGCTACTACTTTAAATGAATATAGACAATATATAGAAAAAGATGCTGCTTTAGAACGACGTTTTCAAAAAATATTTATAGCAGAACCTTCTGTGGAAGATACTATTGCTATTTTACGTGGTTTAAAGGAGCGTTATGAATTACATCATAATGTTCAAATTACTGATTCTGCAATTGTAGCAGCTGCTAAATTATCACAACGTTATATTGCAGAAAGAAAATTACCTGATAAAGCCATTGATTTAATTGATGAAGCTGCCGCTAGTATTCGGTTACAAATTGATTCTAAACCTGAAGCGTTAGATTGCCTAGAACGACAAATGATTCAGTTAAAACTAGAACAACAAATATTACAAAAGGAAAAAAATGAAGCCAGTATTAAACGTTTCAATACTTTAAATACAGAAATAGATCATAAGCAACAGCAATATGTAAATTTAGAAAATCTTTGGAAAAAAGAAAAATCTATATTAACTAATACTCAAAATATTAAAACTAAGCTTGAAGAAGCTAAGATATTACTCGAACAATTGAGACGACAAGGAGATTTAGCAGGTATGTCTCAATTACAGTATGGTTCTATTCCAGAATTAGAAAAAAAATTATCTGCAGAAAATAAAAATAATGAAGTTCTGCACTTATTACGTAATAAAGTAACAGATACGGAGATAGCAGATGTGTTATCGCGGTGGACTGGAATTCCAGTTTCTAAAATGATAGAAAGTGAGCGTAAAAAACTATTACGTATAGAAGAATCGTTACATCAACGGGTAATTGGACAAGATGCAGCAGTCTCTGCTGTAGCTCATGCTTTACGTAGAAATAGAGCGGGATTATCTGATCCTAATCAGCCTATTGGTTCTTTTCTTTTTATTGGTCCTACGGGAGTAGGAAAAACAGAACTATGTAAGGCATTAGCTAATTTTCTATTTAATTCTGATAAAAATATAGTACGTATTGATATGTCTGAATTTATGGAAAAACATTCAGTTTCTCGTTTATTAGGTGCTCCTCCGGGATATATTGGCTATGAACAAGGAGGATATTTAACAGAGGCAATTAGAAGAAGACCTTATTCAATAATATTATTTGACGAGGTAGAAAAAGCACATATAGATGTCTTTAATATTTTACTTCAAATATTAGATGAAGGTAATTTAACAGATAGTCAAGGTAAAACGGTAGATTTTCGTAATACAATTGTAGTTTTAACTTCTAATTTAGGATCTAATATAATCCAAGAACGTTTTCAACAATTAAAATATGATGATATGAGAACAATATTAATGAATATTGTAACTAAACACTTTCGACCTGAATTTATTAATCGTATTAATGAAATAGTAGTATTTCATCCTTTAAATCATAATCATATTAGCTTAATAGTAAAAATTCAGCTGCAAAATTTGTCTAATAAATTACAAGAACAAGGTTATCTAATACACATTACTAATAATGTTATTAAAATGTTAGTAGAAAAAGGATACGATCCATCTTATGGAGCTAGACACTTAAAAAGAGTCATTCAAAATATCATTGAAAATAAATTAGCTCACGATATTTTATTAGAAAAAATTATTCCAGGTACACCTCTTCTAATAGATTACCAAGATGGTCATCTTATATCACAATTAAAAAAATAACAAATTTGCAGTAGATTTTTCTTTGAAATAAGAATATAATAAATATTAGGTAGTAAAATTATTTGTTAATTTTATTGAAATAAAAATAATATTTTTATTTCAATAAAGTATAAATACAATAGAAAATACAGTAGTTCTTTAAAAACATCAAAATTTTCGATAAACATCCAGAACATTTGTGGGTTGTGAGGTTAAGCAATTAAGCGTACATGGTGGATGCCTAGGCAGTCAGAGGCGATGAAGGACGTACTAATCTGCGAAAAGCACTGGTTAGCTGATAGGAGCGCATAAACCAGTGATTTCCGAATGGGAAAACCTGATGCAATTCATTGCATCATTATTAAGTGAATATATAGCTTAATAAAGCAAACCAAGGGAAATGAAACATCTGAGTACCTTGAGGAAAAGAAATCAAATGAGATTCCCTTAGTAGTGGCGAGCGAAAAGGGAAAAGCCTAGAGTTATTATTAATTTCTATTTTAGTAGAATGATTTTGGAAAAATCAACGAAACAGGGTGATAGTCCCGTATACAAAAAAATATAAATTATTAACTCAGTAAGTAAAACGGGACACGTGATATCCTGTTTGAAGATAGGGGGACCATCCTCTAAGGCTAAATACTCCTGACTGACCGATAGTGAACAAGTACCGTGAGGGAAAGGTGAAAAGAACCCCGGTTAGGGGAGTGAAATAGATCCTGAAACCATGTACGTACAAGCAGTAGGAGTCCTTTTAGGATGACTGCGTACCTTTTGTATAATGGGTCAGCGACTTGTATTCTGTAGCAAGGTTAACCGTATAGGGGAGCCGTAGGGAAACCGAGTCTGAAAAGGGCATTGAGTTGCAGGATACAGACCCGAAACCCGGTGATCTAGTTATGGGCAGGTTGAAGGTTAAGTAATGTTAACTGGAGGACCGAACCGACTGATGTTGAAAAATCAGCGGATGACCTGTGACTAGGGGTGAAAGGCCAATCAAACCGGGAGATAGCTGGTTCTCCCCGAAAGCTATTTAGGTAGCGCCTCATGAAGTCATCAACGGGGGTAGAGCACTGTTTTGGTCAAGGACCTTACCGGGTTACTAAACCAATGCAAACTCCGAATACCGTTGAATGTTATCATGGGAGACACACGGCGGGTGCTAAGGTTCGTCGTGGAAAGGGAAACAACCCAGACCGCCAGCTAAGGTCCCTAAGTCATAGTTAAGTGGGAAACGATGTGGGAAGGCTTAGACAGCCAGGATGTTAGCTTAGAAGCAGCTATCATTTAAAGAAAGCGTAATAGCTCACTGGTCGAGTCGTCCTGCGCGGAAGATATAACGGGGCTAAATTATGCACCGAAGCTGCGGCAGCATTATTTTTAATGTTGGGTAGGGGAGCGTTCTGTACGCCTGAGAAGACATGTTGAAAAATATGTTGGAGGTATCAGAAGTGCGAATGCTGACATAAGTAACGATAAGGTAGGTGAAAAACCTACCCGCCGAAAAACTAAGGTTTCCTGTCCAATGTTAATCAGGGCAGGGTTAGTCGGTTCCTAAGATGAGGCTGAGAAGCGTAATTGATGGAAAACAGGTTAATATTCCTGTACTACTTATTACTGCGATGGGGGGACGAAGAAGGTTAGATTAGCTGAGGAACGGTAGTCTCAGTTTAAGCGTGTAGGTGGGTAATTTAGGCAAATCCGAATTACTATTAACACTAAGGCGTTATGACGAATCACAATTGTGATGAAGTAATTGATACCCAGCTTCCAGGAAAAGCCTCTAAGCGAAAGGTAATAAATAACCGTACCCTAAACCGACACAGGTAGTTAGGTAGAGAATACTAAGGCGTTTGAGAGAACCCAGGTGAAGGAACTAGGCAAAATAGTGCCGTAACTTCGGGAGAAGGCACACTGGTAGATAGTCAAATCCAAACGGATGGAGCTAAAACCAGTCTAAGATAATAGCTGGCTGCAACTGTTTAATAAAAACACAGCACTGTGCTAACACGTAAGTGGATGTATACGGTGTGATGCCTGCCCGGTGCCGGAAGGTTAAATGAAGGAGTTAAGGGAAACCTAAAGCTCTTGATTGAAGCCCCGGTAAACGGCGGCCGTAACTATAACGGTCCTAAGGTAGCGAAATTCCTTGTCGGGTAAGTTCCGACCTGCACGAATGGCGTAATGATGGCCAGACTGTCTCCACCTGGGACTCAGTGAAATTGAAATCGCTGTGAAGATGCAGTGTACCTGCGGCAAGACGGAAAGACCCCGTGAACCTTTACTGTAGCCTGATATTGAATATTTAATTTTAATGTGCAGAATAGGTGGGAGACTATGAGATGTAAACGTCAGTTTACATGGAGTCGTCGTTGAGATACCACCCTTTAACATTGAGTGTTCTAACTGAGTTCCGTAATCCGGAATCAGGACCATGTCTGGTGGGCAGTTTGACTGGGGCGGTCTCCTCCTAAAGAGTAACGGAGGAGTACAAAGGTCAGCTAATCACGGTCGGATATCGTGAGGTTAGTATAAAGGCATAAGCTGGCTTGACTGCGAGCGTGACGGCGCGAGCAGGTGCGAAAGCAGGTCTTAGTGATCCGGTGGTTCTGTATGGAAGGGCCATCGCTCAACGAATAAAAGGTACTCCGGGGATAACAGGCTTATACCGCCCAAGAGTTCATATCGACGGCGGTGTTTGGCACCTCGATGTCGGCTCATCACATCCTGGGGCTGTAGCAGGTCCCAAGGGTATGGCTGTTCGCCATTTAAAGTGGTACGCGAGCTGGGTTTAGAACGTCGTGAGACAGTTCGGTCCCTATCTGCCGTGGGCGTTGGAAGATTGAGAGGAGCTGCTCCTAGTACGAGAGGACCGGAGTGGACGCATCACTGGTGTTCGGGTTGTCACGCCAGTGGCAATGCCCGGTAGCTAAATGCGGAAGGGATAAGCGCTGAGAGCATCTAAGCGCGAAGCCTACCTTAAGATGAGTCTTCCCTGAAAACCTTAATGGTTTTCTGAAGGGTCGTTGAAGATAACAACGTAGATAGGCTAGATGTGGAAGCGTAGTAATACGTTAAGCTAACTAGTACTAATCACCCAATAGGCTTAACCTTACAACACCAGAAATGTTCTATAAAAAATAATACCAGACAGTTAAGCGCAGTAGAACCACCTGATCCCATCTCGAACTCAGTAGTGAAATGCTGTAGCACCTAGGGTAGTACGAGGTTCTCCTCGTGTGAGAGCAGGTATCTGTCTGGTAAGTAAAATAAGTGTAACTGGTGCGGTAGTTCAGCTGGTTAGAATATCGGCCTGTCACGCCGGGGGTCGCGGGTTCAAGTCCCGTCCGCACCGTAAAGATTAATATAATTTCTAAAATATTAGAAAAATATGAATTTTTACAAAATAATTCACGATTATATATATTTGATATATGAATTTTAAAAAAGGGAATATTCACTGTCAGCCCATCTCGTAATGAGATTATTCATATTTAAAGAAAATAGCGTAATTTTTTACAAAAATTAATATTATTAATTACAAAATAGCTCTCCATATTAATTAATAAAGTTTGAAAAAAAATAAAAATAAATAATATTCATATGACTAATTATTATTATATTTTATATAATTTTTACTAAAATGTATAAATGAATAATAATTTAACTATGAAAACCATTCCATTTAACAGTTATTGAAAAATTTATTCCAATTCTTTCTTAAGAAAGAAAGTTATTTTGTTAGTAATTTATTTACTATTATTTTTTTAAAATTATTATTTTTTTTTGAAAAAGTAGAATAGTAAATAAATATCAGGTTTTTATCATTCAATATAATTTAATTCCTTTTATGTAAAATTTAGAGAAATAATTATAGTTAGCATAATTAAATTAAATCTATAAAAGTAGGTAATTTAGCAGCATTACGTGCTAAATTATCACAACGTTCATTTTCTACATGTCCAGAATGTCCTGGAATCCATTTCCATTGAATATGATTATGAAATTGTAAATTTTTTTCGAGACGTTTCCATAATTCAATATTTTTTACTAACTTTTTACCTTTAGTTAACCAGTTATGTTGTTTCCAATTATGTAACCATTCTTGAATTCCTTTTTTTACATATTGACTATCTGTAATAATTGTAATTATGCAAGAATATTTTAATGATTCTAAGCCTACAATAATGGCCATTAATTCCATTCGATTATTAGTAGTTAAATAATATCCGGCACTTAGTAATTTTTCATACTGACGATAACGCAATATGACTCCATATCCACCAGGACCAGGATTACCAAGACAAGAACCATCAGAAAATATTTCTACTTTTTTCACCATTTTCTCAATTGTAATTAATAATAAATGATACAACAAATTATTTTAGATATTGAAACCACTGGTATGAATCATACCGGTCGTCCTTATATAGGACACCGCATTATAGAAATTGCTGCCCTAGAAATAGTAGATCGTCGTTTAACGGGAAATAATTTTCATGTTTATTTAAATCCTAACAGACCAATTGATCCTGTCGCAATCCGTATACATGGAATTACAGATGAAATTTTATTAAATAAACCTAAATTTATTCAAATTGTTGATAATTTTCTTAGCTATATAGAAGGACATGAGTTAGTTATTCATAATGCTTCATTTGATATTAGTTTTTTAAACTATGAATTAAGTTTATTACAAAAATCATATCCTAATATTGAAAATCTTTGTACAGTTATCGATAGTCTGGTAATGGCAAGAAAAATTTTTCCGGGAAAAAAAAATAGTCTAGATGCGCTCTGTAGTCGATTAAAAATAAAAAATAAACGAATATTACCACATGGAAAAATACATGGAGCCTTAATAGATGCTAAAATCTTAGCTGAAGTATATTTAGCTATGTCTAGTGTAGGACAAACTTCATTATTATTAATTCCTTTAGCACAATCAAAGATCAATCAAAATCAAAGAATTAAATCTTGCATAAAAATGACATCACCAGTTATTAAAGCTACTCATGAAGAAATTACAGCACATAAGAAATACTTACAAAAAATGAAAGAGAAAAATGGATTATGTATTTGGAATCAAAATGATAAATAAACTTTATAACTATAAATATATCAAAAAAATGTAATCATTATTACAATGATATATCATTTTTATTGGAATAAATTATATAAATAAAAAATTAGAATAACGAATAATAAGATAAATTAATAATTTTGATTAGATAAAAATTTTCATAAAAATAAAAATATTCTAATATTATTTACATATTTATTTATAAGAAAAAATTTTTCTTGAAAAAATATTAATAAATCCATATTTCTTAAATAAGAAAATTTTTTAATATTTTTAAATATAACTTATTTTTTTATTTCCTAAGGAGAAATATGATGACATATCGTTCATTTTCACTTATCCCAGGAATTACTGATAATTTGTTTTCCGATCGATTGGATCGTATGGATAAATTATTTACTAGATTAACAGGTGATATTCCACTATCTAATTCACCTGCTTATAATTTGATTCAAACTGATGATACTCATTACCATTTAACGGTCAGTGTACCTGGCTATCAAGAAAAAAATTTAAATATTCTATTGCAAAATGGACAATTAATTATAACTGGAAAACATGAGTTAAAAAAAGAAAATACTCATGTCAAGTGCTTACATAAAGGAATTTTATGCGATGATTTTTCGCTCAGTTTTAATTTGCATAATAGACTTAAAGTACAGACTGCTAATCTTGATTATGGTTTATTAAAACTTGAACTAGAATATGAAATTCCTGAACACGAAAAACCCCAAACAATCAGCATAGGAAAAACAAATAACACCAATCGGATTATTCCACATTAATAGAATGAAATAGATTTAAAATATAACCCCAAAATTTTGGGGTTATATTTTTAACTTTTATGTTGAAAAATATCAGCTAAAAGTGAATTAATATTTTTAGAGGTAATTCTTTGATAAAGACAATCAAAAATTAAAATTCGATGATTTAATAAAGGTAAATATATTTCCGGCAATTCTAGTTTATGTTGAAGAAAATTTTCTGATCTCTTACTTAAGCAAGGCATAAATGGTTTTAAATAGGTCATTAATACTCGATAAAAATTGATTCCCATAGTGCAAATAGCTTGTAAATTAGCTAGCTGATTATCAGTATTACAAATTACCCAAGGTTTTTGTTCATTAATATAACGATTAGCTAAATTTGCTAATTCCATAATTTGTCGTAAAGCACTACTAAAATTTAAATTAGATAAATCTTTTCCTATAGGAACGGAAGCATCAGTAAATTGCTGATATAAAATTGGATCTTGTAATTTCGGAGATAACCATCCTGAAAAACGTTTGTTAATAAAACTGGCACAACGAGCGGCTATATTTACAACTTTATTAACAATATCTGCATTGATCCGGTGAGTAAAATCATTAAGATTTATATCTATATCTTCAATACTAGAAGATAATTTCGTTGCATAATAATAGCGTAAGCTATCTGAATCTAACCAGTTTAACCAAGTTTGTCCATCTATAAGAGATCCCCTAGATTTGGACATTTTTTTTCCTTGAAATGTGACAAAACCATGAACAAAAATATAATTTGGTTTACGAAAACCACTTGCTTCTAATAATGCAGGCCAAAATAAACTATGAAAATAAATAATATCCTTTCCTATAAAATGACATAGTTGTACAGTTGATTGTGGTTTCCAAAAATCTTCAAAACATATATCTTTTCTTTTATGACACAGATTTTGAAAAGTACTAATATAACCAATAGGAGCATCTAACCAAACATAAAAATATTTATTTATAGTATCGGGAATTTTAAAACCAAAATATGGATAATCCCGACTTATATTCCATGGTTGCAAACCATTTTTTAACCATTCTTGCATTTTATTTGCTACTGATTCTGGTAATGTACCGGAACGAGTCCATATTTTTAACATATCAGAGTATAACGACAGATCAAAAAAGAAATGTTCTGTCTCTTGTAACACAGGTCGAACTCCTGTTAGTGCGGATCGAGGATTGATTAAATCGGTAGGGCTATAAATGCAACCACATACTTCACAGTTATCTCCATATTGATCTGGAGCTTTACATTTAGGACACAAACCTTTTACTAATCGATCAGGTAAAAACATTTTCATGTTTGGATCATACATTTGAGTTAATCTACGTTTTGTAATTAATCCCTTGTTTTTTAATTGTTGATAAATTAATAATGAAAATTGATAGTTTTCTTGACTATGTGTCGAATAATAATTATCATAACTAATATGAAATGCTTGAAGAATTTTTTGATGTTCTTTTCCTATTGAAAGAACCATAGTTTCAGGATTAATTCCTAGTTTTTTGGACATTAATAAAATAGGTGTTCCATGCGCATCTGTTGCACTAATAAAAATAACTTTATGTCCACACATACGTTGATAACGAACCCATATATCCGCCTGAATATGTTCAAGCAGATGTCCTAAATGGAGAGAACCATTAGCGTATGGAAATGCGCAAGTCACTAGAAATATTTTAGTTAAACTATTATTCATAACTTTTATAATAAATCATATTTATCAGTTTTTTATTAAAAAAAACAAACATTACTTTGTGTTTCGAACTAGTAATCCATATTTAATTGATAAGTTTAAGGGAACAGGGATCCAAACTAAATAACCTTCTCCAGGAGCAACAGTTACTAATTGGAAATTATTATTTTCCATTTTATCTAATACAAAATTAATATTACGTTCTGGGGTAATAACATCTAAATTATCTCCGCAAGAAAATTTATTTTTGACAGCAACTTGAGCTAATTCTTGTCTGCGTTTTCCAGTAAATTCTCCTACAAAAAGTTGTTTATAAGATTGAGATAATCCAGAATTAATATTCTGACCATTTTCAGGAGTATGACGAGATAAAAAACCTTCAGTATAACCACGATTTCCCAGTCCTTCAAGCACATCTAAAAGATGAGAATTAAATGGTTTTTGATGCAAAGCATCATTAATAGCTAATCGATAAATTTGAGCAGTTCTAGCACAATAATAAAAAGATTTAGTTCTTCCTTCAATTTTTAGTGAATGTATACCTATTTGTATTAACCGTTGTACATGTCTGATAGCTCGAAGATCTTTTGAGTTAAAAATGTAAGTGCCATGAATATCTTCAAAAGTAGTTAAATATTGTTTAGTGTGGCTTTCAACATATTTCGATGTTTTTTTTGGATTATTAATTTCTAGAAGAAAAATTTCTTTATCTAAAGGAACGGAAAATAATGGTGATGATATTTGATTACTAGAATTGATAGAATTGTTTTTAAATTTTATATTCCCACTTTCGTCTTCGTGAGCTGGAAAGATATTATATTTCCACCGACAAGTATTAATACAAGCTCCTTGGTTAGAATCACGTCTATTAATATATGTTGATAATAAACATCGTCCGGAATATGCTATACACATAGCACCATGTACAAAAACTTCTAATTCTATATTAGGAACTATTTGATGAATCTCTTCTATTTCTTCAAGAGAAAGTTCTCGGGATAAAATAATTCTTTGAATTCCTAATTTTTGCCAAAATTTGACAGCAGACCAATTGACTACGTTTGATTGAACTGATAAATGTATTGGCATAGTAGGGTAAAATTCACGAACTAACATAATTAATCCAGGATCAGAGATAATTAAAGCATCAGGTTTCAGATCAATAATAGGATTAAAATCATTAATAAAAGTTTTTAACTTAGAATTATGCGGAGTAATATTAGCTACCACATAAAATTTTTTATTTTTTGCATGAGCTTCTTTAATACCTATGGATAAATTATCATAATGAAATTCATTATTACGTACACGTAAACTATAACGAGGAGGTCCTGCATATACAGCATCTGCCCCATATGCAAAGGAATATCGCATATTTTTTAATGTTCCTGCCGGAGACAAAAGTTCAGGAATAAACATATTTAATATTATTTATAGTTAATAATAGATAATTGAATTATATTATATCTTATAATATTTTAGATATCTATAAAAATAGAGATAAATTAATGAAACTTTGTGACAAAGATATTGAAAATTTACTTAATAGTGGAAAATTAGTCATTGATCCGCGCCCTTCAAAAACCAGCATTAATGGTGCAAGTGTAGACATTCGTTTAGGAAATAAATTTCGGACTTTTCATGCATCTACAGTTCCTTATATTGATTTAAGTAATCCAAATAACGAGATTATTAATCGTATAATGAGCGAAGAATTAATAATTAAAAATCAAGAGTATTTTTTTCTTCATCCTGGTGAATTAGTACTAGGAGTTACTCTAGAATCAATAAGTATACCTGATGATTTAATTGGATGGCTAGAGGGACGTTCATCTCTGGCACGACTAGGTCTCATGATTCATATTACTGCACATCGTATAGATCCAGGATGGAAAGGTTGTCTAGTTTTGGAATTTTATAATTATGGAAAATTACCGTTAGCTCTTAAACCAGGAATGTTAGTAGGTGCTATTAGTTTTGAAGTACTATCTGGTCCTGCCGATCGTCCGTATCATCGACGTCGAAATTCACAATATAAAAATCAGAGTAGTATTTTTATTAATTTTAATTGTAAAAATCTATAAAATTTTTTCTAAATTTAAAACATGTTATTTATTCCTTGGATTTAATCTCGAAAATTTTTTTATTTTTTCAAAATCTGTCTAAACTTGAGTAATTAATTTTTGAAACAAGAAAAATTGTTCTCAATAACAGGTACCACTTGATTGACACCGAAAATTATTAATAAATTTTTATCACAGTAATTAAAGACACATTATTATAGTTTTTATCTAAACATCAATAATTTTACATTACTCGTAGGTAATTCTATTTGAGAATAAAATTCTCAGAGATAAAGAAACCATCTAGATGATGAAATATCAAAACAAATTAAATAAATATATTTTTCAATTATCGATAATTTTTGACATATTTATTATGAACACCATAAATTTATCACATGATGAATTTATAATTATGACAAAATATTTCATTTGAATATATAATATTGTCAATATACTTAAATTATCAATTTCATATCTGAGAATAATAATTAGTTAATCCGGAATTTTTACACTGCTCTTCCTAATATATTAAAATTATTAAAATATGCGTTTTTATCTGACTAATAATATTATTCAGTAGTTATTGTTATTAAAAACAATTTGATAAATTGAACTATCAATGATGCTAGAATTAGTATTAAGAATATTTTTCTAAATTTTAGATGAAGAAGTTTAATATATTATTTATTACTCATCTCCTATTGAGATACTCTGTAGTAATATAGTAATCAAGTGAAAAACCTTGAAAATTTTTTAAAAAATAAAATGTTTTTGATATTAGTAATAAATAACTACTATATTATAGTAATGGATGAAATTTCATATAAATATTGAAATTTTGTAATCTGGATATATATTGAAAAATAATTTTTCATTGGGAGGATAAAATAATTTTATGATAACAAGAATTGCTTTATTTTTAATAACTAATTTCAGTGTTATGATAGGACTTATGATAATCTTAGGATTTATTATGAGTATAATAGGAATAAAAATTAAAACAGTTAGTTTGATTATTTTTCTAGCCGGAGTGATTGGTTTCAGTGGAGCAATAATTTCACTATTATTATCTAAAACAATAGCAGTCAGATCCGTAAGAGGAAAATATATTAATCAACCAAAAGATGAACAAGAATCTTGGATAATCAAAATTATCCAAAATCAAGCAAAACATATAGGAATAGCTATGCCTAAGGTAGCCATTTATAATGCGGTAGATATGAATGCCTTTGCTACTGGTGCTAGTTGTAATGATTCTGTAATAGCGTTATCTACAGGTTTGCTACAAAATATGAGAAAAGAACAAATAGAAGCAGTTATAGCACATGAGATGTCTCACATTGTTAATGGAGATATGGTAACAATGACTTTACTTCAGGGTATAGTCAATACTATGGTAATTTTCATATCTAATGTTATATCACAAATAACATCGAAATTATTATTCAGTAATCGTAAAAATAACCCTGAATATTCTATGGTTTCTTCTATAATAATAAAAATATTACCACTCATATTAGGAGTACTAGCCAGTTTAATAACATTGTGGTTTTCTCGAAAAAGAGAATTTTATGCGGATGCTGGCGCAGCTAAGATAGTAGGAGTGGAAAAGATGATTGGAGCATTAGAAAGATTGAAACAAAGTTGTCAACCTAAAGAAAATAATCTAGTAAAAGCTTTTTTTATTAATGGTAATACTAGGAAGGCATTGTTATTAGCTACCCGTAGTGAATTATTCAAAACACATCCCTCGTTACAAAAACGTATCGAAGCATTACGGACTAAGCAGTATATTAAATAGGATAATTAGTAGTAAGTAATTATTATTGCAGAAAATTTATTAATATATTGATTATAAGGATGATTTTGAAAATGAGAATAATTGCTTTAGATACTTCAACAGAAACATGTTCGGTGGCTTTATTCAATAGAGGAAAAATTAACTGTCTTTTTGAATATTGTTATAGAAATCATTCTCAGCGGATTTTACCTTTAATTCAACAAATCCTTATTGAAGGAAAGATATCTCTAAATAAGCTAGATGCTGTAGCATATAGTAGGGGTCCAGGAAATTTTACCGGTTTACGAATTGGCATGGGAGTAGCGAAGGGAATTGGAATAGGTGCTAATTTAGCTATAATAGGTGTATCTAGTTTAGCTATTATGGCAGAAAGTTCTTGGAGAATAAGGGGTACGGACAGAGTATTAGTAGCTATTCAAGCTAAGAAAAAATTGTTTTACTGGGCTGAATATCGGCGTAATAATATTACATGTTGGCACGGAAAAGAAACTGAAACAGTCCTAAGTACAATGGATATTCAAAATAGAATTTCACAGTTGACAGGATCATGGGGAATTGCCGGGACAGGTTGGTATCAGTATATTAACTTCAATAGAAAAAAATTAACCCTAATTAAAAGCATTAATACTCCCATAGCAAGAGATATTTTTACTTTAGCTATGTTGGTAAAAATTAATCGGTAAGATACTATTGAAGTTTCATACTACAAAAACAATTTGTTGTAAAATTAATCAAAATTAAATATATAATATTGAATGTTATGCGGATAATAGGAACATAATTAATGACAAGAATAACAGTCATTATGCTGCATCATCGGTTTCAGTTGGCTGAGAAAATATCGTCACTAATACATGAAGACAGAACTAATATGAAAAAGAACAGTTTCATTTATTAAAATATGATAATTTATCTGATTAACCTTAAATAGAAGGTAATAATATTCTAACAACTAACACAGAATATAAAATATTCGTCAAAATTTTAAATTTTATCTTGTAGAGGATACTAATTTCCTATTTGTTTTGATGATAGATCTTTCATTATTAGCAAAAAGTTATTAACTTATCATTTACATCCTTGATCAAAAATTTCTATAATTATTAAACTTGGAAAGTAATACAGGAGAACTTATGAATAAAAAACAACTCATAGAAAGAATTGCTGAAAAATCCAACTTAACTAAAATACAGTCTAAAATAGTTCTAGAATCTATATTAGATGCTATTATTGAATCACTAAAATCGGGAAAAACCGTTCAACTAGTTGGTTTTGGTACTTTTAAAGTACATTATCGTGCCGAGAGAATAGGACGCAATCCACAAACTGGTCAAGAAATAAAAATATCAGCTACTAATGTTCCTGTTTTTATTTCGGGAAAAATTTTAAGAGCAGCAGTAAAATTATAAAAAAATATAAATAGGTAGGGTCTACTAAATAAGTAAACAGTTTTTAGTTATTTTTTAGTGACCTTACCTAATATTTCAAATTAATTATCATAATTCATTCATTATATCAGTCACTATATCATGAATACTAATAGAGAGTAGCTTTTTTTCAGATAAACTAACTTCTTTATCCAGAAATAGAAAAAGATCCAAATACATAATTTATTATATACTGTTATATATTATTTTATTTGCAGGTTTTATATACGCTTGAGTGGCACTTGTTTTATCCAATTTAATAATAAAAAATTTAATTTTATTTAACAAATTTTCTTCGGTACCAAAATATAATTATGATTATTTTGGGGTAAAGTGACGATTAGTGATTATTTTCAATTTTCTTCTTTGATTATTTCTTTCCCTCAAAATTGTTAGTATCAATTGGAGAGTAGAAGTAATATTGATTACTACCAATTAGTATAATTTCATTATATAATAAATTTACATCTGATCAGTTAATGTCTATGTTCATCTTATTTTTCGTTATCCAGTAATAGAAATAAACAAATTTTGGAAAACATTTGATAAAAAATCTTAATCATTGATAAAATTAGTTCCATGAAAAAAAAATTTTTCATATTTCTTATTTTGCTTGTTTTGTTTTCGAGAAAAATAACATGTACTTTTGCTACTCCATGGATTAACCAAAATAGTTATGTCACGATTGTGGATCAACCTGTCAGTGGAATACCAAATATCGTAGAATTTTTTTCATTTTTATGTCCTCATTGTTACCAATTAGAATATATTCTGCATGATAAATTAAAAAATAAATATCACGTTTCCTGGTTAGGAGGATCACTAGGAAAAATCTTAACTCACGCATGGAGTGTTGCCATGGTGTTAGAAGTTGAACCTTCCATAATAGCTCCATTATTTGAAGAACTTATGAAAAACAATCATTTTTTATCTTCACAAGATGTACGTAGATGTTTTATGAAAATTGGAATATCAAAACGTGATTATGATGCAGTATGGAATAGTTTTTTAGTAAAATGTTTAATAGTGAAACAAGAAGAAGCCGAAAAAAATATTAAAATAACCTTTGTTCCTACTATTATAGTTAATGGTCAATATATTCTTCAAAAGAATATCTATAATATTCAACAATATGAAAAAATTCTCAAATTGTTATCACAATAATATTTATAACATCATACTGAATCAATAGTAATTGATACTAATGTACAATAAACAAAAAAATTCATTATTTTTGATAGATGGAACTTTCTATTTATATCGTGCTTATTATAGTTTTCCTACACTGCTTAATAGCAAAGGTGATCATACCGGTGCAATATATGGTTTTATTAAAATGCTGAAGAGATTTTTAAATCAATATAATCCTATTTATATGTTAGTAGCATTTGATGCTCAAGGTACAACATTTAGACACCAATGGTTTCAACCGTATAAATTACATCGATCTCATATGCCTCAAGTACTTTTTAATCAAATAAAACCTTTATATAAATTTATAAGTGCTTTAGGTATTTCTATTAAGGTTGTGGAGGGTGTAGAAGCAGATGACGTTATTGGCACATTAGCAACACAAGTAGAAAAACAAGGAAAAATTATATATATCAGTACTAATGATAAAGATTTAGCACAACTCGTAACTCCAAATATAAAAATTATAACTTCTAAAAATTATATTTTGGGACCACAAGAAGTATTTTTCAAATATGGTGTACCGCCCTATTTTATAGCTGATTTTATTGGTTTAATGGGGGATTATGCGGATAATATTCCTGGAGTTCCTGGAATAGGAAGTAAAACTGCACAAAAACTTGTACAAAAAATAGGAAGTTTAAACGAAATTTTTTCTAATCTGGATAAAATAGGAACTATTCTGCCTTATCGTCAGGCAAAAAAAATTATAACTAATTTAACAAATTATCAAAAACTTGCTTTTCTTTCTCGACAACTAGCCACTATTATTACCGATGTGAATATCGAAACAAATTATCAAAATCTGTCAATAAAAAAAACTAATAATGAACAACTACAATCTTTATTTACTTACTATGAATTTCAGAACTTCTTTAATTACTGTAGTGAATAAGTCACAATAATAATTATTTGATGATACTAATTTAGTATCCCTCTGATACAGATGTATAGAAATCAGGTAGCAGAAGTAAACAATTTGATCTACCAAAATCATAATGGAAAGGAACATACTACTTGATGAAGCAAGCTTTGTTTTAAGAAAAAAACTTATACCAGTATTTTTATTTGCATTTAATATGCATATTTCTTCTGATAAATATACTTATAATTGTTATCATTCGAGTAAAATTTATCCGATTAACCAGTTATCAAGTGTTATCTGTAGTTTATCTATACCTACTCTTTTACGGGAAGAAAATAGTTCTACTTTAATAGAATTATTAAATTGTGAAAAATATTCCTGCAATATACGCTTCTTTTTGTTATTCGATTCTCGAGAGCACTTATCTGATTTAGAGAGTAAAATTAATATTGGAAGATTATAATTACTAACTAATCTGAAGTTACGATTATCTAATTCTTTCAGAGGATGGCGTATATCCATAAAAAGTACTACTCCCTGGATACAATGACGATTTTTCAAATATGTATTCCATATATTTTGAAAGTTATTTTTTATGATTTTATTAACTTTAGCATATCCATATCCGGGAAAATCTAATAATCTACATTGTTGATTAATTTGAAAAATATTAATTAGTTTAGTACACCCTGGAGTTTTACTAATTTTGGCTAAATATTTTTTATGAGTTAAGCTATTGATAGCACTAGATTTACCTACATTAGAAGCTCCTATAAAAGCAACTTCCCTCCCTCTATCCATGGGCAGATATTGAAAATTAGGAGAACTAAGAAGAAAAGTAGTATGTTGATAATTCAAGATTGAATCTCACAGTGAGTTGTAATAACTTAATCAAGATTTTATATGAAATGTCGCACTTATCAACTTCCACAATGGATACTCATAATTCAATGAAAATTATATAGAATAATGAATAATGCAAACATGTTTAGTTAGAAAATAGAGGTAAAAAAATACTTCAATCTTAGAAAAACAACTGATTTTCAGAATATAAATTTACGTATTTTCTACGTATTTTTTCTCCAATAGAAAATTATTATTTCCACGAAGTAAATTGTGATTAAATTTAGTTAAAATGTTTTTAGATAAATTAATTGAAACAGCGAATTTCGGATTAAATTATATTAATACTCATCATTAATCATGCAGAAAACTAAATAAAAATTAGCTGATTGATCTAAAAATATCACTTTAATTTCACGAATGGTTAATGATAATATGGATCAATATTTTCGATTAAAGGACGATAATTTTTATTCTTTTGCTAGAATTTATATCAGATGCTAGAAGAAAAATATGAAAATAATTATCAAAAGTCACATCGTCATACATAAATTATGTTCACTACCAACATATTTTATTTTGGTGAACAGAAAATTTATCTTGATGATAACTTTTGTGAATAGTTAATTGCAGTATAACGGTTAATGGAAATGAGACGTAAAAAAAATTAATCCATAAATTACTTAGTAGTACCATATATTAGTTCTCACCTGAAATAGAAACAGCAGTCAATATTAGCTGTTTATGACAACTCTATTCATTAGAGATATCTTTCCTCTAGTGTCCACTTTTCATAAGTTATCTTATCAACAATAAGCATCAATTTCACTTTAAACTACCCGGAGCGGGATTTGAACCCGCATAGCCATAAGGCCGAGGGATTTTAAGTCCCTTGTGTCTACCTATTCCACCATCCGGGCCCATAAAACGGATATTTGAAGACGCGTCCCGGACTTGAACCGAGGTATACGGATTTGCAATCCGCTGCATAACCACTCTGCCAACGCGCCATAATAACAGAACTATTAAAATTAAATTTCCTGAAAATTTCATTTTGAAAATTTAATCTTTTTAGTCAATTAAATTAATATTTAATGATTAGTAATTTCATTACTGTATTTTCACACAAATTTAAGTACATCACTTTATTATTGGAATATTGTAAATATATATAGTAAAAAAATAAAGAAATAATGCGATAATATATTGCATTTTTCTTGATCTCAAGAATTTTACTCATATATTAATGATATTACCTGTATAAATTGTTTTGAGTTATTTATTCATAAGAATTTTTGAATATTTAAGTAAGGATATTTTTTATTTAATCAATTTTCAATAAAAATAATCTTATATTTCCCGTATTACCGATAAAATATAATCATTTTTAATTATTTGTGGAAAAATGGATTTTCTATTATATATCCTTCAATATTATTACTGAACTAACTTGTTTTAGTAAATAGAGTGATGATATTTTATTTGAGGAATATTTTTTATGAATAACATGTAGTGTTAGATTAAATGTACTAGTTATATTGATATTCAACATAACTGCTCTTTCAGAGTAGCTGTTCACAACATATGAGAGTAAGATTATATCTTACAGTATTAAGATGAGTAGTAAATAAAACAAAACTCACTTAACTCAGTTATCGATTGGATCTACATCTACTGACCATTGGACTGTTTTGAGTAATGGTAAATTCTGAACTAGAGGAAGATAAGAGTGAATAATTTGTTGTAATTTGAAACGTGAAGAATGCTGCAATAACAATTGGAACCGATATTTTCCACTTAGTTTGGGTTGCAAAGCAGGAACTGGACCAAAAAGTAAAAAATTTTGATCTATTAATGTTATCTGATTCAGAATATGACGCACATTATTTAGAAATAAAAAGGATTTACACCTTTCGTGATACTCTGCGCGCATTAAAACATGATGACTATAGGGAGGAAGAAGAAATATTTGACGTTCCTTTAAGGTTTGATTAGCAAATGATTTATAACCCTTATTTAATAGGGTTTGTAGGACAGGATGATTAGGATGAGATGTTTGTAAAACCACTTCACTATATTTAGTATTTATCCCGATCCGCCCGGCAATCTGAGTATAGAGTTGCGCAAAACGTTCAGTAGAACGAAAATCTGCAGAAAATAAAGTTCCATCTACATCTACTAAAGCTACTAACGTCACCTCGGAAAAATAATGTACTTTAGTAAAAATCATTTGTGTACCTAATAAAATTCTTGGTCCTCCTTTGAGTGCTTCTGATAAATAATATTCTATAGGAGTATTATGAGTTATTGTATCACGATCAATACGTGTTAATGGAATTGTAGGAAATAATTTCCTGAGTTGAAATTCTAGTTGTTCTGTCCCTACTCCCACTGAACTAATGTAAGGAGAACCGCATTCACTACATTGAAGTGGAATGGAACGTTTACTTCCACAATAATGACAACGTAACTGTTGATAATATTGATGTAATGTATAAGAATGATTACACTGATAACAGTCGGCTCTCCAACCACATTTTTTGCATACTATAGATGATGAATAACCTCGTCGATTTAAAAAAAGGAGAACTTGATTATTATATTGTAAATGTTGAGAAATTTTATCTATTAGCATTTGAGATAAACTATGTTTTACTTTTACCCCTTTTAAGTTAATAATTGTTTGAGAAGATAAATGTTCTTGGTTTACGTATTTTCTAATATAAAAATGTTGATATTTTCCTAGTTTAACATTATATAAAGTTTCTAGGGTAGGGGTAGCAGAGACCATTACTATAGGAATATTAGCTTGTTTACCTATCACTACTGCTAAATCACGAGCCTGATACAACCAACCATATTGCTGTTTATAAGAAGTATTATGTTCCTCGTCAATAACTATAATTCCAAGAGACGCAAAAGAAGTGAAAAGAGCAGAACGTGTACCAATAATAATAGCTACTTCCCCTTGTCTTGCTTTTATCCAAACTGTTAAATGATCATCATTATTAACCCCAGAATGCACTATTTCTATAGGAACATTAAATCGATTACGAAAAAGTTCGATAGTTGGTGAAATTAAACATATTTCTGGTACTAAGACTAAAACCTGCCGTCCACTTGCAAGTATATGATCTATTATATGTAGATAAACTTCAGTTTTTCCAGAACCCGTAACTCCTTGTATTAACCAAACATTAAAAGAATTTTGTTTTTTTGTAATAGTGTTAATAGCCATTTTTTGGTCATAATTTAAACATAAATTATCTTTAGTTATACAAAAATTTTGGTGCCAATTAATAGTACTTAGTGATTTTGTTTTTACTGAAAATTTACATAATTGTTTTTCTTGTAATGCTTGGAAAGTTCTTTTTTTGAAATTATATTTAATAAGATCTATATGATGAATTTCTTGAATTTTTAATAGTGATAAAGCTTGCTGTTGTTTAGGTTTGTTTTTTAACTTCTTGAGAAGTATGATTCTCCCTATATCGGTTATTGTCCATTTTCCTCTTTTTGGCATTTTAAGAGGATGACCAATTCTTAACAATTTTGGTAAAGATGAAAATAAAATTTCTCCCAAAGAATAATGATAATAATCTGATGACCAGAGCAAAATTTTCCATAATAAAGAAGAAAAAATAGATTGATTATCTAAAATTTTATTAATATATTTTAATTTTTCCTGAGGAAGATCAGAGTAATTTTTAAGTTTAACTACTATTCCCAAAATAGTACGTTTTCTAAAAGTAACCTCTACTCGTGATCCTACAACAACAGAAAAATTAGTTGGTAAAAGATAATCAAAATATTGCATGACAGGAAGAGACAAAACCACTCGAACTATACGCATAAAATATTAGTAACAATAAATTATATAATTCATGATATATTTACTTATCAATATATTATATTATAATTAAGGTATTAATAGTTTTCAACAGTTATTTATTTTAAATAATTTTCTAAACTCAATTTTACTGTTCTATAAGAGATTCTTTATATGAAAAAAAATATTCATCCCATTTACACTAAAATAACAGCCTTTTGTTCATGTGGTAATGTTATTGAAACTCGTTCAACTATAGGTCATAATTTAACTTTAGATATTTGTGGAAAATGTCATCCATTTTATACCGGAAAACAACGAATTGTAGATAGTGGCGGACGAGTAGAAAAATTTCAGAAACGATTTCAAATACCGAAGATAAAAAATAATAAATTTTAATTATTAAATATCAACAACCTACTCCTCTGGTAGTAGTACGTATTTTGGGTAACAACAAGCATTATGTACAACTGTTGTTCCTTCAATTCATATTTTATTATATATAATAAAATATGTTGAAATGATGATTACCAAAAATACTCCAATGTTAGTAGGAAGATATAGGTCAATTACAACTAGACCTTATTCACTAATTAGTTCAATGGTATTTTAGTATGTATCGTCTCTTTTTATCAGGGATATTTCATTCTACTTATGAATAATAACTAATTATAGTGTTTTCAATTTTTAGTAATATCGGTTAATTGAAAGTAATATTTCTATATTTTAATCTTCAAAAGTTCCAGGACACTCTTTAGAGTGAGTAGGAAATATTACCAAATATATAAAGGTGCACGTAATATTAGTTAACTAGATTAAATTTTTTCATTTATCAATTTCAGAATTTTCTTCTGTAAGAGAAGATATAATTAAGTAGACTAAATATATCGATATTAGTTCCTCATTCATTATCTTAAGGTCACATATTAGATTATTTTTTATATAAAAGGTATTTTACTCCAAGTAAGGAGTATTAAATTATCAGATTAATATAATTATTTCGTCAAATTGTAATTATATAATATAACATCTATTCTTGATGAGATAGTTATTGGATAATTATTTTTCGACTAATTGATATTGAAAAGTTTTTTGTAATCAATTACCTCAGTTTATTATTTTTAATAATACCTGCATATCAATTTTCAATATAAATTATTAACTTAGTTAGAAAATTTGATAACAAACCAAGAAAAAGAATTGTCTTTAAAATTGGTATGGAGGATGAAAAATATTTTTTAAATTTGTTATTTTTTTTGATATTTTTGTCGATTCTATTGATAGTCCGTAAATAATATAGTAAAATTACTTAATTTGATTCTAGTTCTTTAAAAAAAGAGAAAGTAACTACATATTTGAATGTGCACTGACGGAGTGCGAAAGATAAAGTTCTGTTCAAAATTTAACGGAACAGAATGAAGTAGTTTTACCTAAATAAGTAAAAATTAAGCAAATAAACTTGAATTGAAGAGTTTGATCATGGCTCAGATTGAACGCTGGCGGCAAGCCTAACACATGCAAGTCGAACGGCAGCGGAGAAAATTAATTAATTTTCTGTCGGCGAGTGGCGAACGGGTGAGTAAAATCTGGGGATCTGCCCGACGGAGGGGGATAACTATTGGAAACGATAGCTAATACCGCATATTCTCGTAAGAGAAAAGTGGGGGACCAGATAAGGCCTCACACCATCGGATGAACCCAGATGAGATTAGCCTGTTGGTGAGGTAAAGGCTCACCAAAGCTACGATCTCTAGCTGGTCTGAGAGGATGACCAGCCACACTGGAACTGAGACACGGTCCAGACTCCTACGGGAGGCAGCAGTGGGGAATATTGCACAATGGGGGAAACCCTGATGCAGCTATGCCGCGTGTATGAAGAAGGCCTTAGGGTTGTAAAGTACTTTCAGTAGACAGGAAGAATGAAAAATTAATAAAGTTTTGTTTTGACGTTATCTACAGAAGAAGCACCGGCTAACTCCGTGCCAGCAGCCGCGGTAATACGGAGGGTGCGAGCGTTAATCGGAATTACTGGGCGTAAAGAGCACGTAGGCGGTAAGTTAAGTCAGATGTGAAATCCCTGGGCTTAACCTAGGAATGGCATTTGAAACTGTCTTACTAGAGTCTCATAGAAGGAGGTAGAATTTCGGGTGTAGCGGTGAAATGCGTAGAGATCCGAAAGAATACCAGTGGCGAAGGCGACCTCCTAGATGAATACTGACGCTGAGGTGCGAAAGCGTGGGGAGCAAACAGGATTAGATACCCTGGTAGTCCATGCTGTAAACGATGTCGATTTGGAGGTTGTAGGAAAACTATGGCTTCCGGAGCTAACGTGTTAAATCGACCGCCTGGGGAGTACGACCGCAAGGTTAAAACTCAAATGAATTGACGGGGGCCCGCACAAGCGGTGGAGCATGTGGTTTAATTCGATGCTACACGAAGAACCTTACCTGGTTTTGACATCCACAGAATTCTGTAGAAATATGGAAGTGCCGTAAGGAACTGTGAGACAGGTGCTGCATGGCTGTCGTCAGCTCGTGTTGTGAAATGTTGGGTTAAGTCCCGCAACGAGCGTAACCCTTATCCTTTGTTGCCAGCGCATAAAGGCGGGAACTCAGAGGAGACTGCCAGTGATAAACTGGAGGAAGGTAGGGATGACGTCAAGTCATCATGGCCCTTACAACCAGGGCTACACACGTGCTACAATGGCTCATACAAAGGGAAGCAACCTCGTAAGAGTAAGCAGATCTCACAAAATGAGTCGTAGTTCGGACTGGAGTCTGCAACTCGACTCCACGAAGTCGGAATCGCTAGTAATCGTGGATCAGCATGCCACGGTGAATACGTTCCCGGGCCTTGTACACACCGCCCGTCACACCATGGGAGTGGGTTGTAAAAGAAGTAAGTAGTTTAACCTCCAATAGGAGGAGGGCACTTACCACTTTGTGATTCATAACTGGGGTGAAGTCGTAACAAGGTAACCGTAGGGGAACCTGTGGTTGGATCACCTCCTTAAAATTAATAAGCATTCCGTTCAGTGCACATCCAAATTAGGACTCTTTATTAGGAGGCCTGTAGCTCAGTAGGTTAGAGCGCACCCCTGATAAGGGTGAGGGCAGTGGTTCAAATCCACTCAGGCCTACTATTATTAGGGGCTATAGCTCAGTTGGTAGAGCGCCTGTTTTGCACACAGGAGGTCAGCGGTTCAAATCCGCTTAGCTCCACCATATTATCTATTGTTATAATCTTTCCATAAAAATATGAATGAAAATCCAAGATCAAAAAATTGGTTAAGAATGGAATAATTTGAGAATATTTAAGAACAAAATTTTCTTCCAGTTAATATTTGTTGAACTATTTTCCCTATTTCTGTAATATTTCTGATCGGAGTTACTCCAGCCCTTTCTAGCTGAAAAAATTTTTGTTCGAGGTTTTTATCATCATCCGAGATAAGTTCTTCAGCATGTTTCATTCTTGTTTCAGCAAAACCAGAAGAACCAGCTATATAAGCTACTACTGGTTTTGTAACGTATTTTTTTATATACGATGAACATTCTTCTTCAGAACTGTCACCAATTTTTCCAATCAAAATTATTATTTTTGTTTGGTGATCTTCTTGAAATAATTTGATAATTTCTGGAAAATGAGTTCCTAATATAGAATCACCACCAATTCCAACACAAGTTGATTGTCCATATCCTAGATCAGTAGTTTGTTTAACCACTTCATAAGTTAGTGTTCTAAAACGAGACACTATACCTACTAATCCGGGATGATGAATTTGAGTAGGCATAACTCCTATTTTGCATTCTCCAGGAGTTATTATTCCAGGACAGTTTGGACCAATCATACATACCCCGGTTTCATCTAATCTTATTTTGATAAGTAGCATATCTTGAGCGGGAATTCCTTCAGAAATTGTGATAATTAGCATAATACCTGCTTCAATAGCTTCTAAAATGCTATCTTTACAAAATGGAGAGGGGAGAAAAATTACAGATGTTGTTGATCCAGTCTCTTGAATAGCTTCAATAACAGTATTAAATATAGGTACCCCTAGATGTACTTGTCCCCCTTGTCCTGGGGTAACTCCTGCTGTAATTTTAGTTCCATAAGATAACGAATGGGCGGAATGAATAGTACCTTGAATACCCGTGATTCCCTGACATATCACCTTAGTATTTTTATTAATGAGAATAGCCATAATTATTTTTTTTCTAATTTTGAGTGGACGTAACCACTCATTGTACCGCTTTTTGTAAACTATGAGTAATAAGAATTTTATGATGATTGTTTTCTGTAGAGGAAGAGTTAATTAAAATTTTCTGTGATGATAGAAATGCGTTATTTCCTTCTAAACGTACTATAACTGGGACATGAACCTCTGATAGAGATCTGATCATTTCCTCTGCAATTAGATCACACCTAACAATTCCACCAAAAATATTTATAATAATTGCTTTAACTTTATTCTCGTTAAGAATTTTTTTAAAAGATTTTTTGACTATCTCTTGAGTAATTAATTACTCCTCCCACATCCAAAAAATTTGCTGTTTTTCCACCAGAAAGCTGAATTATATCCATAGTGGCCAGAGCTGAATCTGCACCATTAACCATACATCCTATATTTCCCGGAAGGGATACATAATAATTCAGACAACATTTTTGATCATCTACTTTTAATAATTCTTCCTGAGAAGGATCTTTCATCCTCCATAATTTTTGCTGTCTAAAGAAAGCATTTTTATCTACCTTTAATTTAGCATCTAAACAGATTAGTTGTCCTGTTTTAGTAATTGCTAGAGGATTAATTTCTGCTAATAATAAATCATGTGTTATAAATAACTTTAATAATACTAAAAAACATTTGAAAAATTTAGCAACTACCTTTTCAGACAGTCCAAGTTTTAATGCTAAAATACGTCCTTGAAATAATTGTGGTCGACGAGGATTTATTATAACTTTATGGATTAAATACTGTGTTTTGACTAATGGTTGTTCAATATTAATACCTCCTTCAACAGAAGCTAAAAATAGAATATTTCCACTGCTCCAATCTATCACAATTGATAAATAAATTTCTTGCTTAATTTTAGTTATCGCTTCAATGAGAATTGAATTAACTGGCAGTCCAGTTTCATTAGTTTGACAGGTTACTAAACGTTTTCCTATCCAATAGTTTATAAAATTATTTAACTTTTTCTTATTCTGTATAATTTTTACTCCTCCTGCTTTTCCACGACCTCCCGCATGTACTTGACATTTTGCTACCCATGGAGGAGCTATTCTTCTTACAACTTTATCTATCGAAGTAGAGGAAGTACAAATATATCCTATTTGTGGAATTGGTAAGTCATATTGTGATAATATTTTTTTAGCCTGATATTCATGTAATTTCATATCAATTCAACTTACAGTTATAAACAAGACAGATCTGCGATGAGTATGAGTTACTAAATAACTGACTACGGCTAAATCATCCATCCCACGATTACTAGATAAATCATCGATGATTTTTAACTATATGCATTCCCATCCATAATACCAATTTTGGTAGAATGAATAGATATTCATGAATAAATAGTAATATGAAAGTTATTGAACGCCATTTTATTCACCGTTCATTGAATATTTTCCACCTAGAACTTTAATTTTATTCTCTATATCTGAGATACTTATTTTATCTACGTTATTATGTAGGATTTAATTTACTAATTTTGGTAATTATTTGCATAATTTGTTGTGCACATTACTGAATCTCTCGTTCGAGACGATCAAATCAATTTTTCCGACTTTGTCCTTCATATTCGATAATCCATGTATCGTTTTTAGAAAAATTATCCAATTTGTAATCAAGATCGGAAACGAGATCTTGTCTCCATAATTACATCTGATCTAAATTAGTTAATGGTGACCATGTAACCAAAATGAGTAAATGAATTGAAATTAACTTATATATTAATAATATTATTTTTATTTATTGGTAACGATAGATTAATATCTTATAAAATTGAAAAAATTTATACAACCAACCATATCGAGTCTATCAAATAATAGTATATTTCCAAATTAACAGATAAATTTTCCATCCAGAAATGGTAACTACTCACATTAAATAAGTTACAATGTCCAAATCACAATTTACGAAAATTCAGAATAATATGAAACTTTACTAATGTTGTGTCACACTCTTACTTCCCCAAAATCCATTAATTTTCTTGATATTAAAAATATTTGATGATGATTTTAGGAAAAAATAATAGGATAATTATATTAATTAGTATTAATTTGTAAATTATATGGATAGTATAAAACTATCGTATTATCATGACAATTTTCTTAGAATATAATTCCAATTATTTTTTTTTACTATAAAAAGGATGATCAATTTATCAAAATGAGGTAAAATTATGTATTTGACATTTTTAATTGCCTTAATTATTATTATTAGTTTTTTGTTAGCAAAAAAAAAAATAGGATATTTATTATGGGCCTTATTATTAATAGTAACTCTTACTTTATTCAAGAATCATATAACTCAACCATTAAATTTATCATTCTAAACTATAGACCAAAAGGATAAAATAAAATGGTAACTAGTTTTGATTTACCTAATAGCCAGGAACAATCCTATTTTAGGATGAGTAAAATTTTCAATATCCTCCTATTATGGGGAAATAATCTTATCCTAATCATTGCATTCTATTATCAATTTGCACGTCACGAACTACCCTGTCCCATTTGTTTACTGCAACGTGTTGGTATTATTCTTATCAGTATAGGTTTTTTTTTAAATGTGAACTTTGAAATTAAAGCGACTCATTATGGAGTAGCGTTAATAGGTTGTGTTCTTACCACGATAATTGCAATGAGACAAGTTTTGTTACATATTACTCCTGGTGATCCGGGATACGGTAGTTCACTTTTTGGTCTACATTTTTATAGTTTAGCTATTTTGAGTTCTGTAGTTACTATTGTTAGTATAGCTTTTCTGTTAGGATTTTACGATTGGGAAAAAAGTAGAAAACTTAATACTTGCAAGTTAGTAACCAAATCTGCAAAAAGTGCAATGATAGTATTATCGATATTAATTTTCGTTAATTTGATATCTACATTCTTAGAATGTGGGGTAGGTAAATGTGTTAGTAATCCTATTTACTATCAGTTACTGAAAAAATAATTATTTTTAGAATTTTCAATATTTTTTATACAGGATTTTCAATATCAATAAATATAACCCTAAGATCATAATTTTTTTCGATCCATTTACTTAAAGCTTTTATTCCTCCGCGCTCGGTAGCATGGTGGCCAGCAGCAAAAAAATGTATCCCATTCTCACGAGCGCTGTGAATGGTCTTTTCGGATACTTCACCAGTAATAAATGCATCAACACCAAAAGACACAGCATGTTCAATAAAATCTTGTCCAGCTCCCGTAGACCAGGCAATTCGTTTGATTAAATTTGGAGCATTATCACCACAATGTAATGGGACACGGTTTAATTTTATCGATAATATTTTTTGGAGGTCTTGACTAGTTAAAGGTGGTATCAATTTTCCCCACCACAGTAAAGGTACTATTTCTCCTTGAACTATTATACCTAATAACTTTGCCAACTGAGCATTATTGCCTAATATTGGGTGAGCATCCAGTGGCAAATGCCAGCAATATAAATTAATATCATTTACTAAAATAGTTTTTAGACGCTTACGTTTAATTCCTGTAATAACTAGAGATTCATTTTTCCAAAAATAACCATGATGTACTATGATAGCATCTGCTTGGTGCTGAACAGCCTGTTCGATCAATGCTTGGCATGCGGTAACGCCACTAATAATATTGAATATATGTTCTCGTCCCGTAACCTGCAAACCATTAGGGACATAATCTTGAAAAGAATTACTACTGAGTAGTTGATTAATTAACTGTTCTAATTTTCTCTGGTGCATTAATAAAATTTATTCTCCTTCATTGGATAGGAAATAACTACCGAATAACATTCTCATTAAGAAATATCAATGCTTTTTTTTTTATGAAGTTAAGTAAAGTAACTTAATGAAAGTTTGATGAAATATTAAATTTTTTCAGCAGTCAAATACTAATATAATATTAAATATTTTTGTGCTCGGGAATTAAATATTCCCAGATATTTTTTCAGAATATAAATCAAGAGGATAAAATTTTTATGAAAAATGAAAATACCCCAAAAATTGGAATTTTTTTTGGTAGTGATACTGGCAATACTGAAAAAGTAGCGAATATTATTAAAAAAAATTTAGATCCATCATTCTCTGCTGAAGTCAATGATATTGCTAAAAGTAATCAAGAAGATCTCGAAAAATTTTCATTATTGTTATTAGGGATACCTACGTGGTATTATGGTGAACCCCAATGTGATTGGGAGGATTTCTTTGCTACCTTAAGAAAAATAGATTTTAGTAAAAAATATGTTGGAATATTTGGTTGTGGAGATCAAGTAGACTATTCAGAATATTTCTGTGACGCTATGGGAACCTTACGAGATATACTTCATGAACAAGGAGCTAAAATCATAGGAAAATGGTCAACCAGAGGATATATTTTTGATTCTTCTAAAAGTTTAGTAAATAATAAATATTTTGTTGGTCTGGCTATCGATGAAGATCGTCAACCAGAGTTAACTAATGAACGCGTAAAAAGATGGATTATTCAAATTTGTAGTGAAATTTATCCTGTTTTATCTTGAGTTAACTAGTTAACCGAATTTTTTTCCATTGGTCTCGTAATTTCACCGTAAGATTAAAGACAAGATTATTTGCTGAAGAATTATGATTATCAACACAAAAATACCCTATTCGTTCGAACTGATAGTGAGTATTATTAATATTATTAACGCTTGGCTCAACAAATCCTTGATATATTCGTAAAGAATGGGGATTGATGTAATCTAAGAAATTAGCTCTATCATCAGGATTAGAAATAGTAAATAAATTATTATACATTCTAAATTTTGCTGGTACAGCATGTTTGACGGACACCCAGTGAATTACTCCTAATGTTGGGTGCTTACAAGGTGACTCAATTTTATCACGTTCGCAGCGGCAGTAAATACACAGAATATTATTATTCTTATCCTTCATAACTCGTTCTGCTTGAATTACATAAGCATTTCTGAGTTTTACTTTTCTTCCTAGAACTAATCTTTTATATTGAGAATTATTAATTGACTCACAAAAATCATCACGCTCAATATATATTTCACGGCTAAAAGGAACTAGTCTATTACCTAGGTTATTATTTGTAGGATGATTTTTCATCTTGAATATTTCTGTATAAGAAATAGGTAGATTATCTATAACTACTCTTAAGGGATTTAATACTGCCATGGCACGAGGGGATGTTTCATTCAATTCTTCACGGATACAGGATTCTAAAGCAGACATCTCAACTATACTTTTCTGCTTAGTTACTCCGATACGTCGACAGAATTC
The DNA here is from genome assembly GCA_041941865.1 of Candidatus Dasytiphilus stammeri. GTDB lineage: Bacteria > Pseudomonadota > Gammaproteobacteria > Enterobacterales > Enterobacteriaceae > Dasytiphilus > Dasytiphilus stammeri_H. The sequence goes on from CP145873.1 coordinate 369,009, forward strand.
CCGAATTGAACTAGCCGTATATCCTCTTCTGCGTAATCCAGCAATGGTTAATATTCGAGGATCATCCCACTCTTTAACTATGTTTTTTAAGAAAAGCATATTTAGCTTGCGTTTCGATATTACCGCATACTCTAAATTTAATCTAGAAAATTCGTATTGTCGCGGATGAGCAGAAATATTAATATTATTTAATATCCAGTCATATAAACGTCTGTTATCTTGAAATTCTAGTGTACATAGTGAATGGGTAATTCCCTCAATCGCATCTGAAATACAATGGCTAAAATCATATAGAGGATAGATACACCATTTCTTTCCTGTCTGATGGTGGGACACATACTTAATTCGATATAAAATAGGATCTCGCATGACCATGTAATTAGAAGACATATCTATTTTTGCGCGTAGACATGCAGTTCCTTCAGAGAAAAATCCATCGCGCATTTTTTTAAATAACCGTAGATTTTCCTTTATACTTCGATTACGATAAGGACTATTCTTTCCCGGAATAGTCAGAGTTCCACGGTACTCGCGGATTTTCTCGGAACTTAATTCATCAACGTAAGCTAAATGTTGATTAATTAGTTCAATAGCAAAATTATATAATTGATCGAAATAATTAGAAGCAAATCGTACTTCACCACTCCACTGATATCCCATCCACTGCACATCATACTTAATGGATTCTACATATTCTTGATTTTCTTGTGTAGGATTAGTATCATCTAAACGAAGATTACATTGTCCTTGATAATCTTGTGCTATTCCAAAGTTTAGGCAAATAGATTTTGCATGTCCAATATGTAAAGGTCCATTAGGTTCTGGAGGAAATCTAGTATGTATATTAGAATACCCCTGAGATAAGTCTTTATCAATGATTTGCCTAATAAAATTAGTGGGATAATATTTAATTTTTTTATTCATATTATTCAGAAAAAGATATATATTCCATTATTGATATTAAAAATAAATAAAGAATCTTTCAGTGGAATTTTAATTGTTAATTAACAATTAATCAACCATGATAACAATGATCATGAATTAATTAAGAAACTTATATCAAAAAATATGAGAAAAATTATTGACGTGAGGATGAGGATGTCAGCATAATTCTGATAAAGAATAAATGGCTACGTAGCTCAGTTGGTTAGAGCACAGCACTCATAATGCTGGGGTCACAGGTTCGAATCCCGTCGTAGCCACTTATAAAATATCTAAGTCCTACTGAGCGGAAGTGGCGGAATAGGTAGACGCCCCAGATTTAGGTTCTGGTACTCAAAAGGTGTGCGAGTTCAAATCTCGCCTTCCGCACCATTTTCACAGAGAATACACAAATGGGGTATAGCCAAGCGGTAAGGCACCGGGTTTTGATCCCGGCATTCCTAGGTTCGAATCCTAGTACCCCAGAGTAGGATTATTTTCAAATTATCAAACTATTTTTCTGAATGTTACTTCTATGAAAAAAAAATTATATATAAAAACTTGGGGATGTCAGATGAACGAGGATGATTCATCTAAAATGGAAAATATGCTGAACAGATATGGTTATTTCCTTACTAATTTATCTGAAGATGCTGATATTTTATTACTTAATACATGTTCAATACGTGAAAAACCCCAAGAAAAAGTCTTTCATCAACTTGGACGATGGAAAGCACTAAAAGACAAAAATCCCCAGATAATAATTGCAGTAGGAGGATGTGTAGCTTCACAGGAAAAAACGAAAATTTTTCAGCGGGCTAATTATGTAGATATCGTCTTTGGACCCCAAACTATTCATCGTTTGCCGGAGATGATTAATACTGTGATCAAACAAAGACGTCCTATTATAGATGTCAGTTTTCCGGCAGAAAAGTTTAATTTCTTCCCGCCAATAATAAAAGATAATCGAAGTAATAAACCCACTGCTTTGGTTTCAATAATGGAAGGTTGTAATAAATCTTGTACTTACTGTGTTGTTCCTTATACCCGTGGAAAAGAAATTAGTCGATCCTCTGATGATATTGTATCAGAAATTATCTTGTTAGCTAAACAAGGCGTTGTTGATATTACTCTTTTAGGACAAAATGTTAATGCATATCGGGAATCTATCTACCCAAATAAAGTCGTCAACTTTGCCGATCTGCTCCGTAAAATATCTTCAGTTAAGGGTATTGATCGTCTTCGGTTTATTACCAATCATCCCCGACATTTTACCGACGATATAATAGAAGTTTATCGTGATCAACCACAACTATCTAATTTGATTCATCTGCCAGTACAAAGTGGTTCTGATAGAATTTTAAAACTTATGCAACGAGGATATACAATTAATCATTATAAAAACATTATCCGTAAATTACGGGCTGTTCGTCCTAATATACATATTAGTTCAGATTTTATTGTGGGATTTCCCAGCGAAACTACCGAGGATTTTAATCATACTCTGAAATTGATATCAGAAATAAATTTTGATATGAGTTTTAGTTTTATATATTCGGCAAGACCGGGAACCAAAGCAGCTACTATGACTAATTCTCTTAGTGACAAAGAAAAAAAACAACGTTTATATTGTATTCAAGCACTGCTTCAGCAGCAGAAAATATCTTGGAGCAGACGTATGCTAGGTAGTGTACAAAGAGTACTTGTGGAAGGACGATCTAAAAAAAATATTACCGAATTTTCAGGACGGACGGATAATAATAGAGTGGTAAACTTTTCCGGACAAGTAGATTTAATAGGAAAATTTATTAATGTAGAAATAGTAGAAGTTTGTCCCCATTCTCTCCGGGGAAAAATTATAGGTATCTAAAAGAGAAAAAATTATAATTACATTTAATTAATGAAAAAAATTATTTTAAATATGCAAATTGTATGCACGGAATGTGTACAATTACCTACAGAGGATCATTTTGCGAGATGGTTAGAGGCTATTGTAATTTTTTTTAAATTTAAAAAATCTCCGGAAGTAACTATTCGAATAGTAGATAGTACTGAAAGTAAAGCTCTTAATTTACGTTATCGGGGAAAACATAGAGCAACAAATATATTATCATTTTCCTATGATCAACCTAATATTAATTCTTTCAATATCTCTTTTCTGGGAGATTTGGTAATTTGTGGTTCTCTGGTAGAGAAAGAAGCGAAGCAACAACAAAAACGCTTGAGAGAATATTGGGCTCATATGGTAATTCATGGAAGTTTACACTTACTGGGTTATGATCATCTTCAGCTCGATCAAGCAAAACACATGGAAATAATAGAAACAAAAATTATGAAAAATATCGGATATTCAGATCCTTATCAAGGAAGGAATATTATCTTCAATAAAATTGAAGATAATGGAAACTAATTTTCTTACGTTGTGGAAAAAAAAAGTTAAAAGTGAGATGAAAAAACAATATCGTCCGGAAGAGATAGAACGAGACGTCCAGCTTTATTGGGAAAAAAATAAGACTTTTCATGTTAAGGAAGAAAAAGGAAAAGAAAAATTTTATTGTTTATCAATGCTTCCCTATCCTTCTGGTAATTTACATATGGGGCATGTGCGGAATTATACTATTGGTGATGTAATTGCTCGATACCAGCGAATGCAAGGTAAAAATGTGTTACATCCTATGGGATGGGATGCCTTTGGTTTGCCCGCAGAAATAGCCGCTCTTAAAAATAAGACTGTCCCTGCAGATTGGACATATAGTAATATCAATTATATGAAAAAACAGCTTAAATTATTAGGATTTAGTTATGACTGGAGTAGAGAACTAGTCACCTGTCATCCCGAATATTATCGATGGGAACAATGGTTTTTCACTCAATTGTATAAAAAAGGGTTAGTATATAAAAAATTATCTTTTGTTAATTGGTGTCCAACTGATAAAACTGTATTAGCCAATGAGCAAGTAATAGATGGGTGCTGTTGGCGTTGTGATACTCGAGTAGAACTACGTAAAATACCGCAGTGGTTTATACGAATTACTTCTTATGCTGAAGAATTACTTCATGGATTAGATTATCTCGAATTTTGGCCTGAACAAGTAAAAAATATGCAACGTAATTGGATTGGTCGTTCTGAGGGAATAGAAATTACTTTTGATCTAGTTAATAATGATAATAAGATAACAATATATACTACGCGACCAGATACTATTATGGGGATAAGTTGTCTTGCAATTTCAGTAGAGCATCATCTCGCTGTAGAAGCTGCTGTGAGTAATCATCTTCTATGTAATTTTATCCAACAATCAAAATTTATCCAATATACAAAACAAGAAAAATTAGAAAAAATAGGAATATTTACTGGAATGTGGGCTATTCATCCCTTAACTAGGGAACAATTACCTATTTGGGTAGCAAGTTTTATTGATTGTGAATATGCCACCGGTGGAGTCATGATAGTACCAGCTCACGATCAGCAAGACTGGGAATTTGCTAAAAAATATAATTTACCAATAAAATCCGTTATTCTAGCTGACGATGGCAGTAAACCCGATGTTAGTATACGTGCTATGACTGAAAGAGGAACATTATTTAATTCAGGAGAATTTACTGGATTATCCAATAAAGTAGGTAGTACTATAATTAGTAATACACTAATAAATAAAGGTGTAGGTAAACGATCTGTATACTACCGACTTCGTGATTGGGGAGTATCTCGTCAACGTTATTGGGGTACTCCTATTCCCATGATAACAATGGAAGATGGTTCAATAATGCCCGTAGCGGAAGATCAACTGCCTGTTATCCTCCCAAAAAATATTATAGTGGATAACAGTTCAATCAAGAATAATAATTATGAAGAGAAAATATTAGGAAAGAGTACAAGGGGTAGGCTAGAAACAGATACTTTTGATACATTTCTGGAATCTTCTTGGTATTATGCCCGGTATACATGTCCGACCTATAAAAAAGGAATTTTAGATCCCTCTGCTGCAAATTACTGGTTACCTATAGACCAATATATTGGTGGTATTGAACATGCTATTCTCCACTTAATGTATTTTAGATTTTTTCATAAGTTACTACGGGATGCCGGATTGGTTCATACGGATGAACCAGCAATACGATTATTATGCCAGGGAATGGTTCTGACAGAAACGTTTTATTACATTAGTCACAATCAGGAGAGAGTATGGGTTGATCCGATCCATGTTACAAGTCAACGAGATGAAAAAGGTCTCATTATCAAAGCTCAAGATCATCTTGGCCGAGAGTTAGTTTATGCTGGAATGAGTAAAATGTCGAAATCGAAAAATAATGGTATTGATCCATATATAATAATTAAACAATACGGATCAGATACGGTACGTTTATTCATAATGTTTGCCTGTCCACCAGAAGTACCACTTGAGTGGAGTCATTCAGGTATAGAAGGTTGTCATCGTTTTTTGAAACGATTGTGGAATTTAGTTTATAACCATACTCAAAAGAAAAAAATCGATTTTTTAGATAAAACTACAGTTACTGAACAACAATTATTGTTACGACGAAAATTACATCAAACTATCGCTAAAGTTACTGATGATATTGATCGTCGACAAACTTACAATACAGCTATTGCTGCTGTTATGGAATTTATTAACCATCTAACTAAATTTGATTCAGAATCATCCCGACAAAATCGAGCATTAATGCATGATTCTCTCCTGTCGGTTATAAAAATGTTATTTCCTTTTACACCCCATATTTGCTTTGTCTTATGGAAAGCTATTCATAATTATAAAAATAATATTTCTCTAGATTATGCGAATTGGCCACAAGTAGATGAAGACTCCCTAAAAGAAAATACTTTGTTAGTCATCGTCCAAATCAACGGAAAAATGCGTGGAAAACTTATTATTCCAAATAATTTTACCGAAAAACAAATCAAGCAACAAGCTATTCTAGATCCACATATATCTAAGTATCTCAACGGTCTCACAATTCGTCGAGTCTTTTATGTCCCTGGTAAACTAATTAATCTAATAGCGTAATTTCAAATAATATGTTGATTATAGAATTTTTGATGACCTTATCAGTATTAACCATACAGTGGTTTTTTTATGATGAAACTATGCTCTGAGCAGCTGATCTTTCATGTATGTAAAGAATTAAGTAGTTGTTATTTACTAGTAGGTAATGATTCTTTCTTATTACAAGAAAGCGAAGATATAGTATATGAAGAAGCTAAAAAACAAGGATTTCAGGAGCATTACCGTGCTACTTTGTCTAAAAATAATACTTCTGGCTGGCAAGATATTATCTTAAATTTTAAAAACTATAGCTTATTGGCGAGAAAACGAACATTTTGCCTAACAGTCCCTTTTGTGGAAAAAGAATTTAGTTCTTTGTGGAAAGACAGATTCTTGATGCTAGCAAAATTATTACACTCTAATTCGAATATCATTCTCATTATAATTCTTTCTTCTCTCACTAAGAAAGAAGAAAAAAGTTCTTGGTTTACCGAACTTATCACAAAGAACACTGTTGTATTAGTATCTTGTTTCACTCCTTACAAAACTCGGTACCTTAATTGGATAAAGAATAGAGCAAAACTGATGAAATTAAATCTTGAAGAAGATGCTATGGAGTTACTGTGTTCAACTTCAGAAGGTAACTTATTATTATTAGTGCAAAACCTAAACTTGCTACGTTTGCTATGGCCTGATGAGAGGATCTCAATTGCTAGAGTAGACAAAATTGTCAGTGATATAGCGTATTTTACTCCTTACCAGTGGTTAGATTCAGTATTGTCCGGACAAAGTATTCGTTCCTTGCATATTTTACATCGATTACGCCAACAGGGCAGTGATATTAATATTTTGTGTCACTTTTTATCTTCTGATTTAATAACATTATTAACATTTCAGCGTAGTCTAACCTCATCTTATCCTTTTTTCTCTAATTTTACCCAAAATAAAACCCGAAGGTTGAAAATTTTGACAGAGGCATTAAAAAGATTAAATCATACACATATTAAAGTTGCTATTACTTTAGTGTCACAGCTAGAAAAAAATATTAAAAATAATGATAATCAAACTTTATTATGGTCTAAACTAGAAAATATATCCTTATTATTAAGTAATACCTACTTAGGTAGACAGTAATCATATAAAAATATATCTGTGGATGGTTTGAGAGGACAGTTATCTATCCGCGAGAAATTTATTATTCGATATCTTGGTCTGCAGCCCTGGATACCAGTATGTATAGCCATGCATAATTTTACTAAAAATAGGATCGATTTCACACTTGATGAACTATGGTTAGTGGAGCATTGGCCAATTTTTACGCAGGGTAAGTCAGAACAAGATCAAAAAATTATTCCGCATTGTGATATTCCTGTCATGCAAGGTGATCGAGGGGGGAAAATAACTTATCATGGTCCTGGTCAGCTAGTCATGTATGTTATGATTAATTTAAAAAACAGAATCATCAGTGTTCGTAATCTAGTTTCTAGAATAGAAAAATCGGTTATTGAAACACTAAAATTATTCAATATTCATGCTCATCTTCGTCAAAATGCTCCGGGAGTATATATTACAGATAAAAAAATCTGCTCCATTGGTTTACGTATCTATCAGGGTTGTTCATTATATGGTTTTTCAGTTAATATTTCCATGGATTTAACACCTTTTCAACATATTAATCCTTGTGGAGAGTATGATTTAGAGATGACACAATTAAGTTCCTTTAACCCTAATGTGTCCTTATTAGAATTTCAACAGGTTTTAGTAAATAAATTTCTTAGTTATTTTACAACGGTTTTTGAAAAATTTTCTCCATTATCAAAATCATAAAATATCTATTTTCTTCATTTTAGCAGAAATATAAAGACAACCATTATCCTTCAACACAAAGGAAATTTTCGTCATGCTAATAAGATTCAACAATAATAATCAAATAATTTTATAAAAATTATGAAAAAACCCGAATGGTTGAGGATCAAATTTTCTCATGAATACCAATATCTAAATAACCTTCAATCATTAATACGTAGAAATGGCTTACATTCAGTTTGTGAAGAAGCTTCTTGTCCTAATATTAGTGATTGTTTTAATCAGGGAAAAGTAACTTTTTTAATTCTTGGTAATATTTGTACCAGACGTTGTCCCTTTTGTGATATCTCTCATGGGAGACCATTACTGCCGGATCAAAATGAATCTCAAAGAATTGTCCAAACGATTAATGAGTTACATTTACGATATATAGTTCTTACCTCTGTTAATCGGGATGATTTACATGATGGTGGTTCCCAACATTTTGGTGATTGTATAGTGGCCATTAGAAAATGCAATCCAAGAATTAGGATTGAAATTTTAGTACCTGATTTTAGGGGATGTCTTGAGAGAGCAGTAAATATATTTAATTACATGACTCCAGATATATTTAACCATAATATAGAAACTGTTCCTGAACTTTATCACCAAATTCGTCCGGGAGCTAACTATGCTCATTCATTAAAGTTACTTAAGCTTTTTAAGAAAAATAATCCTAATATTCCCACAAAATCTGGCCTAATGGTGGGATTAGGAGAAAAATATGTCGATATTCTTAATGTTATGCATGATTTACGCTCACATGGAGTGACTATGCTCACTATAGGACAGTATCTGCAGCCAAGTAGATACCATTTACCCGTCAGAAGATATGTAAGTCCAGAGGAATTTGGATATCTCAAAGAACATGCTTACTACCTTGGTTTTACTCATGCTGCATGCTCTCCTTTGGTTCGTTCTTCTTATCATGCAGATCAACAATCAGAGCAAGTATTGAAAAATTAAAAACCCGACATTAAGACGGGTTTTTAATTATGATTGTTAACTTATACCAGAATAACATTAGCAGCAGCAGGACCTTTAGCGCCAGTTGTTATTTCAAATTCTACACGTTGGCCTTCAGTTAAAGTTTTAAAACCATTGCTCTGGATGGCTGAAAAATGAACAAATACGTCTTTACTACCATCTTCCGGAGTAATGAATCCGAATCCTTTCGATTCATTAAACCATTTAACGCTTCCTTTAATCTTGGACATCAATATTACCTTTCAATTTCATATAAGGACACACGAAATGTGTCAGTGGCTGCACTTTTAGCAACTACATAATTTTTAATATATTATATCATGATCAAAAATATTTAATTGTAAATTTATTAATTGTTACATTATATTTTTTTATTAAAAATATGATATGTTGTTTTAGGCTTACGTTAATCATAACGGATCTCGTTATGCAATAATAGTGTTATTTTAATCTCCATGAATATCTATTTCTACTTTTTTTTTCGACTACGCATAAAGGTTCTCGGATAGTGAGACTTATTCCTAACCATAATAAAGCAATAATAATGTTAATGAGAAATATTCGTTTATTATCCAATATTGATTTGAGTAATAAACCCCCAACACATCCCCCAATAGCCCCACCTAAAAACTGACAGGTAGAATATATACCTAGAACGGTTCCTCTGTATTCTGCAGAAGATTGTTTAATAACTAATGAAGGTAACAAAGTTTGGAGTAAATTAAATGATAAAAAAAATAATTGTATTCCTATGAATATTCCAAATTTATTATTTGTTTTCCAGAATATAATTTCTGCTCCCAAGAGTATTGTGATACACAATATAAGTACCCATTTTAAGCATCGATTAATATTAAGATAAAATCTCATGGAAAATATTGTCATTCCTGATATTATCAAAGTAATTAAATAAATTTTCCATTGTTGTGAATATAACAAACCGGAATTTTTTAAGATCAAGGGAAATGCAGTAAAATTAGATATAAGTAATAGATTTAAACAAAATATCCCTATGTTTATTTTTAATAATTGATAATTACGAAAAATTATTTGAAAATATTTTGTAGCTACAAAATATTTTCGTTTGACCAAAGGTGGTGATGGTACTACAAAGTGTAGAATAAAAATGCTACAAAGGGACAAAATAGTAATCAATAAGAAGATACCATGAAGACCTATATAATGTGTAATTATTGGTCCTATAATTATCGACAGCACGAAAGTAATAAACAAAATTATTCCTATAAAAGATATAGCTTGAGAAAGATGATTATCTGGAGTTAAATCAGATAGTAATGCCATAGCTACTCCCGAGATAGCACCTGTTCCCTGTAATGCTCGTCCTATAATAACACCCCAAATAGAGGATGTGAGTGCGGAAATAAGACTTCCTGCGGACAATAATAGTAATCCTCCAATAATAACTGGTTTTCGACCTATTCGATCCGAAAGCAATCCAAGTGGTAATTGAAAACATGCCTGAGTTATTCCATAAATTCCTAGTGCGATACCTAGCAATAATTCAGTAGATCCCACTAGTACCCGACCATAGGAAGTCATTATTGGTAAAACCATAAACATACCTAACATTCGCAAGGACAACATCATTGCTAATCCCAAAAGAGCACGAAATTCAAAGGAAGATGTTGTATCGTTCATTGGTACCTATTTCAAGATGATCAATCAAAAAAAATGTGCTGATTAGTCTGATGAATAACTGTTAATAATTTTTAGAATATAAATTTTATCCTGCAATTCATTAATAATTGGGAGGTATCCTGTCACTGGAATTATTAGCATTATTATTCTTCATCATGTAGTTTAAATTACACATGATCCATAATGATCCTCCTACTAGGATTGCTATAATAATAATACTAAATATTAAAGCTAATAAGTTCCAACGATTTTTTTGTGATCCACTTATATGTAAAAAACATATTAAATGAATAATAATTTGTAATATTGAAAAACCAATTGTTATGACTAATAAGCGATAATCATGACGGTTATGCGTCAGTCCAACAAGCATAAAGGTAACTAGTGTCAAAATAATTGAGAGTATAAAACCTATAAAATATTTTCGAGCATTATTGCTCTCTCCTGTATATAAAATATTTTTCATTTCATAATGCCTACCAAATATACCACAGTAAATAAGCAGATCCATATAACATCTAAAAAATGCCAAAATAAACTAAAACAACTTAATCTGGTGACCAGGTCAGAAGAAATTTTCTTCTTTGTGACCTGATAGATTAATATCAGAATCCATATTAAACCAGCAAAAACATGTATTCCATGTGTACCTACGAGGGTGAACAAGCTAGACAAAAATCCGCTGCTGCTCGGACCAAAGTCATTATGAATTAAATTATAAAATTCATACAATTCCATGAATAGAAAAAATAACCCTAATATAAATGTTAATCCTAACCAAAAAATTACTTTTTTTATAACTATATTTGTCTTATTAATGGATAACATGCACATTCCCTCTGTAATGGAACTAAATAGTAGTACCATAGTTTCGGCGAATATGAAGGGTAAATGAAAAATATCTTTTCCCGTAGGACCATTAGCAGTATTATTAACCATTACCGCATAGGTAGCAAATAGAGCAGCAAATAGGATACAATCGCTCATTAAATATATCCAAAAACCAAATACTTTATTGTCGTGAATATTATTATAAGCAGACTCTACTTCATTATGGTAATTAGTAGAGAGAAAATTGATATTATTATTTTTTAACATTTTTCACCTTGACGATTCGTTCAAAATAATCATTTTCAATTTTTGCTATTTCAGTTACCGAAACATAATAATCTGTATCTTCCTCAACACCTTTAGCAACCCAAGATACAATAATTCCGCCTAAAGTCATTACTGCTAACCACCAGATATGCCAAACCATGGAAAAACCAAAAATCAGGCTGAAAAAGGCGATTAATAAACCAAAAAAAGTATTTTTTGGCATATGAATAGGTTCATAATCGCTATCTGTTTTATGTCCGCATTTATTTTTCAATTTCATATCCCAAAATGCATCACGTTCTTTCACTTCTGGAATAATAGCAAAGTTGTAAAAAGGAGGTGGGGAAGAGGTAGACCATTCTAAAGTACGTCCATCCCAAGGATCTCCTGTCAAATCACAATTATTATTACGATTAATAATCGAAATATAAATTTGAATAAATAAACAACTAACTCCAATAGCAATTATTACGGTACCGAAAGCCGCTATAACTAATAATAAATGAAAGTGGGGATCAATATTTTGACTAAGACGACGTGTCATACCCATTAATCCTAGTATGTAAAGTGGAATAAAAGCAAATAAAAAACCTATAAACCAGAACCAAAATGACATTTTTCCCCAGTATTCACTTAAGGTAAATCCAAAAGCTTTAGGAAACCAGTATGTTAATCCCGCAAAGCACCCGAACACTACTCCTCCAATAATAACAGTATGAAAGTGTGCAATTAAGAATAAACTATTGTGCAAGACAAAATCGGCACCAGGTACTGCTAATAACACTCCTGCCATTCCACCAATAGAAAAGGTTATTATAAAACCTATAGTCCATAACATGGGAGAAGTGAAATTAATACGTCCTTGATACATAGTGAATAGCCAGTTAAATATTTTTACTCCAGTAGGGATAGCAATGATCATTGTACTAATACCAAAGAAAGCATTCACATTAGCTCCCGCCCCCATAGTAAAGAAATGGTGTAACCAGACAATAAAAGAAAGAATTGTTATAACAATTGTTGCTCCAACCAGAGAAGTATATCCAAAAAGTCTTTTTTTAGAGAAAGTAGCTACCACTTCTGAATATATTCCAAATACTGGTAGTATTAGAATATATACTTCTGGATGTCCCCATGCCCATATAAGATTTATATACATCATCATGTTTCCACCCATTTCATTAGTAAAAAAATGGGTTCCTAAATAACGATCTAGGGTAAGTAATGCAATAGTTACTGTTAATATGGGAAAAGCTATAATAATTAGGACATTAGAACATAATGATGTCCAAGTAAATACGGGCATTTTAAATAAAGTCATTCCGGGAGCGCGCATTTTAATAATAGTTACAAAGAAATTAATTCCTGTTAGCAAGGTTCCAATACCAGCAATTTGTAAACTCCATATCCAGTAGTCCACGCCTACCCCAGGACTATATTGTATTCCAGAAAGTGGGGGATAAGCTACCCATCCTACTTTAGCAAATTCTCCCACTCCTAATGAAATATTTACTAACATTGCACCTGCGACCGTCATCCAAAAACTCAAATTATTAAGAAATGGAAATGCAACATCACGCGCACCAATTTGCAATGGAACTATAAAATTCATTATCCCAATAATTAACGGAGTGGCTACAAAAAATATCATAATGACACCATGTGCAGTAAAAATCTGATCATAGTGTTCGGGTGGTAAAAAACCTGTGTGACCAGACGAGGCCATAACTTGCTGACTACGCATTAAAATAGCATCGGCAAATCCTCGAATCATCATGATTAAGCCTAAAATAATATACATAATTCCTAATCGTTTATGATCTACTGAGGTCAACCACTCGTCAAAGAGATATTTCCATTTCCCCAAATATGTTATTAACCCTAATATTAGGATGATCATCATTATAATGATAGTAATAGTACCCATGATAATAGGTTCGTTATATGGAATATCGTTTAGTGTTAACTTTCCAAACATAAGTTTAGTCCTTACAGTTCAGTGGTAAAGGAGTATCTGGTGAAAATAATTTAGAACTGAGAGTTGTTGACACTTTTCGAAAACGAAATTTATTGATAATATCGTCAAATAAATGATGCTTTACTCGAGAAAAAAATAATACTTTATTATTTTCACTAGGAAGAGCCAATTTTTCTAAAGATTTCATGTTCTTTAATGTTGCTGAAGAAATTCTAGCTTGAGAAATCCAATTATTAAAAGATGTTATATCAGGTGTAGCAATTGCTGTAAATTTCATTCCTGAGAATCCCCTTCCACTATAAGCTGCTGAAATACCTTTATAAATCCCAGATTTATTGGCTATCAGATGTAATTGAGTTTTCATTCCCGCCATAGCATATACCTGACTACCTAAACGAGGAATAAAAAATGAATTCATAACAGAAAAAGAAGTTATTTTAAATAATAACGGAGTATGAATAGGAAAAGCAACCTGATTAATAGCTGCTATTCCCTGCTCTGGATAAATAAATAACCATTTCCAATCCATTGATACTACTTCAATTATTAAAGGTTTAACATTATGATAAGTGATATTTTTATTCGGATCTAATAAGTAAGTAGTTTTCCAGGTTTTAATGCCTAGAAATATAATAATCAAAATCGGTATCGCCCAAACTAACGCCTCTATTTTATAGGAATGATCCCAAGAAGGGCTGTATTGGGCAGTAGTATTACTTTGTCGATACTTAATAGAAAAAACAATTACCATTATGATAACCGGGATAACAACCAGTAACATTACTCCCAAAGCAGTTAAGATTAATCGTCGTTGTTCGATACCTATTTCTCCTTGAGGATCTAATAAATCTATCTGAAAACCGGTTAACAATAAAATTGTTACAAGGATGAAAAAAATAACTAACAATGATTTTATTCTGGATATCATTTTATACCTCAAGTATAATGATTATTACATCATGAATGGTAAATTTTAAGAGTTATTTTACGCAAAGGTTTGCTAACTGTAAATGATAATATAGATTATTATCTATAGAAATAATAGGTAACTCGATAAAAGAATCAATAGTATTATACGACACTCAAACTATATCATTGTAGTACTAATGAATGTTATATTAATAAACACTCCTCAGCGACACTTTTTATAACATATTTATTTGTTTAGGTAAGGAAATACTGTTCTTTTCAGTAAAAAAACCAATATCAGGTTAGTATTAAAATGAGGATTTTCTCTTACATTTTTATGATAATGAAAAAATGGAAAATGGTTCCAAAATAGTTTGGATTGACGAGTTTTTCCCCGGAAAATCACATCTGTAAATTGTATATCATCGTTTTATTGGATTTAGCTGGAAAAATTGTGGATTGTTCTAAGTTACAATGAACATCGGGTACTAATAACCCCATCATTGGGGTAATAACTTTTTCGTTTGATAACAATCTCAAATAGATCATGATAATTTTATTTATTCTGTCCAGAACGTAAAGTAGTCCATAAATTATTTTCTATATGTAAAACCAGGTTAACTATGAAATCTAAATTCAGGAGTAATTAAACGTCATTACGAGTCAAATTACTGTTGTTCTGGTAGCACCAAATTGAAATCTTTCCATATTACTTTAATGAATATTTTGACGTTTACTAAAAAATAACATTGATCACGAGTATTTTGTGAGAAAATCCGTAACATAAACGTGGAAATATTAATTTTATTGTTGAAAAAATTCATATTAATCATCTTCAATCTAAAAATAAATTGAATTCCATTAATTAATTCAATGGTTTGTGTTCTACCATAAAAAAATAATGCTGTTATAAAAAATTTTTCATGTATCATTATTAGAATAACATATTCTTTATCTTTTTCTCAACTAGTCCAAATGGCGGAGAAATATCAGTTCTTTTACCGAAATGCATACAGAATGATTGATTAATTTTATTAAATAAATGTTCATCTTATCTGATTATCGATAAAATGTAGTATAGTAATAGATTATGGAATTCTACCAATAAACATTAGATTACAGGAAGCTAGATATGTTAGTACCAATAGTCATTGAACAGAACGCTAATGGTGAACGAGCGTTTGACATTTATTCACGTCTTCTTAAAGAACGCATAATTTTTTTGACAGGTTATGTAGAAGACTACATGGCCAATTTAATTGTAGCGCAATTATTGTTTTTGGAAGCGGAGAATCCGGAGAAAGATGTCTATTTGTATATTAATTCTCCGGGGGGAGTAATTACTGCAGGTATGTCAATTTACGATACCATGCAATTCATCAAACCGGATGTTAGTACTATATGTATAGGGTTAGCTGCCTCTATGGGAGCGTTTATCCTTACTGCCGGAGCAAAAGGTAAACGACTTTGTCTACCTAATTCTCGATTTATGATTCACCAGCCTTTAGGTTCTTATCAAGGACAAGCAAGTGATATACAAATCCATGCTCAAGAAATTTTAAAAATTAAAAATAGAATGAATCAGTTAATAGCACAACATACATTACAACCTATAGAAGTCATAGAAAAAGATACAGAACGGGATTATTTTTTATCTGCCAGTGAAGCAGTATCATATGGACTGATCGATTTAATATTGACTACGAGGAAGTAATAATAGATTATCTCTACTATTAAAGGTATTATAGTTATTATCCTAATGTCGAAAAAAAGAGGTTCACCGATGATAGATGATAATCGAAAAGACAGTACAGGAACTATACTGTGCTGTTCTTTTTGCGGTAAAAAACAGCATGAAGTACATAAAATGATTGCAGGTCCGACCGTATATATATGCGATGAATGTGTCGAATTATGTGACGACATTCTTAGTGAACAACTACAGAACGTAACAACAGAAAATGAAATAAATAGCAGGAGTAATGTCACGCCAACTCCTCATCAAATTAGTCATCATCTTGATAATTATGTTATTGGACAAGAACACACAAAAAAAGTTCTTGCAGTTGCGGTATACAATCACTATAAGCGTTTTATGAATATTGGTATTAAGAATGGTATCGAACTTGGAAAAAGTAATATTCTTTTAATTGGACCTACTGGCAGTGGTAAAACTTTGTTAGCAGAATCACTAGCCCGATTCTTAGATGTGCCATTCAGTATTACAGATGTTACTACCTTGACTGAAGCAGGATATGTGGGAGAAGATGTGGAGAATATTCTTCAAAAATTATTGCAAAAATCTGATTACGATGTTGAAAAAGCACAGCGAGGAATTGTCTATCTTGATGAGATAGATAAAATTGCTCGTAGATCTGACAATCCTTCCATAACTAGGGATGTGTCTGGTGAAGGAGTCCAACAAGCACTCTTAAAACTGATTGAAGGAACTGTATCTGCAGTACCTCCTTATGGAGGACGGAAACATCCGCAACAAGATTTTGTCCAATTAGACACTACTAATATTCTTTTTATATGTGGTGGTTCATTTTCTGGATTAGAAAAAATCATTGCTCATCGTGTACAAAAATATTCTGGAATTGGTTTTAGAGCAACCATAAAATGTTCATCCCAAATAACATCCGACAGCACATTACTAGATCAAGTAGAACCAGAAGATTTAATTAAATTTGGACTTATTCCAGAATTTATTGGCCGTCTTCCCATAGTAACTACACTTAACGAACTAAATGAACAATCACTTGTGCAAATTTTAATAGAACCCAAAAATGCCCTTATCAAGCAATATCAAGAGATATTGAATTTCGAAAATGTAGAATTAGAATTTAGTCATGAAGCGTTATCCTCTATTGCTCAGAAGGCCCTGAGGAGAAAAACTGGTGCTAGGGGTTTACGTTCTATTATAGAAAATATATTACTACCAATAATGTATGATCTACCTTCCATGAAAAATGTAATAAAAGTTATTATTAATAAATCCGAGATTGAAGGTAAAATAGAACCTTTGGTTATTTATAGAAATAATCAACAACATAAATTCTCGGAAAAATAGAGATTTCTCTATTTGATAGATTGAATTTTTTGATGTTGACGGATTTTCATAACCTTAGTCCAAGGATAGCAATGTAAAATTACATATGTTTTCATACTTCAATAAATATGAATAATGGAAAAATAGGAAACAGACAACAATTTAGATCTATTTTATAGTTGTTTACTACCACACGTAGCACGTAATTTCTTGTTTGGATGGTTAGTAAAAAAATTACAATTAATAAAAAACTCCGTTAGGAGGGAATTGAATAGATAGAATTATCTTTATGATCTTCAATATCGATTATTTTTGATAAAAAAATGATATTTTCAGGAATATAAATTTCGATAGGAAGGATCAGATGTATGCTGACAGGACAAAATTATTATTTCATAATTTCATCAAAATGAACAAGTAATTTTTGATCTCACCCACTATGAAAACCTTACTATCTATTATAAAAAAGTTCTTTATATAACAAAAATTAAATTCTAAAATTATCCAGATATATTTATCCAACTAAATTTCTAACCAAAATATCCCAGATTTTATCCATTACGTGGTTCGATCCTAATAATAGAAAGTCTTGAACTTATTAAAATATTTGTTTTTCAAAACTATATACTTTTCCACTAAAATATCTATATAAATATTTTTCCATCATAGATTCTATTCGAAATCATATTCATCCTAGATATGATGTAATTATCAGTGTGACATTTATTCTTGCCTAACACAAATAAAATTATATTTTCCAAAATTCTGTATCTACTTTAGAGTTCGATGATTTTTACTTAGAAATTCTCACAATTATTAGTGTAAACTAAAATAATTATAATTTTGGAGTAGTTTTGTTTTCGCCAGAGTGGAGGATAGAGAAAGATAAGATCAACGTATGGCATTACGATGTGGTCTCAGATCCGAAGATCAAAGAAAATACACTTCTAATATAATAAAGTTAAATAGAAATCATGAAAATATTGATTGAATATAATTCAAGTTGTCGATTATAGCTGTTAGTGTTGTACTAAGTAGTATTTGCTATTTGTATTATTGATTAAGGATAAGTTATCTTAACTATAGATATTATTGATTTTATTTTCTTGTGTGCCCGACACCAAATCAAACAATTAGGGTTGTCCTTAGAATAATTATTAGTGCACTATTGAACTAGCTGAGTCATTATTATTACCACTTTTAACAGTGAGTCAAACAACTATGATCAAATTATCATGTTTTTCTTCAAACAAAAATAAGTTAACGCAAAAAATAGTGTTAGGCATGATAATTGTGTTGCTATTAGTAACGGGAATAATCAACTATATGAATATAGGACTTATTAACCATAATAATGATTATGCCCTCATAATAAATAGTCAGAACATTCCCAGATTTCAATTTGAAAGATCTGTATCCTGGACACAAAATCAACAACAACAATTGTTAGGCGATCGGTACATTGAGTTATCAACAGACACACATTATATACATCAACTCAGAAAACAAGTGTTATCTCAGATGATAAATCAATTGTTACTTCAACAGTATGTACATAATTTAGGCATTAATATAAGTGATAACCAAATTATCCAAGTCATTTCTAGTCAATTACAGTTTCAGCTGAACGGTCATTTTGATTTCATTAAGTATAAGAGTTACCTCAATGTAACAGGATTAACTAGTAGACAATACGCGGAAATAATTCGTGATCAATTAATTATGCAACAATTTCTTTCGGTAATAGGAAATTCAGAGTTTATTTTACCCAGTGATCAAGATCAAAAGATATTAACATTACTTTTTACTCAGCAACGACAGATCCGGACAACAGTAGTAAAGAAAAGTTTCAAGATGAACTTCTCTGTTAGTACCAGTGAAATACGAAATTACTATTATCAAAATATTAGAAGATTTATTAATCCAGAATTATTTCGGTTCGATTATATTCCCCTTAATGACTCAAAAATTAATCTATCTCAATTACAGACCATAAAAGAAAGCCAAATTAAACATTGGTATGACTTACATCAACAAGATTATATTCAATCTTCACGATATAAATATCGTGTTATTCAAGTGGATAGAAAAAAATTAGCTCAAATAATTTTACAAAAATTAAAAAATGGAGCGGATTTTATTACGCTTGCCAGAGACAATTCTGTAGATCCAATTTCAGCACATAAAGGAGGAGAGTTACCATGGATGGAATTAGAATATACGCCCGTTGAACTAAAAAATGCACATTTACAATACAAAGGACAAATTTCCGGTATCATCAAAAGTTCAGTTGGTTATTTAATTGTCCGACTTGATGATATACAACCTGCCCAAATTATGCCTTTTAATAAAGTTCGTTCTATTATTATTAATAAATTATATAAAAAACATATGATCGATAATTCTTTAATTATTAAAGAAAAAATTCAGCAAGCTATGGATCAGCAATTATCAATTAAGCAGATAGAAAAAATTACGGGAATTAAATCTGTGGATACAGGATGGTTTAGTAGAAATAATATTCCGAAATATTTAACTGCAAATCCTATTATTCAGGTGGTTTTGAAAAATCACCAGTTATCCAGTAAGAAGAACTACTTGATTAATTCTGATCACGGGAATTTTGTGATTCGTATTAGACAGTATAGACCTGCTGTTTTAATTCCCCTACGCCACGTTAAGAATAGCATTTCTCTCTATATTACAAGAAAAAAAACAGAGCATCAAAACAAAGTAGATGCAAAACAATTATTATCTGCACTTAAGACGGGCATCTCAGAACAAACATTAAATTTACACTTCATCAATTCTAGATTGATGACGCGGGAGTTAACGGATAGTATCATCCCTGCTGTTTTTAGTATTGATCCACCGAAAAAAAATCATGTGTCTTATGGACTGGGAAAAGATAGACAAGGCAATATACTAATAATAGCTGTAGATAAAATTATGCATATAATACCTTCTAAAGAACAAAAAGCAGTCATAGATACCATTATTAGACATGTTCACTTCGAGGCTATTCTCACAGCATTATTAGATAATTTACGTCAAAATAACAATATTCGTTATGGTACCGGTATTATTGATGTTATGAGCTAATGAGAGTGAAGAAAATTTTTTCTCCAGAAGAAAATTTTTAATTATTTTTTCGGTCATTATAATTTTTGAATTGCATAAATATTCCGGATAGAAAAGGTAATAATAACCATAGATGGTTGAAAATTCAGAAAAAAATCATACTAGCTACTTTTATAGATTATAGGAAAAATAACACAGCATACCAATTCCATTTTAATACCATTCCTAAGTATTAAATAGACTAAAATGATGAGAATCCTATGTTATATACAAATTTTGGTCTATAGAAACTTATTAATGAAGAATAATAGATTAATACTGATGAGGTCATAGCATGAAAGAATACATTCTTATATTTATTTTCTTTCGTGAACATAAATTAATTGCCATTGATCCACGACAGTAAAATTAACAAAGGAGACAAACATCAAAAACGTAGTACGAGAGCAAACATGGGTCAACTGTTTACACTGATATTTTCATCTAAGTACACGCTACATTAATAAATAAAAATATTCTTATGTTATGAGGATGAATTTTTATCTATTATTCTTTGCAATGTTATTGTTCCAGATAATTCAAGGGATAATAGATAAAAAGTCGGAGGATGGTTACAAAGTAAAATTGCATAGTACTTTAGAGTACTACTCTTATCTCGCACACTGAGCTCGGTGTCGTAAGCAATGATCCATAACTACAATGGCCATCATTGCTTCCGCAATTGGTACTGCACGAATTCCTACACAAGGGTCATGACGTCCACGAGTAACTATCTCAACTTCATTTCCCAAACGATTAATAGTACGTCCGGGAATAGTCACGCTAGAAGTAGGTTTCATAGCTAAGTGCGCTACTAGAGGCTGACCATTGCTGATTCCACCTAGTATTCCTCCTGCATTATTACTCTTAAAACCATTTCCATCAATCTCATCACGATGTTCACTACCCCGTTGAGTAATAACTGAAAAACCAGCTCCAATTTCCACTCCTTTAACCGCATTAATGCTCATCAACGCATGTGCTAAATCTGCATCCAGACGATCAAACACGGGTTCTCCTAAACCTACCGGAATATTTTCTGCTACTACGGTAACTTGAGCACCAATAGAGTCACCTTGTCGTTTTAATAAACGTATTAATTGATCTAATGCGGCAAGATTTTCAATATTTGGACAGTAAAAATCATTTTGGTTGACCATGTTCCAATCTTGAAATTGACATACAATATCTCCCATTTGGGCTAAAAAAGCGCGAATTTTTACTCCATATGTATTGATAAGATATTTTTTAGCTATTGATCCAGCTGCTACTCGCATAGCTGTTTCACGAGCAGAAGATCTTCCTCCTCCGCGATAATCTCGTATTCCATATTTTTTGTCATAGGTAAAATCGCCATGACCTGGTCTAAATATCTCTTGAATATCACTATAATCTTGAGATCGACAATCATTATTATCTATCAATAAGCCCATACTAGTACCGGTAGTAAGGCCATGAAAAACCCCGGACAGAATTTTTATCTGATCTAACTCTCGACGATGAGAGGTATAACGTGAAATTCCTGGCCGTCGACGATCTAGTTCTGATTGAATATCTTCTTCCGTTAAGTATATTCCCGGAGGAACTCCATCTATAATACAGCCTAAAGCTTTTCCATGTGACTCTCCATATGTAGTTACTCTAAAAATTTGTCCAATACTATTTCCAGCCATTATAACTCCTTACCTAATTGAGAGGATATTTTAATTATAGATTGTTCCCGTTAGGTTCTTGCTTCTTGACGAACAGTGGCAAGATATTGTTTATAGGCCAATAATTGGGATTTCTTCAACATAAATACCCCTTTTCCGCCATTATTAAATTCTAACCAAATAAAGGGAATTAATGGATATTGTTGGATTAGATAGTCTTGTTGGTATCCCACTTCACAAATGAGTATACCGTTCTCAGTAAGATAATCTGATGACAATAATAAAATCCGACGAATTATATCAAGTCCATCTGTGCCAGGCGGAGATAATGCTATCACAGGTTCAAATTGATATTCCGGAGGTAAATTGATTATATCATTAGCTTTGACATAAGGCGGATTAGAAATAATCATATCGTATTTTTTGTGATTGATCTCATGAAATAAATCGGAAAGAATAGGTGTAATCCTATTCTGGCATCCATGGAAAACAATATTATGTTTAGTAACAGCTAAAGTAGGTGCGGAAATATCAACAGCATCTATTCTTGCTTGTGGAAAAGCATAGCTACATGCTATAGCTATACAACCACTTCCTGTACACATATCAAGAATATATTTAGGTTCTTCCCATATCCATGTAGCAAAATTCTCAATTAATTCCCCGATTGGGGATCGGGGGATAAAGACTCGTTCGTCAATATAAAATTCATAACTACAAAACCAAGCTTTATTAGTAAGGTAAGCAACAGGTATGCGTTCTTTAACCCGACGAATGACTTGGTAAATAACTTTGTTACATTCTCTAATAGTCACTGGATCAGAATTAATATTTTTCTCAGTAGGTAATGGAATACCTAGGGTTGGGAGTACAATTTTAATTGCTTCATCAAAAGCATTGTCTGTGCCATGACCATAATATATATTATGACTGCTAAAATAACTTTTTGTCCAGCGTACTAGATCATTAATATTATGGAAATAGTTCATCACTTCTTGATCACATTTACCTGTCATTTTTCCTCCTAACATTATTAGATCCTATTATGTTAAGTTATCAGTAATACCAATTGTTTTTCCATAAAAAAAGTATTCCATAGAATATCGTCTTATTATTCTATTATCTTATATTTGTGAAATAAATGGATAATAACTTGTAATATCTGGATAGCAATAATTTTGATGTTTGTTGATAAGAAAATTAAATAATATGAGGGGATTAGTATAGCTATCGCTATTAGGGTTAAACACAAGAATCGTTCAGAAATATAGTTTTCTTTGTTCACATTAAAGATAAGTGGAAAACGTAATTTCCAGCGTATTGGCCAAAGCAAAGGAATACCAGCTGGAGTAATAGAATCAGCAATTAGATGACTGATGTATCCTATTATCATTCCCTGGATTACATCTGCGGGAATAATTACTCTAGATAAGAAAATAAGTTTTACTGCTGTAGCTAGTGCTAGTATACTGTGAGTAAAACCCCGATGACCAAAAATTAATCTCATCGTAGAAGACAACCATTTGAAGTGTTGTCCTAATAGAGAGCTTGGGTGGTCTATATCTGGTAATAATGAAGTTAACATGGCAGAAGCAATAATATGCCACCAGTCACCATGAGTAAGAATAGGTGTTAAGTGAGATCGTTTTGAAAAAATTGACAGAGCTATTGCAAAAATAGCATGACCTTTTCCAGTCATAGAAAATACTCTGAAATAAGTTTCTTGAAATCTATTAGTTTCTATATAATAAGCGTATAATGATATATTTATATATAAATATATTACTAACACTGGACGTGATATTATTCTAGTTATTTATTTTACTTTGAGACTATGAACTAATAGGATTAGTTACATCCAAGGATTAATAATGATTTCTATTCTTCTACTTCCTAATAAGATTAAGTATAAATTTACTAATATTGTAACCATTAGAGAAATTGCGAATTTTAGCATGGGATCAGAACAATCCTACTGTCTTGCTGGTGAAGTCAATGGAGAATTAACAGACATATCAGATTATATTACCGAAAATTCATCAGTTAAGATAATTACATGCAAGGATGAACGTGGGCTCAATATTATCCGACATTCATGCGCACACTTGTTAGGACATGCTATAAAACAACTGTGGCCTAAAGCGAAAATGGCTATGGGAGCAGTGATCGAAAACGGATTTTATTATGATGTAGATCTTGATTTTTCTTTCTCTCTTAACGATCTTCAATCATTAGAGAATCGCATGCATGAATTAGCAGCAAAAAATTATGATGTAATTAAAAAAACAGTAAGTTGGCAGGAAGCTCACAATATTTTTTCTTCTAGAAATGAAAGCTATAAAGTAGCTATTCTTAACGAAGATTTTAGCAAAATTTCTTTTCCTGAATTATATTACCATGAAGATTACATTGATATGTGCTTCAAACAACCCCAAGTTCCAACTATTGGTTTTTGCCAGTATTTTACATTACAAAGAATTACAGGAGCTTACTGGAGAGGAAACAGGAAAAATAAAATGCTACAGCGTATTTATGGCACGGCCTGGTCCAACTCCAATCAACTCAGAGGATATTTACAACGTCTAGCAGAAATTACAAAACGAGACCACCGAAAAATCAGTCAACAGTTAGATTTATATCATTTCCAGAAAGAAGCTCCGGGGATGGTATTTTGGCATAATAATGGATGGATTATTTTTCGAGAATTAAAATTATTTCTTCGAATGAAACTAAGCGAGTATAAATATCAAGAAATCAACACTCCTCTTATGCTCGATCGTAGCTTATGGGAAACCACTGGACATTGGAAGAACTATCAAGAATCCATGTTTACAACATTATCAGAAACTCGTGAATATTGCATTAAACCTATGAATTGTCCAGGACATATTCAAATATATAATCAACAATTGAAATCTTATCGTGATTTACCACTGCGGATAGCAGAATTTGGTAGCTGTCATCGACATGAGTCCTCCGGAGCACTTCATGGATTAATGCGAGTACGTAGTTTTACTCAAGACGACGCACATATTTTTTGTCGACAAGATCAAATTTATACTGAAATAAATAATTGTATAAAATTAATATATGAAGTATATAAAACTTTCGGATTTCAAAAAATATTAGTAAAACTTTCTACCCGTCCGAACAACCGAATTGGTGATGAAATTCTTTGGGATCAAGCAGAAGAAGATTTAGCCACTGCTCTGAAAAATCAAAATATTAACTTTCAATATCAATATGGTGATGGAGCTTTTTACGGACCAAAAATAGACTTTGTACTGTATGATTGCTTAGATCGTCCATGGCAATGTGGTACAATTCAACTAGACTTTTTCTTACCTGAACGTTTAAAGGCTTTCTATGTAGATGATCAGAATCAACGTCAAATACCAGTAATGATTCATCGAGCTATTTTGGGTTCTTTAGAGAGATTTATAGGTATTCTTACTGAAGAATATGCGGGCAAATTTCCATTGTGGTTAGCTCCTGTTCAAGGTATAGTAATGAATATTACACAAAATCAATCAAATTATGTAGAAAAATTAGCTCAGATCTTTCAACAAGCTGGAATAAGAATACAAACTGACTTAAGAAATGAAAAGTTGGGATTAAAAATTCGCGAACATACGTTACGTCGTGTTCCTTATATTTTTATATGTGGTGAGAAGGAAATGAAAAGCGGATCGCTTGCTATTCGAACTAGATCTGGACAAAATCTTGGAACCATTACGGTAAATAATATGATAGATAAAATGCTGTTTGAAATTCGTCATCGACATATTCATTCAGTAGAAAGGAGGTAGATAGTATTAAAGTAGGTAAATCTCTTCATCCTATACGTCATAATAGGATTAATACGGAAATTCGTGTCCCCGAAGTACGTTTAACAGGGTTAGATGGTGAATCAATAGGTATTGTTAGTATAAATGAAGCATTAGAACAAGCAGAACAAGCGGGAGTAGATTTAGTCGAAATTAGCCCTAATGCAGTACCACCAGTCTGTCGTATGATAGACTACGGAAAATTTATCTACGAAAAAACTAAAATTTCGAAAGAACAGAAAAAAAAGCAAAAAAATATTCAAGTAAAGGAAATTAAATTTCGGCCAGTTACAGAAGAAAGTGATTATCATGTAAAATTACGTAGTCTCATCCGTTTTTTACAACAAGGTGATAAAGTAAAAATTTCCTTGCGTTTTAAAGGTCGAGAAATGACTCATCAACAGCTAGGACTAAAAGTATTTAAGAGGATCGAAAGAGATGTAAAGGAAATTGCGGTAGTAGAATTTTTTCCTACCAAGCTAGAAGGAAGACAAATGATTATGATTTTATCTTCCAAGAAAAAAATATCAAAATAGTTCTTTTGTTACCAAAAATTAATTTAATAAATGTCAATAATGGTGTTCACAGTATGCAGAAGATGAAAAGTGTCCGAAGTGCGGTCAAGCGCTTCAACAAAACTTCTTCGGGAGGTTTTAAACATAAACAATCTTATCTCCGTCATCTTTTGACCAAAAAATCCTCGAAGCGCAAACGTCATTTGCGTTTTAAATACCAAGTATCTAAAGGAGATTTAGGTCTAGTTGGAGTTTGCTTGCCCTATGCATAAATGCATAACATAACCTCCAAGTACTAAATGGTTACTACTACAGAATAATAAAATAGGTAATACATATGGCTCGTGTTAAACGAAGTGTGGTTGCACATGCACGTCGTAAAAAAATTCTTCAACAAACAAAAGGTTATTATGGAGCACGATCACGTGCATATAGGGTAGCTATTCCAGCTGTAATTAAAGCGGGGCAGTATGCTTACCGAGATCGACGACAGAGAAAACGTCAGTTTCGAAAATTATGGATTATTCGTCTTAATGCTGCTGCTCGAAACAATGGAATGTCTTATAGCAAATTCATGAATGGAATCAAGAATGCTTCTATTGAACTAGACCGGAAAGTTATGGCTGAAATAGCTTATTTTGATTCCTCAACTTTTGCTAAATTAGTGGAACAAGCTAAAATATTTCAAAAATAATTATTATACATTTCTTTTGAGTAAATACTTAATATGGAAAAATGAATGAGCAAAACATGCACAATATATTTTCTGTCAATGAAATAGTCTTTCATTTTATTCAAAATCTTAATAAGATAACAGAGATCAGTGCGTTAGAAAGAATACGTGTCGAATTTTTGGGAAAGAAAGGTCATATGACACTACATCTGAATCAGTTACGAACTTTACCGAATGAAAAACGACGGATAGTAGGAAAGTTGATTAATCAAGCGAAACAACAGTTACTCAATGCGTATCAAGTAAAAAAAAAATTGTTAGAACAGTCGAAACTGCAAGTACAATTATCACGAAAAACACTGGATATTTCATTACCAGGTCGTGGTATTAAGCCTGGTCGGATCCATCCGATAACGAGTATAATTAATACTATTGAAAAATATTTTTGTGGGTTAGGATTCACATTAGTTAGTGGACCAGAAGTAGAAGATACTTATCATAATTTTGATGCTCTAAATATTCCTAGTCATCATCCGGTCCGCACTGATCATTCCACCTTTTGGCTAAATGATAATAATTTGTTACGAACACAAATGTCTGGATTACAAATTAGAATTATGAAAAATAAACAACCTCCTATACGCATCATATCTTCAGGAAGAGTATATCGTAAAGATTCTGATCACACACATACTCCCATGTTTCATCAAATAGAAGGTTTAATGGTAGACAAACAGGTAAGTTTTTCTCATTTGAAAAAGATCTTATATGATTTTTTGATGGTAATTTTTGACCAAAAGTTCAAAATTAGATTTCGACCATCTTATTTTCCTTTTACAGAACCATCAGCTGAAATTGATATAATTAATCGGGAGGGAAAATGGCTGGAAGTTTTAGGTTGTGGAATGGTTCATCCTAAAGTTTTTCAAACTGTAGGCATAGACGAAAATATTTATTCGGGTTGTGCATTTGGGATAGGGATAGAACGTTTGGCCATGTTGCGTTATGACATAAGTGATGTGCGGTTATTTTATGAAAATCATTTACGATTTCTTAAACAATTTCCAGAAAAATAAAAATGAAATTCAGTGAATCTTGGTTAAGAGAATGGGTCAATCCAGAAATTGATACAGAAACTTTAACTAACCAGCTAACTTTATTAGGATTAGCAGTCGATAATGTTATTACAGTAGCTAGTAATTGTGCAGAAGTGGTGGTGGGAGAGGTAATAGAATGCAACCAAACGCGTAATTTCTTTACAACCACAGTTAACATTGGAAGACCAAAACTGCTAACTATAGTTTGTGGAGCGCAGAATTGCAGAAAAGGTCTCAAAGTAGCGGTCTGCCTGAGAGGACATGAAAACACTATTACTATAACCTTAGATAATAATTGTCCTATTTCAGATCTAAAATCACAGCAACTAATCCCCAAAGGGAAATTATGTTCATTGAGAGATTTAGGTATGAATAATTCTAATCCATTAGAAAATAATGATATTATTGAATTACCTCTCTCTGCTCCCGTAGGAATTGAGATTAGTGATTATCTGCAACTAGATGATAAAATTATTGAAATTAACGTTACCCCCAATCGATCTGATTGCCTAAGTATTTGTGGAATAGCAAGAGAAATATGCGCAAGAAATAAATTACAATTAAAAGAAAAAAGTCTACCTTTAACAAAAATTACAATAGAGGATATTTTCCCAATAAGGGTGGAAGTAGCAGAAGCTTGTCCACGTTATTTAGCACGGTTATTAAAATCCATTAATATTAACGTACAAACACCATTATGGCTCCGAGAAAAATTAAGGCGATGCGATATTATTTCAGATAATATATTAATTGATATTTCCAACTATATTTTACTAGAACTAGGACAACCCATACAAATATATGATAGGAAGATAATTGATGACAGGATAATAGTACGTATGGCTAAAACCAATGAATCCGTAGTACTCAATAATGGACATTTTGCTCAGCTAAAAAGTGATACACTGGTAGTAGCCGATAGTAATAAAGTCCTAGCTTTAGCAGGAATTATAGGAGGACAGGCTGCTATGGTTAATAGCCATACAACAGATATTATGGTAGAAAGTGCCTTTTTCAGTCCAGAATTTCTTATTGGACGTGCATGTCATTATGGGTTACATACTACTTCTTCACACAGATATGAACGCGGTATCGATCCTATGATCCAGTATAAAGCACTAGAAATGGCCACAAGATTATTACATAATATTTGTGGAGGTCAAGTTGGACCTATGATTGATATTACTCATCCAATATTAATTCCTAAGGGAACAACTATAATACTGCGTCGTCAACAAATAGATCGTATCCTCGGTTATTATATTAATAATACTGAAGTAGTAAATGTTCTTTCTAGGTTAGGTTGCACATTAACTACTAATAAAAGTGGCTGGAACGTAACCACTCCATCTTGGAGATTTGATCTAAAAATAGAACAAGATATAGTGGAAGAAATTGCTCGTCTTTATGGATATAACAAGATTCCTAGGAAATCACTGAAAACTAATTTACTATTGAGTAGTAGTGAACCTGATCAGAAAATTTCATTAAATCGTATTAGGACTTTATTAGTGGATAGAGGTTATCAAGAAGTAATTACTTATAGCTTTGTAGATCCTAAGGTACAAAGGATTCTTCATCCAGAGAGTAAATACCTAAAATTATACAATCCTATTTCAGTAGAAATGTCCGCTCTGCGGTTATCACTATGGAGTGGGTTAATCTCAGTTGTAATTTATAATCAAAATCGTCAGAACAAATGTATGCGCCTATTTGAAATAGGAAACCGGTTTATTTTAAACCACGAAAATCTTATTAAAGAAGATTTAATGATCACAGGAATTTTAAGCGGAAATAAGTATGAAGAACATTGGGATATGCCGTTGAGATTAGTAGATTTTTATGATTTAAAAGGAGATGTTGAGGCATTATTAGAAATCACGGGTCAAACTGATGATATTTACTTCAAGTCGGATATTCATCCAGCCCTCCATCCTGGTCAAAGTGCTACAATTTATTTACAAAATAATCCTATTGGAATTATAGGGGTAATTAACCCTTTCTTACAACAACTATTAGGAATAAAAAATAGAACTATAGTTTTTGAGTTATTATGTAGGAGAGTTACAGATATTCACTGTCCTCCTATACACGAAATATCCAAATTTCCATTTAATCGACGTGATATAGCTATCGTGGTAGCTGACCACATCCCTGCAGCGGATATTCTAAAAGAATGTACAAAAGTATTATCTAATAAAAGTATTATTATCAACTTATTTGATGTATATCGTGGTTGTGGAATAAAACAAGGTTATAAAAGTATTGCTATTAGCATTATTTTTCAGTCTCCCCACAAAACTTTCACAGAAAATGAAGTATCAGCTATTATATCAAGATGTTTAGAAGCATTACACATGAAATTTCAGGCCACTTTGAGAGGTAAAAATGAGAGTGGTGACTGTTCTATTTCAGATACAATTGAAGATAGGGATAGCAACAAACAAGAAGATGAGTACGAAAATTAATATTGATTCCCCACTAATTTTATCATCCATCTTAATGAAGATAATAAATCATCCTGGATTTATTATAATGTAATTAATAAACTGGGAAATAATTTTTCACGTACAAACATCTTCTACTCCCGATAGTCAAAATCATTACTAATTTTTTATCCAGTTAGTTATTACTAGAATAATAAAAGCACTTTATTTTTCTATTTGAGGAAATTTAGTATAAATGGTTTGAGAAAATTATATATTTTCAATATTTTATCTCTCCATCGTGATGATCGATAGATATAATGGACAGTAATACATTCACAGTGATCAAGTTTTTGGAAGATAAAATCATCACTAGTACCAATGTTATCAATTAGTCCTTTTTTCAACGCCTCAGTTCCAAACCAATATTCTCCTGTGGACACATTATCAATATCCAAATTTGGTCGCATTTCATGAATAAAATTTTTAAATAATTGATGCGTAGTTGATAGATTTTCTTGAAACTTTTGACGTCCCTTTTCAGTATTTTCTCCCAATAATGTTAAAGTTCGTTTATATTCACCAGCAGTATGAAGTTCTATATCAATTTCATGACGTTTTAAAAAACGATAAAAATTAGGTAGTTGTGCTACCACCCCTATGGAACCAATCACCGCAAAAGGAGTAGCCACAATATGATTAGCTACACAAGCCATCATATATCCTCCACTTGCCGCCATTTTATCTACTGCCACTGTTAAAAAAATTCCTTTTTTACGTAATCGCTGTAATTGTGAAGCCGCTAGTCCATAGCTATGGACTAACCCACCAGCACTTTCCAACCGCAATAATACTTGATCATTATTTTTAGCAGCTAGTAAAATAGCGGAAATTTCTTCCCGTAATGAATTTACTTCTTGTGCATCCACACTACCTTTAAAATCCAGGATATAAAGATTTTCCTTGTTTTCAGTATTATTTTGGTGTCCAGTTTTTTGCGAAAGAGAAAATTTCTTATATTTTTTTTTTTGTTGTTTTTGATCCCGTTTCCGCTCATCTGATGGTATAGACGCGAAAATTATTTCATTTTTTATTTGACGATAATGATCTCCTAAATTGGTTAATTGCAATCTCCCGATTGATGATTTTTTAAATGGGATAATATTGCTTATTATAATAAGCATTATGGTGATGGTTATCATAATGGTAATTATTTTAGCCAAAAATAATCCATAACTTAGAATATATTCCACAAAAAGTACCTCTTATTACTTATTGAGTTATTAGTTGAATAACATAAAGGGCGGAAATTTTTTTTCCATTGTGGTATATTGTACTGTATTTATATTCTAGTTTTGATTTTTTCCTATGAAAATTAAAAGTAATTTCAGAGGTGGATCGATGAATTACCAACCTAGTATAAATCTTTTAGCTAATAGAATTATTTTAGTAACTGGATCTAGCAGTGGAATAGGACGTGAAGCTGCTATTACCTATGCCCGGTATGGAGCGGAGATTGTCTTATTAGGACGAAATAAATCACGATTAAAAAAGGTTAGGGATGAAATTTATTTTCTGAGAAAGAAAAAAAATGCTCCCTTTTATTATGTGATAGATTTTCAGGAAACTAATCCACAAAATTATATCCATTTATCGAAAAAAATTTCAGAAAATTATTCACGAATTGATGGAATTTTACATAATGCAAGTATGTTAGGAGAGATAACACCTATATTGAAACAAAATCCTATCATTTGGCAACAGGTAATGAATGTTAATATTAATGCCACTTTTCTCCTGACTCAAGTTTTATTACCCTTACTATTACGTTCTCATCGTGGTTCAATAATACTTACCAGCTCTAGTGTCGGACGAAAAGGACGTTCTGGATGGGGAGCATACTGTGTATCAAAATTTGCAACCGAAGGGTTGATGCAAGTTTTAGCTGATGAATATAAAAATACTCAATTACGAATCAATTCTATTAATCCAGGACCTGTAAAAACTAAAATGCGTGCGTGTGCTTTTCCGCAAGAACAATCGGAACTATTACCCCGGGCAGCTGATATTATGCAAATTTATCTTTATTTAATGGGAGAAGATAGTTCTCATGAAAATGGAGGAAGTTTTGATGCTCAAACAAAATTAATTAGCTCTGTGTGAAATTAGGAATAAACATATTTTATTTTTTCATTGAGATTAAGATGAGGTCTGGAATTTCGAAATAGGAAATTAACTGTAAATGAATGAGAATATCACTGTTGATTTTACCCTGAAAAAAAATTTCATTTGGATTTGTCCGATGAAAAGTAGTTTTTCGATGGGTAAAATAATATAACTAACTGGTCGTTATTCTTAGTAAGAATAATACTCTTCTGCCAGAAGATCTTCATTCTCTTCCAAAATTCCAAAAGTATCCTTCTCCTTATCTTGTGACTTTTGTTCCGGATATGACTAACAACCACATGTCCAAAATCAGAGATATTTGACCAATTTATTCTCTTAAAATAATTCATTTCTCTTTGAGAGATTATGACGATGATAAATATAGTACTATAAATAGTAGTATTGAAAAAATCAAAAAGTGAAAATTTGAATAACATAAAAAAACTCAAGAACATAATAATGAATTACCTATGACAACTATCTACCGCTTCATCAGCGGAATCTTGATCTTGTTATATTGGCTATTGATTGCAAGCGTGACGGTTAAAATATTAATGAAACGGAGAGCAGTACAATCATCTATAGCTTGGCTGTTAATAGTATATATTCTTCCATTATTTGGCATAATAACTTATTTTACCATAGGAGAACTTTATTTAGGAAAAAATAGAACAAAACGATCACAAATTATGGGTTCATCCATAAAAAAATGGCTTCATGATTTTCAAAAATGTTCCAAAATATTTGCTGTTAAGAAAAGTAATGTTGCACGTTCATTATTTAACCTTTGTGAGTTACGTCAAGGAATTACTAGTGTTAAAGGAAATAAATTAGATTTGCTAACTAGCCCAGATAAGACATTACAAGCCATAATACGTGATATTCAATTAGCACGCGATAATATTAAAATAGTTTTTTATATTTGGCAACCCGGTGGCATGGCTAATACCGTAGCAAATGCACTTATTACTGCTGCTCAGCGCGGGGTAAACTGTAGGATCATGTTGGATTCAGTAGGTAGTCGTTATTTTTTGCGCAGTAATTTGGTATCTTTAATGCGCAAATCCGGAATAGAAGTAATCGAAGCTTTACGAGTGAATTTATTGCGGATTTTTTTTCGACGTCTGGATTTACGTCAGCATCGAAAAATCATACTTATTGATAATAATATTGCGTATACAGGAAGTATGAATTTAGTCGATCCACGTTTTTTTAGGCAAAAATCAGGGGTAGGTCAATGGATTGATTTAATGCTCCGGATGAAAGGTCCTGTGGCTTATTTAATGGCAATTATTTACTCTTGTGACTGGGAGTGGGAAACTGGTCAACGTATTTTACCACCCCTGACTAATATTTTTTTTCCTACCACCAAAAAATCTGAACAAGCTATACAAGTAATAGCATCTGGTCCTGGTCCTTATTTTCCTAAAGATATGATTCATCAGGCCTTGCTTACCACTATTTTTTCAGCTCAAAAAGCGATTATCATGACTACCCCATATTTTGTCCCTAGTGATGATTTACTTCAGGCAATATGCATGGCTGCTCAGCGCGGCGTGGATGTAAGTATTATTATTCCACTTTATAATGACTCACTTTTAGTAGATTGGGCTTGCCGTTCTTTTTTTAGTGAATTATTAGAAGCTGGGGTAAAAATTTATCAATTTGAAGGAGGGTTGTTACATACTAAAAGCGTCCATGTTGATGGTCAATTAAGTTTGTTAGGAACAGTAAATCTTGATATGCGGAGTTTATGGCTTAATCTTGAAATAACTATAGTCATAGATGATAACCACTTTAGTAAAAATCTGTATTGTATCCAGTCAAATTATTTGACTCATTCACGTCTGATAGACGTCCACCGATGGAGGATTAGACCTCTGTGGCATCGGATTATTGAACGATTCTGTTATTTTTTAAGTCCATTACTATAAATACAGGATAATTCATTTCATCTAGATTAGATCTTATGAAATTTAGTGGTATTCAGGAATTATTTTGTCTGAACTTCTGGCAAAAGCATAGTATCTCAGAAATAAAGTAATGGAAAATTATATTATCATAATTGGTCAGAAAATATTGCTAAAAATGGAAATTCCTAAAATAAAAGAGAACAAAACATTCACTGCTATTCAGCTTATCCAACATATTAAACAGTATGTTTTTTTCCCCTTTCGCACTAATGTATAACGACCATAAAGTCGATCACTATTGCTAAACTGGTATTGTGAATTATATTGTAATGATCCATTAACAGCTATGGCCCCATGTTCAATTAAATTTATTGATTGTCGACGAGAAGATACTAAATGAGCATTGACTAGTGCTTGCGATAAATCATTTGATAATGATAATTCTACAGATGGAATCCCGTCTTGGATTAATTGTTGAAAATCACATTTTGTCAATTGAGTTAGTACCCCCGAAAATAAACTTTGAGTAATACGTTTTGCTGCCAATAATCCTTCAGTGCCATGAACTAATTTAGTAACATGGTCTGCTAATAGAAACTGAGCTCGTCTCATATTAGGATTGTTACATTCTTGTTCCAAACTATTGATGATTTTAATATCAATAAAAGTAAAGAATTTCAGAAATCGATAAACGTCATCATCTGATGTATTAATCCAAAATTGATAAAATTTATAAGGACTAGTTTTAGTAGGGTCTAACCATACGGGATTATTTTCAGTTTTTCCAAACTTTACTCCATCAGATTTGGTAATTAACGGAATAGTTAGTCCACACACTTGTTGGTGATGTAATCTACGAGTTAAATCAATTCCAGAAGTAATATTTCCCCATTGATCCGCTCCTCCTATTTGTAATTCTACCCCATATTGTATATGAAGACAAGAAAAATCATAACTCTGTAATAAATTATACGCAAATTCAGTAAATGACAGACCTAAATCGTTACGTTTTAAGCGTTGTTTTACGGATGATTTATTAATTAACTGTTGAATTGAAAAATGTTTTCCCACTATCCGGAGAAAATTTAGAATAGTTATTTTACCCAACCAGTTATAATTATCTACAATAATAACACTATTATCTTTCTCACACTCTAGAAATTGGGTTAACTGTCGGACAATTTTTTTCTTCCATTCGATGACGGTATCTAAATTATTTAAAATTCGCTCTCTATTTTTAAAACTAGGATCTCCAATTAAGCCTGTGGCTCCTCCGATCAGAGCAATAGGTTGATGTCCTGCATTCTGGAACCTTTTTAAACAAATCAATGGTATTAAATGACCTAAATGCAAACTATCTGCTGTAGGATCAAAACCACAATAAAGGACAATTGGTCCTTGTGTAATTCTTTTTACCAACCATTGCTCGTCGGTAATCTGAGAGATTAATCCACGTGCTTTTAATTGATTAATAAGATTATTATCTATATTCATTATTCAAAGAATTTTTTAACCTAACGAAAACTTGAACGGACAACAAGATATTCACTTTGGAAAAGTGTTAATGTATTATGAAAATATTTTTAATGTGTCTTGTAATGAATTTTATCCTACTATAACAATAAGTTATTGCTCAAAAAGAGTGTGCATGAAATAAAAATCTCTCACGTTATTACTGATGTACTTGATATTTATGAGAAATGTTGTGTATTATTTTTTGTAATTCTCCGGAATGAAACATTTCAGTAATAATATCGCAACCCCCGATTAATTGACCATCGATCCACAGTTGAGGAAAAGTAGGCCAATTTGCATATATCGGCAAGTAAGACCTAATATCAGGATTTTTTAAAACATCAACATATGCAAAATTTTTTACACAAGAGGAAAGTACTTGTACTATTTGTTCCGAAAATCCACATAATGGTAATTGTGGAGAACCTTTCATAAAAAGCAGAATAGGATTTTCGGAAATTTTTTTTTTAATTTTATCATAAGTTATCTTCTGCATATAAATTCCTTTTTTACTTCCAAGTATAATTCTTGATTAATTTTGGTTAATCTGAAAAATAATTATAATTTTTATATTATCTATTATTTAGTATTTTTCGAAGTAATTGGTCGATGAATAATTATTGTTTCCAAATTTGAGTTACTCTTCTCCCCGAATATTTATTAGTCTTTTGAATTGAGAATAATTCTCTTGATAATAACTTTTTCTTTAATATTTTTCCAGTAAATTACTCTTTCTAATATTGATACCATAAAGTGGAATACAATTATATTATTAATATGGTTATATTGATTAAATATTGTTATAACTTCCAAGTTGATGAGAAATTGACTATTTTGCTAATTAGCTCCCATTTTTTATTGGACAAGGATAATATTGTATCGTGAGAAACAAACTTT
This sequence comes from Candidatus Dasytiphilus stammeri, assembly GCA_041941865.1. Classification (GTDB taxonomy): domain Bacteria; phylum Pseudomonadota; class Gammaproteobacteria; order Enterobacterales; family Enterobacteriaceae; genus Dasytiphilus; species Dasytiphilus stammeri_H. The sequence goes on from CP145873.1 coordinate 406,265, forward strand.
TCTTGATTAAGTTGATTTTATCTCTTGATGAAAATCAGCAAATTTGAGGAAATTATCTATTTATTACCCTAGTGTCAAATATAATTAATATCAACAATTTTTACCCCTAAAAATACTATTTATATATCAGATTTTGATAATTGTAAATATGAAGTACTATTATTTAGTGTTATTTTTGGTTACTAATAAAAAGTGCGAAATGGAATAGTTACTAATCATCCTGGTTGATAAGTTCTTTTTTAGCTTAAATAATATTACTGTTATTTTAGGTAAATGTTGCCTAAATCATCATTTGACGGTAAAATGGTTATTTAGACAAGTTGATAAATATCTGGAAGGATAAGATTAGTGCAGAAATATTGGGTTGAAGCACGTAAACTATTCATACTTGCAGCTCCAGTAATGATGGCTCAAATATCCCAAACATCTATGGGATTTGTAGATACGATGATGTCTGGAGCTGTTAGTGCTACTGACATGGCTGTTGTTGCAATAGGTAATTCTATATGGTTACCTGTTATTTTATTTGGATATGGGTTAATTTTGGCTCTCACACCAGTAGTAGCCCACCTCAATGGATCAAATAAACGTGATCAAATTGCTTATCAAGCCTGTCAGGCTTATTGGTTAGCTGCTATTTCATCGGTTGTGATTATATTTATCCTCCATAATGCAAATTATATTATTCATTTTATGCCTCATATAGATCCCCTCCTGGCGACTAAAACCATTAAATATTTACATGCAATGTTATATGGGGTTCCTGGATATTTATTTTTTCTGGTGGTGCGGAATCAATGTGAAGGACTGGCCAACACTAAGCCTGGGATGATTATTGGATTATTAGGATTGATGGTGAAAATTCCAGTCAATTATATTCTTATAAATGGAAAATTAGGTATTCCACCTCAAGGTGGAGCAGGGTGCGGTATCGCCACTGCGGTAGTTTACTGGGTAATGTTTTTAAGTATTATTACTTGGTTTAATTATACTAGCTCTATGAAGGATATCACGAAAGCAACTAATCAATATTTAGTCAAATTGACTCCTAATTGGAAGTCAATATGGAGATTCGTGACAATTGGTTTTCCAATAGCTCTGGCTTTTTTCTTTGAAGTAACTTTATTTGCGCTAGTCGCTTTACTGATATCTCCCCTAGGAATAGTACAAGTTGCTGGACATCAGATTGCACTAAATTTTAGTTCACTGGTATTTGTTTTTCCACTGTCACTTGGTATAGCGACTAGTATAAGAGTCAGTTTTCAACTAGGACAAGGATCAGTAACAAATGCTCGTGTAGTTGCTACTACTGCACATTGTGCTGGTATTGCGATTTCCCTCTTGACTGCGATTTTTACCGCTGTATACCGGGAGCATATTGCTTGGTTATATAACCATAATCCACAAGTAGTTGCAATAGCAACACATCTCATGTTACTAGCAGCTTTTTATCAAATTTCTGATGCAATACAGATTATTGGTAGTGGAATTTTACGAGGATATAGAGATACACGTTCAATATCTATTATAACTTTCTTGTCTTATTGGTTACTAGGATTACCATGTGGTTATATTCTCGCATTAACTTCCTGGGTCGTTCATCCTCTAGGTCCTGCTGGTTTTTGGATAGGATTTATTATTGGTTTAACTTCAGCAGCAATGATGATGTTATATCGGATTCGTCAGCTACAAGGATTATCTGCATCAGAAATTTTCAAAACAGGAATTGAATAATGAAAATAGGATAATAAATTGCTCTTAAGAGTATGAATTAGGGCGTCCGTAGCTCAGTTGGTTAGAGTACCATCTTGACGTGATGGTGGTCAGTGGTTCAAATCCACTCGGACGTACCAAAACTTATTAACTTTTTCAAGATGCGGGCTAGTTATGGAGAAAGTAATATTGACGGTTGTGGAATTTGTGAAGTATTATTATTTACTAGAATTAAAAAATTAAGCTAGCGAAAATTCAAATATTAGGGGTTATAAAATGTGTGAAGATAAACATGACCAGATAATTAATCTCCGTGCAGTGATGGATATACCACAAATATTGTTTTTATTTATGTTTATTACCCTGTTAATAATCACCTGTTTTTGGGTTGTACAACCATTTGTTCCGGGTTTTGCATGGGCGAGTATGGTAGTAATAGCAACATGGCCTATATTAATTAAAATCCAGAATATACTATGGGGACAACGGATACTAGCTGTAGTGGTTATGATCATGCTGATCTTGTTACTATTTATCATACCTGCTGGTTTACTCATAGAAAGTTTGATAGAGAATATTATTCCTTTAATTGACTATTTAAGCTCTGGAAAAATTCCATTACCTCAACTACATTGGTTAGTAAATATTCCTATGATAGGAGAAAAACTATCTTCTACTTGGAAGAGTATTTTATCGGGTGAAAGTAGCGCAATGATGGCATATATAAAACCTTATGTAGTTAAAACAATGACTTTTGTTTTGTCACAGGCGACCCATGTTGCCCACCTTATGTTACATCTGATTTTCATGATATTTTTCAGCATCTTACTTTATTGGCGAGGAGAACAAATAGGAACCGTAGTTCGAAAATTGGCAAGAAGACTATCTCCCCAGCGGGGAGATACTGCTCTTTTACTCACTAGTCAAGCCATTCGGGCTGTTGCTCTAGGAATTTCCGTGACTACTTTAGTCCAAGGTCTTCTCGGAGGAATTATCCTTGTATTATTCGGGATACCTTATGCTAGTTTATTAACCGGAATATTAGTTTTATTTTGTTTAATGCAGTTGGGAACACTTCCCGTATTATTTCCAGTTATTATCTGGAGTTATTGGCAAGGAGATACTACTAGGGGAACTAGTTTACTAATGTTGACCTGTATTATTGTAGCTATAGATAATATACTAAGAACGTTTTTGATACGTAGGGGAGCAAATTTACCAATAATTTTAGTTATTGGTGGAGTAATAGGAGGACTTTTTACCTTTGGAATGATAGGATTATTTATTGGACCAGTAGTTCTGGCTATTTCTTATCGATTGCTTCATGCATGGATGCATGAAGTTCCTGTTTCTAATCATTAAATGAAGGAAGATATTTATGAAAAAAATTTTAGGTTTTATTGGTGGAGGTCATATAACACAAGCAATTATTGGAGGAATAGTCAAAAGTAAAATAATGTTACCAGCTAATATTTATTTATATGATTGTAATTTAGAAAAAATGCAATTTTTACATAAAAAGTATGGAATTACTCTGACTGGTAGTGAACAAGAAGTAGCTCAACATGCTGATATTTTGTTGTTAGCAGTCAAAGGTTCAGTAATTGTAAATATTATTTCAAACAAAATTGATCATTTCTCCCCAAATGTACTTGTAGTGTCTTTAGCTACTGGTATTACTTTACAGGTATTATCAAAAATATTAGGAAAAAATATTAAAATTATTCGTATTATGCCCAATATTCCCGTTTTAGTAAGAGAGGGAATGATTTCAGTAACTCCTAATACATTAGTTACCGATCAAGAACTACAAGAAGTAGTAAATCTGTTTAATGCAGTCGGAAGAACCGCAGTGGTTCCAGAAAACCTGATTCATACTGTTATTGGTGTTAGCAGTTCATCTCCTGCTTATGTTTATATGTTTATAGAAGCAATGGCGGATGCCGCTGTACTTAGTGGTATGTCCAGAGACCAGGCTTATCAATTTAGTGCTCAAGCAGTAAAAGGAGCAGCGCAAATGGTACTAGAAACTAACCAACATCCAGGAGTACTCAAAGACGAGGTTTGTACTCCACAAGGAACAACTATTGAAGCAATAAAGTGTTTAGAAGAAAAAGGTCTTCGATCAGCCGTAATGGATGCTATCCATGTATGTATACAAAAATCACTCAAACTTAGTTCTTCATGAAAAATTTTTTATAATAAAAAAATATGGGTCGTTAGCTCAGCTGGTAGAGCAGTGGACTCTTAATCCACCGGTCGCGGGTTCGACTCCCTCACGACCCAATTATTAATGATTTTTAAATATATTTCAGTCCATTCATATAAGAATGTAAAACCTCTGGAATAACAATAGTTCCATCGGATTTCTGATAATTTTCCATGACTGCTATTAATGTACGTCCTACCGCTAACCCCGAACCATTGAGGGTATGTACTAATCTAATAATTTTATTATTTATTTTACTCCGATAACGTGATTGCATCCGCCGAGACTGAAAATCCCACATATTAGAGCATGAAGATATTTCTAGAAATGTCTTTGTAGCTGGAAGCCAAACTTCTAAATCATAAGTTTTACATGCACTTGCACTTAGATCCCCAGCACATAACAGTACTTTTCGATACGGTAACTTTAGTAACTTCAGAACTGTTTCTGCATGATTAGTTAATACTTCTAATACATTCATAGAATCTTCCGGCCGCGTAACTTGTACCAGTTCGACTTTATCAAACTGATGCATTCGAATGAGACCATAGGTTTGACGTCCATAAGAACCAGCTTCAGAACGATAGCAGGGTGTATATGCAATCAATTTAATTGGTAATCTTTTTTCTTCAATAATTTCATTTCTGACTAGATTAGTTAATGGAACTTCTGCAGTAGGTATTAATGCCAAAGTGGAACAAACATCATCTTCTTTTGTCCAGTGAGTAAAAAATAGATCCTGATGAAATTTAGGCAGTTGTCCACTCCCATAAAGGGACGCATAATTAACTAAATATGGAACGTAAGTTTCCGTATACCCATGTCGTTCAGTATGTAAGTCTATCATAAATTGTCCCAGTGCCCTATGTAAACGAGCTAATTTTCCTTGTATTACGATAAATCTAGATCCTGTAATCTTTGCAGCCGACTTAAAATCTAAGCTATTAGTCAATTCTCCTAACTTAACATGATCCCGTAACGTAAAATTATAGTTACGTTGTTTTCCCCATCGTTTTATTTCAATATTACATTTTTCATTATTTCCATTAGGAACTTCATCTGCTGGAATATTGGGAAGCATAATAACCAAATTTTGAAACTGAGTAGTTAATTTATTTAATTGATTTTTTTTTTCATTTAGACGTTGACTTAATCTTTTAACTACTTGACAAAATGTTGTGACATCCTCATTATTGATTTTCATACATCCTATTTTTTTAGATAATTTCGTGCGCTCTGCCTGAAGATGTTCAGTTTCAAATTGCAGTAATTTACGACTTTTATCTATCCGTCGAAGTGTATCTACATCTAATGACCAACCACGGCGGGCTAATTTTTGAGCTACTATATCTATGTTTTTACGTAGAAGATTAGGATTTATCATCTTTTTTTTTCCATATTCGTGTTAATTTAATATTATTAATGAACATAATTCCATTTCATGGAAATTAACAGTGAAATTTATAATCATATGTAAATAATGATTGTACGAATTATTAATTAAGCATTATTATATTTTGATAACTTTTATATTTTATTCAATTTTTTTACATGAATTTCTAATACGAATTAGGATACTCTGTTATGATCAAAAAAAAATTACTAATTTTAGGTTCCGGTCCTGCCGGATATACAGCTGCTATTTATGCAAGCCGTGCTAATATCAAACCTGGGTTGATTACAGGATTACAACAAGGAGGACAACTCACTTCTACCTTAGCTATAGAAAATTGGCCAGGTGATCCGGGTAATTTAACAGGACCGCAATTAATGAATCGGATGTATGATCATGCCGTAAAATTTCATACTGAAATAATTGTTGATTATATTCATAAAGTAAATTTGCTCCATCGTCCTTTTTTATTATTTGGAGAATCTAAAGAATATAGTTGTGACGCTTTAATTGTGGCTACTGGTTCTTCTGCTCGTTATTTAGGTCTATCATCTGAACAAAAATACAAAGGAAAAGGAGTTTCAGTTTGCGCTACCTGTGATGGTTTTTTTTATCATAATAAAAAGGTAGCAGTAGTAGGCGGAGGTAATACTGCAGTGGAAGAAGCATTGTATTTATCTAATATTGCCACTGAAGTACATTTGATTCACCGAAGGAAACGTTTTAGAGCAGAACAAATTTTAATCGATAGATTACTTGAGAAGTCAAAATATGGAAATATTATTATTCATACTCAATATCAAGTAGAAGAAATTTTAGGCAATAACACTGGAGTAACAGGAATTCGATTATGTTCTTTAGAAGATTCATATACATCAAAAGAGATTGATGTTATGGGAGTTTTTATTGCTATTGGTTATCAACCAAATACAGATATTTTTCAGGGACAACTAGTTTTAGAAAAAAATTATATAAAAATCCAATCAAGAATTCAAAATTATTCTACCCAGACTAACATAACTGGAGTATTTGCCGCGGGTGATGTCACCGATAATGTATATCGTCAAGCCATTACCTCTGCTAGCAGTGGATGTATGGCGGCATTAGATGCCGCTCGATATCTAGAAGCAAAAGGAATACTCGGTTAGTAAGATTATTTATTAAATTACCAAAATAGAGGGAGAGATGGCTAAAGAAGAAAATATTGAAATGCAGGGAATTGTGTTAGATACTTTACCTAACACTATGTTTAGAGTGAAACTAGATAATGGACATATAGTCACTGCTCATATTTCGGGAAAAATTCGAAAAAATTATATCCGAATATTAACCGGAGATACTGTGACGGTAGAACTTACTCCGTATGATTTAAGTAAAGGACGTATTATCTTCCGGAGTCGGTAAATATTGTCCCCAGACATAATTTATCTCCGCAGAACTATAAAGAATTTTTGTTGTCCTATCGAAAAAAAACAATAAATTATGGTAAAAATATTATTCCTAATAATTGAGAAATTTTTCTCGGAGCTAGTTGAGTTTTTTTATACAATTATCCCTAGATAGGAATTTCATACTATAACTTTTGTGCTCACCAAAGTGACTAACTCATCTACAATTAATGATGATTATCATGAAACAATGTAAGTATTATTGGTTTCCATAATGATTGTGAAATATTTTATCTCCTAATTTTCACAAAATAGGATCACACAATAATCTTAATTAACTAGTTTGTATCATCTTAATCTCACCCCCAGGAATTCTGGAAACTGTTGAAAATGCTACTTTTACTTACATTATTATCTCCAAAGATTAGATCAGTGAAAATTTCCATAGAGTGCTTATCCTCAGGAATTACACATAACTTTAATATTTTTCAAATTCATCGAATGGAGTTGGGGTGTAAAAGGAATAGACATAATACACAATCGCCACGACTGTTCAGAGATTATTTTTTCTCGCAAGAAGGAAATAAACTACATAGAGTAGTTTTAGTTTTTTTTCATTGACGGAGAAATTTTCATCTACTTCCTAGTAAGGAAAAATAAGAAAATGATTATCCTTTTCCTTTAGGAAGGAATAATCGGAATTAATACTCTGACCATTCATAATTATTTCTATTGTCTAACATAATACCAATTCTATTTCCTATTTTGACTCCATGTTTAATATAACTATCTTTCAAGAGAGAAAAATTAAAAATAGCTAGATCGGAAAAAATAGTATCAGCGTTTCTAACTATAAAAAATAATTTACTTCTGTAATCGTAGTTCATAGCTAATTTTAATATCTCTATGGTAGGAATTTCTGTTTCAATAATAGTACAAAATTCAGCAAAATAATTTAATGGATATATAACTCTTTTTACAGCTACATGATGCTTGAGTAACTGATGAAACATAAAAGTTTCATTTTGAAATTGCATTAAATTAAGTCCTGATTCTTTTCCACAAAAAATTCCAAAAAAGTAAGGATCTTGTCGAGTGTATATTTGGTTAATTTTTACTTCATAGCTATATGTTTTATCAGAATAATATCCCTTAAATTCACAGAATGGTCCTTCCTGGATTTTTTTTCCTTCCGTGTAACCATAGAGTACTATTTCACTAGTACTCGGTACTGCTGGATAAGGATTATTTTTCAACAATGTGATTGCTGATGGAGATAACGCATTAGCAAATAAATAACTATCAATCGTAGCAGAAATTTTACTTGCGGCACTAATATAAGTAGCTATAGGTCCACCATTAAATAAACTAATATAAGACTTTTTTCTTCTTTGCAAACATTCAGTAAGTATTCGAAATGCATCAGTTCTTCGATCTATAAATATTGCAATAGTATTATGGTTTTTAATTTCCCCACGGTAAAAACCTAAATTACTGATCCCATTAATATCCTCTATACATAATATAAATGAAGTTAAATAACGACCTGCATCTTGAGGTTGATACTTTAAAAAAGGTAAATCTAATAGCGAGTAAGAAGATAAGATCAAATTATTAGTATTATTTTGATAAGCGCAATTATGATAACCCGGAGGTAATCTATTGATACGGTTATAAAATTTTTTAAGATAATTTTTCTCAGTCATCTCCAACCCTTTGAAAATAATTTTTCGTTTTAATAAATTATCTACATAAGGAATATTAGATTTACACATAATTTTATTAAAAATAGTTATGGGATAATTAACCAAATTATGATATTTATCATGTAAATATTTGGATACTTCTAAATTAGGAGATAATAATTGTTCGACTTTTTGAACCGAGATGTAAGAAAGTAAGTTTCTCATATGGACTTAATAGGTCGTTCCCAAGGAAATCTTACCCATGACTGTTTCTCTTGGCCAAAATAATCCACAAAGTTATTAATCTTATTAACATCTCCATTGCTAGAATTAAAAAACAAACTAGCAACAAATATTGTCCGATTGGGAACAGTAAATGTTTTCCTAATATATTTTATAGTTTCTCCGCTTCCAACAATATCATCAATAATAATCCAATGATTATATTTTTGAGCCATTAATAAACCAATATCTTCTTCCATATTAGGAAACATTTTTTCTGAGTTAATATTATCCGTTTTATTCCTTTGAATAGAAATTGATGTTAAATTTTTTTCTCCTAGAGCATGTGCAATAATTACCGCTGGTACTAAACCAGATCGGGAAATGCCAATAATACAGTTATATTGGATATTGTTATTTCTAATAATTGATGCTATTTTAAGAGATAGTCTGTTAATTTCATCCCAGGAAACACTAATCATTAGTGATAACCTCTTTTTTATAATCAATCGGGTGGGGGACTGAATATATAGCATGAGCAATACTTTCTTGATCAGTTTTAGGAGAAACATGTATAAACTCATGATTTGCTACTAGTTCCGAATAATTATTAGCTCCACAATAACTAAAACCAGATTGAATGCCTCCTCTTAATTGATAAATATATTCTCGTAAAGATCCCACATATTCGAAACAAGCTTCGATACCTTCTGGTACATAGTGTATATATTCTTCTTTAGTGATTTTTTTTCCCTGTAAACGTTTTATTTCCATTTTCGTACCAAAGGTCACAAAACCTTTCGTAGCTTTATATTTTTTTCCTTCTACTTCAATCAACTGAGCAGAACTTTCTTGAGTTCCCGCCAGCATTTTTCCTAACATTACACACGTAGCACCAGCGGCTAATGCTTTTACTATATCACCTGAACTTCTGATACCTCCATCTGCAATAATACTCACACCTAATTCTTTAGCAGATTGAACACAATCTATAATAGCGGTAAGCTGAGGAATTCCTGCACCCGTTATAGATCTAGTAGTACATACACTCCCAGGTCCTATCCCAACTTTTATTATACTTGCTCCAGCATTGACTAAATCTAGTACTGCCTGTGACGTAGCTACATTACCAGCTATTAAAGGTATATCGGGAAAATGATCACTTAACTTTTTAATTGCATCTAGTGCCTGCTTAGAATGTCCATGAGCTACATCTACAGTGATAAAATCTACTCCAGCCTGAATTAATTTTGTTGCTCGATCAAAATAATCGTCAATAACCCCTACCGCGGCTCCCACTTTTAAGTGACCATATTTATCTACAGTAGGTTGGAGGTTTTTCTCAGCTAAAAAATTAGAGTTAGTTTTAACTATGCGGACTTCACTCACTTGTTTTTCCAAGGTGCACATCCGATGGATGATTCCTATTCCTCCTAATCGTGATATTTCAGTAGCCATAGCTGCTTCAGTACACCATTGTGTATTTGCAGAAATAATGGGAAGACTTAACTCTCCTATTCGGTTTAAATTAACCTTAATATCAATATTTTTTCTACTCGATGCATAAGTTAACTTTGGAACAAGTAGCACATCATCAAATACGTAACTCTTTCTAAACATTTATTAATATCTCCTTATTATAAGCTGGATACTGGGCCCAACAATTAGGTGTTTCATAAACTCTTACCGAATCTATCATCATCGGATGTGTTATCATAAAGCGATTGGATATTTTGACAGATAAAATTTCATACCAGTGTTTTGCTAATGCTTCGGCGGTAGGAGAAAATGGAACAATATAAATTTTCATTTGAGCGCTGTTATGGATAAGTAAAGCGTTCTTTGATTGTTGTACTTTATGACCATATTCTCCTATATCTAATATATTTATTAGATAATCATCCTCTGCATCTACAATAATTGCATGATCACAATTATTATCAATACATTCATTCATTACCTCTTTTACAAAACTAAAATCCATTACCATGCCTGATTGACTTCCTTCAGAAATTAATTCTTTAGATATTAGAGTGACAAGAATAGAATATCTATGTCCGTGTAAATTGTGACATTTCGAAGCATGTGCTTTAATACGATGTCCAGCATCAATTTCAATTTTTCGATTTATTTTATACATGATATATATTCCTTACTGAGAATAATGTACTCCCGTACCCCACGGTAGCGAAACAGATTTATAAAATTCGGATTTTTTTAACAAATCTTTTTCAAAAATTCCCGAAAAATAAATAGTCGTCATAAAGGCATTAGGTTTATAAGCTCCCCGGGTACACAAACAGTTATGTCGGGCACGAATGATAACACCTACCCCTTTAGGATGTAGAACTTCATCCATTGTTTGTCCAATCTGCGCTGTTAATCTTTCCTGAATCTGCAATCTTTTGGAGAATATATCTACTACCCGGGCTAATTTTGATAGACCAACTACTCTTCTTTCAGGGAGATAACCTACTATGGCACTACCTACTATGGGAGCAAGATGATGTTCACATGTAGATTCAAAGTGAATATTTTGAAGCAGTACTAAATTATTGTATCCTTCTACTTCTTCAAAAAATTTTTCCAGAATTTGATGGGGATCTTTAGAATAACCTTCTGTTTGAGCCTTTAAGGATTTTAAAAACCGTTCCGGAGTATCAATTAGTCCCTGTCTCGTTACATCTTCCCCCAGATATTGTAAAATATCTACTACTGCTTGATATACTTTTTCTTTTTTCAATTTAGCTATATCTGACATAATACCTCTCTTTATCTAACATGTTGCTTATTGACTATTTTCCCATACTTATGGAAGTTGTAAGTATTTGTGTAATTGAATATTGAATATTCGACCATATTTCATAGCTACTTCTATACAAGTAATTCTATTTTGTTTATTCCCTTCTGGATTATAATCATCTCGTGGCATAAGATAGATCGGTTTTCCCCTAGGTGGTCTAAATAACTTTATGTGTTTACCTTTAATTTGAGTGCAAAAAGCAGGCAGACCATCTTGGGTATTAATTTCTCCATGGGCTACTATATATTTATAGTGGGTAATTATTTTGACATTCTGGGGATGTAATTGAGGAGTTTTCGGACTGCAAACGATCGTAACGTTTTTATCACTGTTATTAAGAGGTCGATGAATAGTACCATTTGTTTCTATTTGAATTGTAAATTGTTCCTTGAGAAGGATATTTATTAATGGTACTATATTTTGGCGAAAAGGTTCTCCACCAGTAATAACTACCAGTTCTGGAGGAGTAGAATTTCGATTATATATTTTTTTAATTATTTCTGCAGGAGAGAGATAAAACTTAAATAATTCGAATTGTGTATCACACCAGTAACATTTTAAGTTACAACCTGATAGTCTGATAAAAGTAGCAGCAATACCACTATATGGTCCTTCTCCTTGAACTGTTTGGTATATTTCCTCCACCCAGAGAATATTCCTATCAGTTGATTTTTTTCTTGCGGGATTTTGGCCAAACATATTTTTCCTTGTTTTCAAGATTTTTTTAATAATTAAAAAGATGAAACAACTCAGAGAATATGGTATTCTATAATTTTGGGTGGTGTGCGAACATTTGGATCTCGTAATCGTAAAGAAGGTTATAACAATAAAATTATAACTAAGAGGAGATAATGGCAAATCAAAAATGTATAACCATCCTTTGCAAAGGAATTATTTAACGTTAAATATGCATAATTTGACGAAAAATTGTTATTTTACTCCGGCTCACCGGAACTCGTAATTTTTGATGCCGAAGTTGAAGTAAATAAGTATGATTAAACCACGGTTCAATTTCGATAATATGAGTTATATTCACACAATAAGACCGGTGACACCGAAAAAAATAGGAAGAAGGAAGTTGTTCGCAAAATTTTGCAATACTTACAGGCATTACATACTGTTCACCTAAACAGGTATAAATAAATGTTATTTTTTGATGAGCTTCTGCTATGCAGATATCACTAATATTAGTAACAATAAATCGTTTCTTCTGAAGTAAATTAATAGTCTGAAAATTAGGATGTCTATAACTAGAAGACAAATATTGGTTGTGTTTTGAGGAGAACAGACAGTTATTTTTTTCGAGATGACGTAACATCTTTATAATTCGATTTTTTTGTAAAGGTTTTAGTATATAATCAAATACTCTTAACTCAAAAGCATGCATAGCATGTTCTTTATAGGCGGTAATAAAAATTACCAACGGTTTATTAGCTAATTTATTTATAGTTTTAGCTAACATAATTCCATCTATAGTAGGAACATGGATATCCAGAAATATTACATCTACTTTATGATGGAGAAGATATTTCAAAAAATTAAGTCCATCATCAAATATTCCTTCTATCCCAATTATTTTACTAAAATTACTAAATAGCCAGATTAATTCCTTCTGATCACTAATAGCATCTTCTACAATGATAGCTTTCACGTGATTAGTTCTCAACTGCAATTCTTGGCTATAGTTAATAAGATAAAAATGGAATAAAATCAAGATAACAGTAACTCAATATGTTCCCTTAGTTAAAAGGGAGATAACAAGCCCCTCCTAAGGGCTAGTTGTAGGTTCGATTCCTACAGGGAACACTTTCGGTCCAAAAATTATTTCGTTGATCAAAAATCAATAGTTTTGATCCGATACTTTCCAATCTATCATCATAATTTAGAGAAGTATAATGATATTACAATAATGAATTAATTTGAATTATTGTAATTAGCTTAGGATGTGGAGCTAAGCGGATTTGAACCGCTGACCGATTGCATGCCATGCAATTGCTCTACCAACTGAGCTATAGCCCCATCTTCAGAAATATAGACAATTATTTACTGTCCATAAAATTTAACGTCTTATTAATGATATTAATAATGCGCTCTTGACCAAGAATATGTACAATCGCATCAATAGAGGGAGATGTATTAGTCCCAGTTATAACTACTCGTAATGGCATTGCCACTTTACTTACACTAATTTTTAGCTGTTCTGCAGTAGATATGATGTAATTATGTATAGTTTTGACGTTCCAGTCCTGCGGAGAAACAATTGACTTTAATTTATCGCGAATTATTTCCAGAATTTTTTTACTGTGATAAGTAAGATATTTTTTAGATAAATTTTCTGGAAGGATAATTTTTTCATAGAAGTATCGACTAGCTACTACTAGTTCTTTTAGAGTTTTACATCGTCCTCCATATAGTTCTACTATTTTGGTTAATGAAGGTCCATTCTGATAATTAATATTTGCTTTTTTCATATGCCATTGAAGTTGTGATGCAACATAGGTAGCTGGTAATGTATTAATATAGTGGTGATTTAGCCATAACAGTTTTTTAGGATTTAATGTACTTGTAGATTTACTTACTCCCTCTAAACTAAATAATAGTTTCATTTCTTCCACACTTAATATTTCTCTATTACCAGATGACCATCCTAATCTCACTAGATAATTAATTATTGCCTCTGGTAAATAACCTTCATTACGATAATGCATAATACTCATTGCTTCATTACGCTTAGAAATTTTTTGTTTTCTTTCGTCTAGAATCATGGAAACATGAGCATAAGCAGGTACAAAAGCATTCAATGATTTTAATATATTAATTTGACGAAAAGTATTACTGATATGATCAGTTCCTCGAATAACATGAGTAATTTTCATATCCCAGTCATCTATAGCTACACAAAAATTATAAGTGGGGATACCATCGGATCTTCGAATAATTAGATCATCTAGTTCTTGATTTTGAACTATAATTTTTCCTCGAATTAAATCTAGAAAAGAACTAGTTCCTTGTTGAGGATTTTTAAACCTAATTACATAAGGTTGTTCTAGAGTATTATTATGGTCAATATTACGACAGTGACCATCATACCTAGATTTTTTCCCAGTTGCTATTTGGATAGTGCGCATTTTTTCTAAACGTTTTTTTGTGCAATAACATTTATACGCAATGCGTTTTTTTAACATATCATGTATTACTGCATTATATCGTATCAAACGATCTGATTGATAATAAGGACCTTCATTCCAGTTAATCTTCAACCATGTTAATCCCTCTATTATTATATCCCTAGATTTATTGTTCGACCGCAAATAATCAGTATCTTCGATTCGTAATAAAAAACTTCCTCCGTTTTGATGAGCAAATAACCAGGAATAAAGAGCTGTGCGCACTCCACCAATATGTAGCTCACCAGTGGGACTTGGTGCAAAGCGAGTTTTTATTTTCATTGCTATATTTTGTCAAAGACCATTATTAAAAAATATTAAATTTAATTTACCTAAAATCGTTGACTCGTTTTGAACTATCCATATAATTAACTTAGAGGGTGATTAGCTCAGTTGGAAGAGCACCTCCCTTACAAGGAGGGGGTCGGCGGTTCGAGTCCGTCATCACCCATAATTATGAAAATAGGGTCGTTAGCTCAGTAGGTAGAGCAGTTGACTTTTAATCAATTGGTCGCAGGTTCGAATCCTGCACGACCCAACAAACAAAGAAATAATATTCCATTTTTCTGATAACCAGAACAGTTAACAACGAAGTAACTTAACTGATGAGGAAATAATATTTTGATATTTTTCAGAGAATAGTTAAATAAAACAATTGTTTTCAAATTAACTTTTTGCAATTTTGATAGTAAGACAGTTTCCTTTTCCAAATAGTAACCTCAATAATTGACAGTCATTTGGTATCAAAATTCCTAATTATTTTTACTAAAAAATGAGTTTCTGTTGCTGATTAGTAAATTCAGCGGGAAACGAATCAACATGTCACTTATAAATGGATAATTTTTTCTCCGACGTCCAAGATGTTAACACTCTCATAAAAATACTTCTTTTTTTCTCATTTTCAGAAAATAGAGTGATAAAATTAGATCTTTCACCACAATTTTTTTACTTATCTTCGATCTTTGCAGCTTTAAATGCTTCTGCCATAGCACTAGAACAATCACTAGTCTTATTATTAGAAGAGATTGAATTATTTTTTTCTTCTTCTTTTTCAGTACTAGACAGTATAATTATGCGATTTTTTCGATCTACGCCAGATAACTTAGAATCTACTACGTCTTTTATATGAAAATTTAAATGATTAGTTCCTTCCGGATAGCGAAGATAACCTTCTACCCCTTCGCATAATTGAATTTTCACTCCTTTTTGATCTACTGATATAATTTTACCTGTGACTAGAGCTCCTCTGTTATGGACAGAAAGAAATTGATTCAAGGGATCTTCACTTAATTGTTTGATACTTAAAGATATTCGTTGCCGTTCTACATCTACTTGCAGTACTACTGCCGTAATTTCTTGACCTTTATTATATTGTCCAACTGCTTCTTCTCCTTTCAAATACCAAGATATATCTGAAAGATGTACGAGTCCGTCAATATTGCCTTCTAGACCAATGAACATTCCAAAATCTGTAATAGATTTAATCTTACCGTGAACCTTATCTCCCTTCTGATAAGAATTAGCAAAAGTTTGCCACGGATTAGTTTTACACTGTTTTAATCCTAAGGAAATACGACGTCGAGATTCATCAATATCTAATACCATAACTTCGAGCATATCACCAACATGAACTATCTTAGATGGATTAATATTCTTATTAGTCCAATCCATTTCCGATACATGTACTAATCCTTCAACTCCTTCTTCCAGTTCCACAAAAGCTCCATAATCCGTAAGATTAGTAATTCGTCCATATTTACGCGTACCCGCAGGATACCGTTGTGCTAAGGATATCCAAGGATCTTCTCCTAATTGTTTTAAACCTAAGGATACTCTTATGCGTTCTCGATCAAATTTTAATACCTTGACTTTAATTTCCGTGCCAATCTTGACAATTTCGCTAGGATGTTTCACTCTTTTCCACGACATGTCAGTAATATGTAATAATCCATCAATACCTCCTAAATCAACAAAAGCTCCATAATCCGTAAGATTTTTAATAATTCCTTTGATGATTCTTCCTTCTTGTAAATTAGATAGCAATTGTTGTCGTTCTGCATTGTTTTCTAATTCAATAACGGCCTTACGGGATAAGACTACATTATTACGTTTTAAATCTAATTTGATTACTTTAAATTCTAATTCTTTTCCTTCTAAAGGTTGAGAATCTCGCATCGGACGTATATCTACCAAAGAACCTGGTAAAAATGCCCTGACTCCATTTATATCGACTGTCAACCCTCCTTTCACTTTACCATTAATAATACCAGTAATATTAGCAGATTCTGCATGAGCCTTTTCTAAACGCAACCAAGATTCATGGCGTTTAGCTTTTTCGCGTGAAAGAACAGTTTCTCCAAAACCATTTTCTATTGTTTCTAAAGAAACATCTATTTTTTCACCGGTTTCTATTTTGTCTAATTCTCCATGAGAATTTTTAAATTGTTCAATAGAAATCGATGACTCTGATTTTAACCCAGAATCTACTAAGACTATATCTTTATCAATAGCAACAATAATACCACTTACAATAGAACCTGGTCGAGATTGTATTTGTTTTACGGACTCTTCGAAAATTTTTGCGAAAGATTCAGTCATGTTGAAATATCTTTATTATTTGAATGGATCCATCTCTATTCATGAGTTGGCATGATTTTACCTATTATTAGGTAATATTTATTCTTCTTATTATACACGAAAGATATTATTATAGTGAATAAATTAAATTTCATCCTTTTTACTCACTTGCTAAGTCAGCTAAAGATAAAAAATATGCGTAAGCTATTTTTATCACTTTCCTCAAATTTATACCAGTTGAATCTAAGATAATAGCATCGTTTGCTGGTATTAATGGTGATATTACCCTCGTGCGGTCCTGTTCATCACGGAGTTTTATTTCATTTAATAATTTCTGAAAATTAACACGAAATCCTTTTTTATGCAACTGTAACAAACGACGATGGGCACGTTCTTCAATACTAGCATTTAAGAAAAATTTGATAATTGCATCCGGAAAAACTACCGTCCCCATATCTCGTCCTTCTGCAATTAATCCTGGGAGTTTCCTATAGGAACGCAATCGATCTGTTAGTACTTTTCTAACAGAGTAATTTTGAGCTAAATGTGAAGAGATTTGTCCTATTTTTTCCATCCTAATTATATTAGTAATATTTTTTTTCTCTAAAAAAAATTCATATTTGCCATTGTGGTTCAGTACCAAAGAAAAATTCATATTTTTCGCAATAGATAATAATTCAATTTCATTGCTGAAAGATATTTTATTAGTTATTACGGACAAAGCAAAAATTCGATAAATAGCACCTGAATCTAATGAATTCCATTGTAGTTTTTTAGCAAGAGAATAACAAAGCACACTTTTTCCTGCTCCTGACGGACCGTCAATAGTAATCACCGGTATCCTACTAATATTTATCACTCCTTTTCTTTAACTCGTACTACTAATATTTGCTAGTTGACTAAAATAACTAGGAAAAGTTTTTCTTACACAATTAGGATTAACTATTGTTACGGGTTCTGATGCCAGTGCTAATAACGAAAAACACATGGCAATACGATGATCATTATAGGTATTAATTTCAGTAGAAGTAATTTTTACTGGTGGCGTAATAGATATATAATCTTGTCCTTCTATTACCTGTGCACCTACTTTTCGTAATTCTGTGGACATTGCAGTCAAACGATCAGTCTCTTTAATACGCCAATTATAAATATTGCTTAATGTAGTAGTACCTGTAGCAAAGAGAGCTATCGTTGCCAGGGTCATAGCTGCATCGGGCATGTCGTTCATATTAATATTAATTGATTTTAACTTTCTTCCCCGTTGACAAATAATTTCATTATCACGCCATTCAATTTTTGCTCCCATATGCTGAATAATATTTGCAAAATAAATATCCCCCTGTTTACTATTACTCCCAATTCCAGATACAATTACTTTTCCACCTTTGACTGCACCAGCGGCTAAGAAATATGAAGCTGAAGAAGCGTCTCCTTCTATTATATATCTTCCGGGAGAATGATAGTGTTGATTTCCCCTAATTAAAAATTCCCGATAGTTATTATTTACTATTTTAACTTTAAAATCACGTAATAAACGTAATGTTATATCAATATATGGACGAGATACTAACTTTCCGGTGATTAATATTTGGGTATTTTTAGGAGCTAGAGGTGCTGCCATTAGCAAAGCAGTTAAAAACTGGCTGGATTGACTACTATCAATGATGATTTTTCCACCTTGAAAACCTCCTCTCAAATGCACAGGAGGAACATCTTTTTCTATATCAATTATCGCTTCTCCTTGTCGTAGTGCATGTACTAAAGCTCCTAAGGGACGTTCCTTCATGCGCGCATCTCCTGTTAAAATAATATCATTAGGAGTTAAGCTGAGTAAAGCTGTCAAAGGACGCATAGCAGTACCAGCGTTACCTAAGAATAATTCTATTTTTTCTTTGACATAAATTGGTCCCCCACATCCTACTATATCACAAACCGTATTATCTTGAGATAAAGTATAAGATATTCCAAGGGTGTGCAATGCTTTAAGCATATGCCGTACGTCCTCACTATCAAGTAGATTAGTTAATCTAGTAATACCGTGTGCCTGAGCGGCTATTACAAGTGCCCTATTAGATATACTCTTAGAACCAGGAACCGTTATAGTACCATTGACCAGCGAAATAGGTTGTAATGTTACAAAATCTAACATAAAGATATATTTACTCCAGAATAAAATTTTTTTCTCCAAACATCTAATACCAACTTGAACCCATACTTTCATAAAAAATATTTAATATTTCCCCGAAATTTTTCATCATCATCCGTTATATAATAGATAAACAGCCATTACCCATCAATTGATATTATTTAAACCTATATAGTGGAAAAGTAATATTCATCATTAAATGGTACTGTAGAGAAAAATAATTAATATCAAAATAACTTTTATCTAAATTATTCAATAATAATTGATCAGATTGTTTATTTTTTTTTGGTGAACGAATATATATTCAGTGATTATTCTATCAACAATTTTTTTATTGAACCAATAACATTAGTATGACAGACAGTACTTCTGGGATGACTTTCCTATCATGAACTATGCGATTACTATTTTTTATAGGAATGATACGACATAGATTACCGGGAGTATTTTTATACCAATTATATTGGTAATCTTTTCGCTACTTTCAATCAAATAAATAGTCTATTGTTCGCAAGAAATATTATTCAAAATATGTGAAAATTTCTGCTATTCATCTTTCCTAAAGAAAATTTTTTTAAAGCAATAATCCTATAGCTTCATATACTTGAAGAAGAGTATTTTTAGCTTGAGATCGGGCTTTTAATGCTCCTTCATGAAGTATTTTCTGAAGTAATACCTCATCTCGACGAAATATATTATATTTTTTTTGTATTTTACTCAGCATTCTAGAAATAGCATGTGCTACTGCAATTTTCAATTGATCATACATTTGATGCGAAAATTCTTTTTCTAACTCTAAAATACTTTTTCCACTGATTATAGATAAAATATTTAATAAATTAGACACCCCTGGTTTATTTTTTATATCATAACGTATAATGGGAGGTAATTCGGAATCAGTGACAGCTCTTTTGATTTTTTTTAAAACTGACTTAGGAGATTCTAGAAGTCCAATAATATTATTGCGATTATTATCAGATTTAGACATTTTTTTAGTAGGGTCAAGTAAAGCCATTATCCGAGAACCCAATTGAGAAATAATAGGCTCAGGAATAGTGAATACAGGTCCATAAATTTTATTAAACCGATGAGCAATAGTTCTACTTAATTCTAAATGTTGTTTCTGGTCTTCACCCACAGGCACATGCTTAGTTTGATACAATAAAATATCAGCAGCCATTAATATCGGATAATTCAATAAACCTGCAATAATAGAATTATTATTCTGTGATATTTTGTTCCTAAATTGTATCATTCTACTTAATTCACCTAAATAAGTATAACAGTTTAATATCCAATTAAGCTGTGTATGTTCAGGTACATGTGATTGAACAAAAATAATACATTTATTTGCTTCTAAACCACAAGCTAAGTAGAGTGCCACCGTATCTAACGTTGCGGTACGTAATTGCGATGAATTTTGTCTCACCGTAAGAGCATGCAAATCAACGATACTATATATACATTGATAGTCATCCTGGAGTTGTACCCATTGCCGCAAGGCACCTATATAATTTCCAATAGTTAACTCACCTGAAGGTTGAGTACCACTAAATACAATTGTTTTCTTCATTGTAAATCCTGACTATGTTCTACAGTATCATGTTGGCAATTACCAATTGAGGTTAATTTAATGAAATTTTAATAATTCTCTACGAAGAGAGTTAATTATATGATTATAATGAGTTTTTGATTGACTAAAAATTGCCGATCCTATGACGAAAATATTAGCCCCAGATATAGCAATGTCGCAGATATTATTAATATTAACTCCTCCATCTACTTCTAGATCAATATTATAGCCACTATACTCAATGAGTTTCCTGATCTGGCGAATTTGGAAAAATGTCCTCTGAAGAAAAGATTGTCCACCAAATCCCGGTGTAACTGCCATGACTACAATGACATCTAGTTGATCAATCACCGATTTTATTGTCTCAAAGCTAGTTTCCGGAGTTAATACTAAACCAACTTGACAAGCATGTTGTTTAATTATTTTTATAGTTTGATTAATATTACCGGAGGTTTCAGGATGAAAAGAAATAATACTAGCACCTGCTAGAGCAAAATCCGGAATAATTCTATCTACCGGAGATACCATAAGATGCACTTCAATTGGTACAGTAATTCCATAATTGCGAAGTGATCTTAGTACCATTGGTCCTATAGTTAAATTAGGTACATAGTGATTATCCATGACATCGAAATGTACCATATCAACTCCCGCTACTATAACACTAGTAGTCTCTTCTCCTAATCGTGCAAAATCAGCAGATAAAATTGAGGATGAGAGGAGTAAATCTTTGATTTTCATTTTGATATCTATCTAAAAAAAAAATTTATTTTTCCTCTGGTTTTGTTCACTATCAAATTCTTGATGGCTCTCTTTAATAGCAGAAATAATTATATTATAAGGAATACTATTCCAGAGTTGTGCTTCACCTAAACTTAAAGGTAATACTAATTGTAATTTTTTCGACCTTATTTTTTTATCTCGTAACATATGATTAAATAATATGTTTGGATCTAGAAAATGTGGAATATTGACAGGTAAACTAGCACGTTTTAATAATGAAATTACCCGATTGGTAATACCTCTGGTCAGAACTCCAATTTTTTCTGCCGTACGGCAAGCTATTACTAATCCAGCGGATACTGCTTCTCCATGCAGCCATTTTCCATATCCTAACTCTCTTTCTAGAGCATGTCCAAAAGTATGTCCTAAATTAAGTAATGCTCGCACACTTTGTTCTTGTTCATCACTAGTAATGATTTTAGTTTTTAATTCACAACAATAACGTATACACCGTACTAGCGATTTTTCTTCTAGATTTAATAAATTATCAATATTTTCTTCTACCCACTGAAAAAATATTCTATCAAATGCCAGACCATATTTTATTACTTCGGCAATTCCAGAAATCAATTCTCGTTTAGGTAAAGTATTTAGACAACTAATATCTACTAGTACTGAAGCAGGTTGATAAAAAGCCCCAATCATATTTTTACCTTGAAAATGATTAACCCCCGTTTTTCCTCCTACACACGAATCTACCTGTGATAACAGGGTAGTGGGAACTTGAATTAAACGTACTCCCCGTTGATAACTTGCAGCTGCAAAACCAGTTAAATCGCCAATTACTCCTCCACCTAAAGAAATTAATGTTGTATCACGTCCATGGGCTTTTTTCAAAAGTTCACTAATTAAATAATTTACAGAATGTAAATTTTTATATTTCTCTCCATCAGGAATAATAATATAATCAACTAATATTCCATTAGTTTTAAATAATGTGACTATATTGGCAAGATAAATAGGAGCTATAGTATTATTACTTACTATCATGGTCTGTTCTGGTAATTTGAAAGGAAAAAAATTCAGGACTTTCTTTAACAAACCAGTACCTATAGTAATAGGGTAACTACGTGACTGCAAATTAACTATTATTTTTTCCATATTAATACCAGTTAGCAAACTCTTAACTTTTTTGAAGAAAAATAATGATTTGGTTGACGACAATCTTAGTACTTTTATCATCAGTACAAATCGTAAGATCAGCTATTTCCTGATACAAAGGATTTCGATCATTAGCAAGAAATTGTAATATTTCTCGTGGGTCACAATTATTATTTGTTTGTAGTAATAAAGGTCTTTTTTTATCTCGTTGCGTCCGTATCATTTGTTTTTCCACAGTGGTATGGAGATACACAACTACCCCGCGAGCTGCTAGACGATTACGGGTATGACGTGATTTTACTGCGCCTCCTCCTGTAGCTAGGATAATTCCTTGTTTTTCAGTAATTTCATTAATAATTTTTTGCTCTCGCTTTCGAAAAACTTCTTCACCCTCTACATCAAAAACCCAGCTTATCTCGGCTCCCGTCCGCCGTTCAATTTCTTGATCAGAATCAAAAAAATCCATATTTAGTTGCTGAGCTAATATCCGTCCAATAGTACTTTTTCCTGCACCCATGGGACCAATTAAAAATATATTTCGTTTTTCTACTATTCTTCCCATTGTTTTATTTACGTAGTCTAATTAATAACGTTGATATGTTAAGTTATTTATCTAATGATAACACAGCACTATTAGTACTATGTCTTTTTGCTTCACAAAAGATTATTGATACGTGATCATAACGTACTATTTCTTTTTTTTTAAGAAAAAATATTGAAATATAAATAAATATTGTAGATTAATTAGGATAAACGTACGTTCTGATCTTTCACATTAGAATCATCATTTTAAAATAAAAATAAAATTTCTTAATTTTCAGTTATTTACTATTAAGTTATGAAATTATAACATAAAAATAATCTTTTGAGAATGATAAGATCAATGGAGAAATAATAAAATGTGTATTTTTCGAAATGGACCTACTAAACAAGATCTTAGTAATTATCATATTAATAATCCTATTGAAATAATTTATAATCCTGATTATCAAACTTTATATCGTGAGGCAACAAAACCTAATTTAACCCAATTAGAACGTGGAATTATAACTAACTGCGGCGCCCTGGCAGTTAATACTGGAATTTTCACTGGCCGGTCTCCTCAAGATAGATATGTAGTATGTGATGATAATACTAACAAAAAAATATGGTGGTCTAATGGACAGAGTGATAATCATCCTCTCTCTCCTGAGATTTGGAAATATCTTCAAAAGATTGTGACTCAACAACTATCAGGAAAACGAATTTTTATTGTAGATGCATGGTGCGGATCTCAATGTGATACTCGGTTAGCAGTACGTTTTTTTACTGAAGTAGCGTGGCAGGCACATTTTTTCACCAATATGTTTATTCTTCCTAAAGAAGAAGAGGTAAAATTTTTTCATCCTGATTTTGTACTTATGAATGCTGCTAAATGTACTAATCCTTTATGGAAAAAACAGGGATTAAATTCAGAAAATTTTATTGTGTTTAATCTTACTGACAATATACAACTTATAGGTGGAACTTGGTACGGAGGAGAAATAAAAAAAGGATTATTCTCCATTATGAATTATTTACTTCCACAGAAAGAAATAGCATCTATGCATTGTTCAGCGAATGTAGGAACAAAAAATGATGTATCAATTTTTTTTGGTCTTTCTGGAACGGGGAAAACCACGCTTTCTATTGATCCACATCGTAAATTACTAGGAGATGATGAGCATGGTTGGGATCGTAATGGTGTCTTTAATTTTGAAGGTGGATGTTATGCTAAAACTATGAACCTTTCCGAACAAGAACAACCTGATATTTACCATGCAATTAGACGGAATGCGCTGTTAGAAAATGTGAGTGTTCAGCCTGACGGTTCAATCAATTTTTCTGATACTAACATTACACAAAATGCTCGAGTTTCATATCCTCTTGAACATATTCCGAATATTGTTCGGACAGTTTCACAAGTAGGACATGCTACTAAGATTATTTTTTTAACTGCAGATTCTTTTGGGGTCTTTCCTGTTGTCTCTAAGCTCACTACAATCCAAACTAAATATTATTTTTTATCTGGATTTACATCTAAAATTTCTGGTACTGAACGAGAAATAAAAAAATCCATTCCAGTTTTTTCGGCTTGTTTTGGAGCACCTTTTTTACTTTTACATCCTACTAAATATGCCTGTCTACTATTAAAGTATATAAAGTCTGCTAAGGCAGAAACTTTTTTGGTGAATACAGGTTGGAATGGCTTAGGCAAGCGTATTTCTCTTTGGGAAACTCGTGTTATTATTAATGCTATCTTGAATCAACAAATTTTTTTCAATAGTAAAAATTTAATTTTACCTATCTTTCATCTTTTAATTCCTAGAAAGATTTCTGGAATTAACCAGAATATTCTTGACCCTAGAAATTGTTATCACCATCCAGATCAATGGATAACAAATGCTAGGTATTTAGCTTATCAGTTTATTAAAAACTTTCAATGTAACAATTTTTCGAAAAACAAAAATTTATTACGTGCGGGTCCAGTACTATAAATCAGTGTTTTCAAGAATAAGAAAGTAAATAATATGAAAATTAGTCTCTTACTATTTTGACCGACTACGTCAAATAAATTAAATAATATTGGTTTTTTACTACTCCATATAGTTGAGAGTAATCAACCAAAAATTATTCTAGTAACTTTTATATTTTTCTTATTGAGATATAAAATATAATATATTAGTCTTTAATATCAAAAAAAATTTTATTAACTATTTTTAGGTAGGATCAATGATCCAGATTAAAATTACCAGAACCGCTCAGGAACATTTCCGAAAATTATTAGCTAGTCAAAAAGAAGGTACACATCTTCGTATATATGTAACTAATCCTGGAACTTATTATGCTGAATGTGGTGTAGCTTTTTGCTTACCTCATTCAATTTTAGAGGATGATCTGAAATTAAAATATGAGCACTTTTCTATTTATATAGATGTTACAAGTGCACCTTGGGTTGAAGATGCTGAAATAGATTTTGTGAAAAATAAAGACTCATTTGAATCAGAATTGATATTAAACACACCTAAGATAAAAGATCTTATAGAACCACTTGACGATGTTTCATTAAAAGAACGAATTCAATCTGTACTTAATATGAAAATTAATCCCCAACTCCAGGAACATGGAGGATATGTCACTTTAACAGAAATTACTCCTGAAGGTTTTGTTATTTTAAACTTTAGTGGCGGTTGCAATGGATGTTCAATGGCTGCTTTTACCCTGAAGGAACATATTGAAAAAACATTATTACACCATTTTCCTCAATTGCAAGGAGTGCAAGATACAACTGAACATCAACGAGGACCACACTCTTACTATTAACAGAGAGCAACATTGATTAAGGAGGATAATAAGGTGATATGGAAATAAAAACATTAAAAGATTTAATTGTAATCGGAGGTGGAATTAATGGTGTGGGTATTGCAGCAGATGCGGCGGGACGTGGACTATCAGTGTTAGTTTTAGAAGCTAATGATTTAGCTTGTGCTACATCTTCTGCTAGTTCTAAATTAATTCATGGCGGATTACGTTATCTGGAAAATTATGAGTTTAAACTAGTAAGAGAATCACTAGCAGAACGAGAAATAATATTAAATGCTGCGCCACATATTGTTTTTCCCCTGCGATTTCGTTTTCCTCATTGTTCACGTTTACGTCCGGCCTGGATTATTAGAATAGGACTTTTTATATATGACCACTTAAGTAAGATTAGTTTACCTAAAAGCACAAGTATCAAATTTGTGAAAAATGACTCGGTTTTAGAATCATATATATCGCGGGGTTTTGAATACTCAGACTGTTGGGTAGATGATGCCCGTTTAGTTGTATCTAATGCTCAAGAAGTAATTAAACATGGAAGTGAAGTACGAACGCGTTTTCGTGTAATTGGAGCAAAACGAGAAAATAATTTATGGAATGTCACAGCTAAGGATATAGATAATGGTCAAAT
Organism: Candidatus Dasytiphilus stammeri; assembly: GCA_041941865.1. Taxonomy (GTDB): domain Bacteria; phylum Pseudomonadota; class Gammaproteobacteria; order Enterobacterales; family Enterobacteriaceae; genus Dasytiphilus; species Dasytiphilus stammeri_H. Next base: position 432,998 of record CP145873.1, read on the forward strand.
AGTCATCTGGAGATCTAAAGGATTAGTAAACGCTGCGGGACCTTGGGTTAACATAGTATTAGAAGAAATGGTCAAAATTTCTTCTAAATATCGTATTAGGTTGATAAAAGGGAGCCATATTGTTGTTCCTAGAATTCACAAAGAACCTTATGCTTATATTTTGCAAAATATAGATCATCGTATTATTTTTGTTATTCCTTGGTTGAACAAATTTTCTATTATTGGTACTACGGATATAGAATATCAAGATAATCCCCAAAATCCTATGATTTCTGATGAAGAAATAAACTACTTACTTGAAGTTTGTAACTACTACTTTAAGAAAAAAATTTTCTCCAAAGATATTATTTGGTCGTATTCTGGAGTTAGGCCTTTATATGATGATACATCTCATACACCACAACATATTACTAGAAATTATTTTTTAGATTTGAATGAATTTCATGGACATACTCCTTTAATATCTGTTTTTGGAGGAAAAATTACTTCTTATAGAAAAGTAGCGGAACAAGCAGTGAATATGCTAGCTAAATTTTTTCCACATACTGGTCCTTCATGGACCAAAAATAATATCTTACCGGGGGGACATCTAGGAAGAAATCGTACTCATTATGCTGATTATTTATATGAACGATATATGTTTCTTAGCAAATCACTGGCAAAACGATATGCATATACCTACGGTAGTAATAGCAATCGTATTCTGAAAGATATTCGAACTATTTCTGATTTAGGGGAAAATTTTGGATGTGATTTTTATGAAGCTGAGTTAAATTATTTAATTAAAAATGAATGGGTCTATAAAATAGAAGATGCAATATGGCGAAGAACTAAATTAGGAATGTTTCTCACTAAGTTACAACAAACCCGAATTAGGGAATGGTTAAATTCTTATGTCAAAAAATCATCTTTTTTCTAGAAATTAAGGTGAGAAAATTTATTATTGATAATACTGAATCAGCTGATGAGTTTCTGATCTTCTTCTGTACAAGATAACCAATATTTTTTATGATATAAAATTTTTCTAACTAACTACTAGAATTATAAGAACTGAAATTTTATTTTGGAAACTTTGGTAACAATGTCGTTATTAACGTAGTTAGATATTAATAACTAATGATTTTTGCAAATTTTGATTGTGCCAAATATTATTTTTCCTACTTGTTGTGAAGTAAATAAAAATATTTTTGATCATTATGAAAATTATTTTTTATTATCCGTTTAACCTTTAAGCAAGTGAGAAACTAATATTGGTTTCAGAAAATTTTTTTTCCAAGTGATTTATCTTATTATTTGTTTAAATCGTTATTGTATAATTTATCTGAATGGATATAATTATCTACGTTAAAATTAATATTTATATATTGTACACTTTATAAAATAATTATACTAAAATAACCACTATATTTTTTCACTATATTTTTTAAATATTTACTAACAATATTTTATTGTTTTTACTTGCCTATATTTCACAGCAAGGAGTATCTATCTTATGAAAGAAATAATTTCTCTTACTCTGCTTTTGTTTATTGTTATGGATCCTTTGGGTAATTTACCTATTTTTATGTTAATTTTACAACCTTTAGAAAAGAAAAGACGTCATCTAATAATTCTACGTGAAATGATTATTGCGTTAGTAATTATGCTCTTATTTTTTTTGACAGGAGAAAAAATCCTTCAGTTTTTAAATTTACGAACCGAAATAGTATCTATTTCAGGAGGAATAGTTCTTTTCTTAATTTCACTAAAAATGATTTTTCCTTCAAAGGAATCGTCTGCTAATAGTTCTTCCCCAGTTGAAGAACCATTTATAGTACCTCTTGCTCTTCCACTAGTAGCAGGTCCTACATTATTAGCTACCTTAATATTATTATCACATAAATATCAACATCGAATGATATTAATAATATCTTCTTTACTGATAGCCTGGATTATGACATTAAGTATTTTGATGTCATTAGGACTAGTTTTGCGAATTCTCGGAAAAAAAGGAATGAATGCCCTGGAAAGATTAATGGGATTAATATTAATTATGTTAGCATCACAAATGATTTTAGATGGTATTCGTATTTATATTAGTTAATGATCATCCATATTTAGTGGTATTTCATATGACAATTATCTAATTGTTTCAGAATTGGTCTATACAACACAAATTGATTATTTTCGCAATAGCACTAACTTTTTCACTACCAGGTTAGTAGTTACTAAAAAATAAACAGTCCATAAGACTGATCTGATATTATATTTTTTAGTAAAATAAAGAGATAAATAATTTTTGGGGAATTATGAAGTTAATACAATAATTATGGTGTCATCTTTTCCAAGAAATTTCTTCATATCCAGGATAAATTAAAAATGAAAATATTATTTAATATTTTACTTTTAAACGGTCCTAATTTAAATTATTTAGGAATACGTGAACCTAATAAATATGGAAACTTATCTCTCAAAAAAGTTGTGGAGAATATGATAGCACAAGCTTCATTTCTGAATGTAAGACTATATCATTTTCAATCTAATGCAGAGGATAAACTCATTGAAATTATTTACGCATCAATAGATGAACATATCGATTATATGATCATCAATCCAGCCGCCTATACTCATAGTAGTATAGCATTACGAGATGCACTGCTGGCAGTTAATATTCCTTTTCTTGAAATTCATATATCAAATATATATGATCGTGAATCATTTCGTCAAAATTCATATTTTTCTGATATTTCAGCTGGTTTTATCTGTGGATTGGGTGTGCAAGGTTACTTGTTAGCCTTACAATCGGTAGTTTATCGTTTAAAAACAACAAAATAGCCAGACAGATACCTGCTCTCACACGAGGAGAACCTCGTACTACCCTAGGTGCTACAGCATTTCACTACTGAGTTCGAGATGGGATCAGGTGGTTCTACTGCGCTTAACTGTCTGGTATTATTTTTTATAGAACATTTCTGGTGTTGTAAGGTTAAGCCTATTGGGTGATTAGTACTAGTTAGCTTAACGTATTACTACGCTTCCACATCTAGCCTATCTACGTTGTTATCTTCAACGACCCTTCAGAAAACCATTAAGGTTTTCAGGGAAGACTCATCTTAAGGTAGGCTTCGCGCTTAGATGCTCTCAGCGCTTATCCCTTCCGCATTTAGCTACCGGGCATTGCCACTGGCGTGACAACCCGAACACCAGTGATGCGTCCACTCCGGTCCTCTCGTACTAGGAGCAGCTCCTCTCAATCTTCCAACGCCCACGGCAGATAGGGACCGAACTGTCTCACGACGTTCTAAACCCAGCTCGCGTACCACTTTAAATGGCGAACAGCCATACCCTTGGGACCTGCTACAGCCCCAGGATGTGATGAGCCGACATCGAGGTGCCAAACACCGCCGTCGATATGAACTCTTGGGCGGTATAAGCCTGTTATCCCCGGAGTACCTTTTATTCGTTGAGCGATGGCCCTTCCATACAGAACCACCGGATCACTAAGACCTGCTTTCGCACCTGCTCGCGCCGTCACGCTCGCAGTCAAGCCAGCTTATGCCTTTATACTAACCTCACGATATCCGACCGTGATTAGCTGACCTTTGTACTCCTCCGTTACTCTTTAGGAGGAGACCGCCCCAGTCAAACTGCCCACCAGACATGGTCCTGATTCCGGATTACGGAACTCAGTTAGAACACTCAATGTTAAAGGGTGGTATCTCAACGACGACTCCATGTAAACTGACGTTTACATCTCATAGTCTCCCACCTATTCTGCACATTAAAATTAAATATTCAATATCAGGCTACAGTAAAGGTTCACGGGGTCTTTCCGTCTTGCCGCAGGTACACTGCATCTTCACAGCGATTTCAATTTCACTGAGTCCCAGGTGGAGACAGTCTGGCCATCATTACGCCATTCGTGCAGGTCGGAACTTACCCGACAAGGAATTTCGCTACCTTAGGACCGTTATAGTTACGGCCGCCGTTTACCGGGGCTTCAATCAAGAGCTTTAGGTTTCCCTTAACTCCTTCATTTAACCTTCCGGCACCGGGCAGGCATCACACCGTATACATCCACTTACGTGTTAGCACAGTGCTGTGTTTTTATTAAACAGTTGCAGCCAGCTATTATCTTAGACTGGTTTTAGCTCCATCCGTTTGGATTTGACTATCTACCAGTGTGCCTTCTCCCGAAGTTACGGCACTATTTTGCCTAGTTCCTTCACCTGGGTTCTCTCAAACGCCTTAGTATTCTCTACCTAACTACCTGTGTCGGTTTAGGGTACGGTTATTTATTACCTTTCGCTTAGAGGCTTTTCCTGGAAGCTGGGTATCAATTACTTCATCACAATTGTGATTCGTCATAACGCCTTAGTGTTAATAGTAATTCGGATTTGCCTAAATTACCCACCTACACGCTTAAACTGAGACTACCGTTCCTCAGCTAATCTAACCTTCTTCGTCCCCCCATCGCAGTAATAAGTAGTACAGGAATATTAACCTGTTTTCCATCAATTACGCTTCTCAGCCTCATCTTAGGAACCGACTAACCCTGCCCTGATTAACATTGGACAGGAAACCTTAGTTTTTCGGCGGGTAGGTTTTTCACCTACCTTATCGTTACTTATGTCAGCATTCGCACTTCTGATACCTCCAACATATTTTTCAACATGTCTTCTCAGGCGTACAGAACGCTCCCCTACCCAACATTAAAAATAATGCTGCCGCAGCTTCGGTGCATAATTTAGCCCCGTTATATCTTCCGCGCAGGACGACTCGACCAGTGAGCTATTACGCTTTCTTTAAATGATAGCTGCTTCTAAGCTAACATCCTGGCTGTCTAAGCCTTCCCACATCGTTTCCCACTTAACTATGACTTAGGGACCTTAGCTGGCGGTCTGGGTTGTTTCCCTTTCCACGACGAACCTTAGCACCCGCCGTGTGTCTCCCATGATAACATTCAACGGTATTCGGAGTTTGCATTGGTTTAGTAACCCGGTAAGGTCCTTGACCAAAACAGTGCTCTACCCCCGTTGATGACTTCATGAGGCGCTACCTAAATAGCTTTCGGGGAGAACCAGCTATCTCCCGGTTTGATTGGCCTTTCACCCCTAGTCACAGGTCATCCGCTGATTTTTCAACATCAGTCGGTTCGGTCCTCCAGTTAACATTACTTAACCTTCAACCTGCCCATAACTAGATCACCGGGTTTCGGGTCTGTATCCTGCAACTCAATGCCCTTTTCAGACTCGGTTTCCCTACGGCTCCCCTATACGGTTAACCTTGCTACAGAATACAAGTCGCTGACCCATTATACAAAAGGTACGCAGTCATCCTAAAAGGACTCCTACTGCTTGTACGTACATGGTTTCAGGATCTATTTCACTCCCCTAACCGGGGTTCTTTTCACCTTTCCCTCACGGTACTTGTTCACTATCGGTCAGTCAGGAGTATTTAGCCTTAGAGGATGGTCCCCCTATCTTCAAACAGGATATCACGTGTCCCGTTTTACTTACTGAGTTAATAATTTATATTTTTTTGTATACGGGACTATCACCCTGTTTCGTTGATTTTTCCAAAATCATTCTACTAAAATAGAAATTAATAATAACTCTAGGCTTTTCCCTTTTCGCTCGCCACTACTAAGGGAATCTCATTTGATTTCTTTTCCTCAAGGTACTCAGATGTTTCATTTCCCTTGGTTTGCTTTATTAAGCTATATATTCACTTAATAATGATGCAATGAATTGCATCAGGTTTTCCCATTCGGAAATCACTGGTTTATGCGCTCCTATCAGCTAACCAGTGCTTTTCGCAGATTAGTACGTCCTTCATCGCCTCTGACTGCCTAGGCATCCACCATGTACGCTTAATTGCTTAACCTCACAACCCACAAATGTTCTGGATGTTTATCGAAAATTTTGATGTTTTTAAAGAACT
>CP145873.1:439016-440755 GCA_041941865.1 Candidatus Dasytiphilus stammeri
CTAATTTGGATGTGCACTGAACGGAATGCTTATTAATTTTAAGGAGGTGATCCAACCACAGGTTCCCCTACGGTTACCTTGTTACGACTTCACCCCAGTTATGAATCACAAAGTGGTAAGTGCCCTCCTCCTATTGGAGGTTAAACTACTTACTTCTTTTACAACCCACTCCCATGGTGTGACGGGCGGTGTGTACAAGGCCCGGGAACGTATTCACCGTGGCATGCTGATCCACGATTACTAGCGATTCCGACTTCGTGGAGTCGAGTTGCAGACTCCAGTCCGAACTACGACTCATTTTGTGAGATCTGCTTACTCTTACGAGGTTGCTTCCCTTTGTATGAGCCATTGTAGCACGTGTGTAGCCCTGGTTGTAAGGGCCATGATGACTTGACGTCATCCCTACCTTCCTCCAGTTTATCACTGGCAGTCTCCTCTGAGTTCCCGCCTTTATGCGCTGGCAACAAAGGATAAGGGTTACGCTCGTTGCGGGACTTAACCCAACATTTCACAACACGAGCTGACGACAGCCATGCAGCACCTGTCTCACAGTTCCTTACGGCACTTCCATATTTCTACAGAATTCTGTGGATGTCAAAACCAGGTAAGGTTCTTCGTGTAGCATCGAATTAAACCACATGCTCCACCGCTTGTGCGGGCCCCCGTCAATTCATTTGAGTTTTAACCTTGCGGTCGTACTCCCCAGGCGGTCGATTTAACACGTTAGCTCCGGAAGCCATAGTTTTCCTACAACCTCCAAATCGACATCGTTTACAGCATGGACTACCAGGGTATCTAATCCTGTTTGCTCCCCACGCTTTCGCACCTCAGCGTCAGTATTCATCTAGGAGGTCGCCTTCGCCACTGGTATTCTTTCGGATCTCTACGCATTTCACCGCTACACCCGAAATTCTACCTCCTTCTATGAGACTCTAGTAAGACAGTTTCAAATGCCATTCCTAGGTTAAGCCCAGGGATTTCACATCTGACTTAACTTACCGCCTACGTGCTCTTTACGCCCAGTAATTCCGATTAACGCTCGCACCCTCCGTATTACCGCGGCTGCTGGCACGGAGTTAGCCGGTGCTTCTTCTGTAGATAACGTCAAAACAAAACTTTATTAATTTTTCATTCTTCCTGTCTACTGAAAGTACTTTACAACCCTAAGGCCTTCTTCATACACGCGGCATAGCTGCATCAGGGTTTCCCCCATTGTGCAATATTCCCCACTGCTGCCTCCCGTAGGAGTCTGGACCGTGTCTCAGTTCCAGTGTGGCTGGTCATCCTCTCAGACCAGCTAGAGATCGTAGCTTTGGTGAGCCTTTACCTCACCAACAGGCTAATCTCATCTGGGTTCATCCGATGGTGTGAGGCCTTATCTGGTCCCCCACTTTTCTCTTACGAGAATATGCGGTATTAGCTATCGTTTCCAATAGTTATCCCCCTCCGTCGGGCAGATCCCCAGATTTTACTCACCCGTTCGCCACTCGCCGACAGAAAATTAATTAATTTTCTCCGCTGCCGTTCGACTTGCATGTGTTAGGCTTGCCGCCAGCGTTCAATCTGAGCCATGATCAAACTCTTCAATTCAAGTTTATTTGCTTAATTTTTACTTATTTAGGTAAAACTACTTCATTCTGTTCCGTTAAATTTTGAACAGAACTTTATCTTTCGCACTCCGTCAGTGCACATTCAAATATGCAGTTACTTTCTCTTTTTTAAAGAACTAAAATCAAATT